>JADCJL010000249.1 GCA_020247055.1 Acidobacteriaceae bacterium | reverse complement strand
TGGTTTCACCGGGTCGGGCTGGGCTGGTGCTGGTGGCCGGGACGGCAGAGTGCGCGGCATTTCTGGAGTCCGGCGCTGGTGGGCTTTTTCGGGTGGGGTGGCGGGCGCGGTTTCAACGTGGGGGTCGGGGTGGGGTTCGGCAACTGGGGTTGGGTGCCGCTGGCGCCGTTTGAACGGTACAACCCGTGGTACGGGCGGGGGTACTACGGCGGCTTCCGGAACCCGGGTTATGTCAACAACAGTGTGAACATCACGAACATCAACGTCACGAATGTCTACCGGAATGCGCGGTTTGATGACGGGGTGACGGTGATTAACGGGCAGGATTTCGGGCGTGGGGGGGTGAACCCGATCCGCTTTGACCGGAATCAGTTGAACAACGCCTCGTTTGTGCGGGGCCAACTGCCGGCGGCGCCGGGGCGGGAGAGTTTGCGGTGGAGTGACCGGGCGGTAGGCTCGCCGGTGGGCGCTTCGCGGGGCGATGACCGGTTCTTCAGCCGGACGCAACCGGGGCGGATTGACCGGGTACCGTTTGAAAGCCAGCGGGCGGCGCTGCAGGATGTTTCGCGGCAGACCTTTGCAGGGGAGAACGGCGTGGTGGCCGGCGGACGGGGAGGGAACATTCTGGAGCGGGGCGGGGCTCGTTTGGAGCAGCCGCGGGGCGATGGGGGGGCGGTGACGCGGGGGGATATCAATCGGGGCGGAGATGATGGGGGTTGGCGGCGGCTCGGGGACGGGGCTTCGCGTGGGGATGCGGGGGGAGCGGTGACGCGGGGGGAGATGAACCGGGGCGGTGACACCGGGGGATGGAGACGGTTTGGGGACGGGGCTTCGCGTGGGGATGCAGGGGGAGCGGTGACGCGGGGGGAGATGAATCGGGGCGGTGATACCGGGGGATGGAGACGGTTTGGTGACGGGGCATCGCGTGGGGATGCGGGGGGAGCGGTGACGCGGGGAGAGATGAATCGGGGCGGTGATACCGGGGGATGGAGGCGGTTTGGGGACGGGGCTTCGCGCGGGGATGCGGGGGGGGCGGTGACGCGGGGGGAGAGCAATGGGGGGAGCGATCGGGGCGGCTGGGGAGGGTTAGGCAGCGGGCGTAGCCGGGGCGATGGAGGCGGCGGCATCACCCGGGGAGAGAGCAACGGCGGGAGCGATCGGGGCGGCTGGGGAGGGTTCGGCAGTGGGCGTAGCCGGGGCGATGGGGGCGGCGGCATCACCCGGGGCGAGAGCAATTCCGGGGGGTGGTTCGGCGGCGGACGGAGCCGGGGGAATGACGCCGCGCCTACGATTCCGGGCGGTGGACGCCTCGATGGTCCCGTAGTCCGCGACCAGATGAGCCGTCCGGAGGGCGGAATGCGCGGGGGAGGCATGCGGGGTGGTGACGGCGGTGGAGTGGGCCGGGCCGGAGGCGGCGGCGGACGGGAACGCTGACGGTGGCCAGTGTACAATGGAGGGTTTTGGCCGGACCGTTTGGTGATCCGGAATACGAGTTGACATAATATATATTCTGCGAAGTTCGGTATTGCGCATTTCTGTCATCATTCCGACCCTGAACGAAGCCGTCGCGCTGCCCGCAACCCTCGCTGCGGTGACGGCGCTGGATGGTTTGGAGGAGTTGATTGTGGCCGATGGGGGTAGCACCGACGACACTCGTCGTCTGGCCGCCCCCTTGGCGAAGGTCATTCGGACGGAAACCGGCCGTGGTTCGCAGCAAGCGGCGGGCGCCGCGCTGGCCACGGGAGATGTTCTTTGGTTCCTGCACGCGGATTGCACGCCGGACCCGGGCGCGACGCAGGCAATCCGCGGGGCGCTCGCGGACCCGAGCGTGGCGGGGGGCAACTTCGTAGTCCGGTTTGGCGGATCCGGGCGGGCCGCGCGGCGGTTGACGCGGGCCTATCCGTGGTTTCGGCTGCTCGGGCTTTGCTACGGGGATTCGGGTATTTTTGTCCGCCGGGAGAGTTACGAGGCGGTGGGCGGTTTTCGACCGATGCCCCTGTTTGAAGATATCGACCTGGTCCGGCGGATTCGCCGGCGCGGCCGATTCCGGCGAGTGGCGTGCGGGTTGACGGCATCGTCCCGGCGGTTTGAGCACCGCAATCTTGCCTGGGTGTTTGCCGAGTGGACCGGTCTGCAGATTTTGTATTGGCTGGGTGTGTCGCCCAGTTGGCTGGCGCGGCGATACGCGCCGGTACGGGAGCGTTCGTGATGATTTTGGTCACCGGTGGAACGGGGACGGTAGGACGGGAGATGCTCCCGGTTTTGGAGCGGTTGATGCCCGGTGAAGCGATTCACCTGTTGCGCCGCCCGGCGGCGGACATCCGCGTACCTGGCTTGGGGTTGCCGAGCGAGGAGCGAGCCGCCCTGCAGCGGCAGGCCCGCGTGATCATTCATTGCGCGGCGGAGATTCGGTTTAACCTGCCGCTTGACGAGGTGCGGGAGACGAATCTTGAAGGGACCCGGCGGATGCTCGAGTTCGCGCAGGGCTGCCCGCGGCTGGAGCGTTTCGCGCATATCAGTACGCTCTACATTGCCGGGCGGCGGGAGGGCTGGGTCCGCGAGGCGCCGGTGCCGCACGGCGAGGGCTACTTCAATACCTACACGCAATCGAAGCATGAGGCAGAGGCGTTGGTGCTGGCCGAAACGAAGCTGCCGGTTTCGATCCACCGGTTGAGTTCCGTGATGGGCGGGGGCGGTCACGTGGAGCAGGTGTTGCGGTTGATTCCCTTCAGCTCGGAGATTCCTCTGTTGCCAGGCCGGCCGGAGGTTCCCGTCGACCTGATTGATGCGGCGTGGACCGGGCGAGCACTGGCCACCCTGATCGCCCGTCATTTTGAGGCCGGAGCGATCCGGCACCTCTGCGCCGGGCCAGCGTTGGCGCCCACCTTGGGGGAACTTCTGGACATGGCGTTTGCCGGCGGGGGCAAGCGGCCGCGGCTGGTTTCCGCCTCGAAGTTCGAGTGGGCGTTGAAGGCGGTGTCCGAGCGTACGACCGGATGGCGCGCCATGGCCGGCCTGGCGACGTTTCTGCCGCATCTGTCGGTATCGCAGCCGTTTGATCCGGGCGTGACAGGCGACCTGCTGCGCCGGGAGGGCTTGACGCCGGCGCACGGTCGGGAGCTGATGGCGGCGATGCTGTCGGCGTTGGTTTAAGGGCGCCGCCGCGACCTGACGATCTTGATCTGGCCGGCGCGGTCGCGCCTTTCGACGGCCCGGATGATGCCGATGGTGGCGGCCTCGCTCGATCCGAAAATGGCCTGGAGTCCGGCGAGGGCGGTGAGGATGTTTGCGTCCGCGGCGCGGGAGCGGGCGCGGTCGCCCATGCCGAACTGGCGGGCGACGAGACGAACGGCAGGGAACTCGCGTTCGAGGGTTTCCACAAAGCCGCGCTCGCGGAGGCCGGTGGGGGCGCCTCCGGGCTTCTGCATGACCATGGCCACGCTTCCCCGCCCCTGCAGGAGCCGGCCAATCTCGCGGGCTGCCTGGCCGCCGGCGGCGAAATTGTCGGTGGCGACGAAGGTGACGTAATCCGCGAAGTTCACGGCCGAATCGAAGACGCAGACGGGAATGCCCGCGGCGGCGGCCCGCTCGAGGATTTGGTTACCACGGCGATGCGGGCGCGCGAGCGCCTGGCGCAGGAGACGAGGCCGCAACCGGCGAGCAGATGGCGACCGGAGAGCCCCTGTTGGCATACGCCTAAACGGTGCGCTGGAAATCGACCTCGTCCTTCCACTCCTCGAGCGTGTTGTAGACGATGGGGCAGTAGGTAGCGCGGTCGGGCATCTCCCACATGCGCCAGATGAGCGAGCCGGGGCCGCTCGTCAGATGGGGAAAGTGGCGGCAGGCGGTGGGCCGGTGGCGGTAGATGAGGCACTCGTTGCCGTTCAGGAAGACGCAGCTGCCATCTTCGTGGCGCTTGAGAATAAGGCCCTCCTCGGCGGACTCCTCGACGCAATCGCGCAAAAAATCCTTGAGGCGCATGCCGGCGCCTTTGGCGACGGCCTCGAGCTCCCGCTCCTGCAGGCGCGCGGTGGCGTTGCGGCAGCAGTTGGCGCAGGCCAGGCAGTCGGTCTTCTTTTCGATCCGGTCGGCGATGGCTTTCAGTTTCCGCTCGACGAAGGCGTGGCGTTTGAGGTGCATCCGGAGGCGCAGGTTCTCGTCGCGCTTCTGCTCTCCGAGCCTTTTGATCTGGACGAGGTCGGTGACGAGAGGGCGTTCGCTCATCCCTCTATAATGAAGTATTCCAGACTGTTTATGGGTTTACTGATTGAAAGCAATCTTCCCGGGGTTAAGCTCCTTCGTCGCGGCAAGGTTCGGGATGTCTACGAGATCTCGCCGACGGAGCTGCTGATGGTGGCTACGGACCGCATCTCCGCCTTCGACGTGATTCTGGGGAGCGGCATTCCGGACAAGGGCAAGGTCCTGACGCAGATTTCGCTGTTCTGGTTCGATTTCTTGAAGGACGTGGTGCCCAATCACGTCATCAGCGCCAACGTCGAGGAGTTTCCTGCCTCGCTGCAGCCGTTCCGGGATCAGCTCGAAGGCCGGTCGATGTTCATTCACCTGGCCAAGATGGTGGATGTAGAGTGCGTGGCGCGGGGATATCTTTCCGGCTCCGGCTGGAAGGAGTATCAACAGGGCGGAACCGTTTGCGGCCTGCCGCTGCCGCCGGGGCTGCGGGAGGGCGACCGGCTGCCGGCGCCGATCTACACGCCGGCCACGAAGGCGCAGACGGGCCACGACGAGAACATCCCGTTTGAACAGGTGGTGGGGCAGGTGGGCGCCAAGCTGGCGAGCCAGCTCCGCGATCTGACCCTGCGGATCTACGACCGCGCGGCGGCCTATGCCGAGACGCGGGGGATCATCCTGGCCGATACGAAGTTTGAGTTTGGTTTTGTCGACGGAAGGCTGGTGGTGGCCGACGAGGTGCTGACGCCGGACAGTTCGCGATTCTGGCCGCGGGCGACGTACCAGCCCGGCGGGCCGCAGCCCTCCTTCGACAAGCAGTATGTCCGGGATTACCTCGAGACCCTCGACTGGAACAAGCAATCGCCCGGACCGGAGCTGCCCGAAGAGGTGGTGGCGCGGACGCGGGAGAAATACGTGGAAGCCTACCGGATTCTGACTGGCAAGAAGCTGTGAACGTTCTCGATCTCGCCTTTGCGGCTATCCTGCTTGGATCCGTGTATTCGGGCGCGGTACGGGGGTTTGCGCGGATCGGGATTGGGCTGGCCGCGCTGGTGCTGGCCTTCGGGCTCGCGGCGCTTTACTACCCGGAGGCCGGACGGCCGTTTCGCGAGTACACGAGTTCGGCGGGGGTGGCGAACTTTCTCGGCTACATTGGAATCTTCGGCGGGGTGATTCTGGCGGGGGCGCTGCTGGGGCACGCCGCAACGCGTTTTTTTAAGCTGGTGGGCTTGTCGTGGCTGAACCGGGTGTTAGGGGGCCTGGTGGGGTTGGTCCGCGGGGGGCTGATCGCGATTGTCCTGCTGATGGCGGTGAACGCGTTTTTGCCGGGTGAGCCGCCGTCTCTGGTCGTCGGCTCTCGCCTGGCGCCTTATCTGCTGGACTCCTCGCGCGTGCTTTCCGAACTGATGCCGACCGAGTTCAAGCAGGAGTTTTTGAAGAACTATGAGAAGGCGAAAAAGGCCTGGTTTAACCCGCTGCGCGACCAGATCCGGCGGTTGGAATAGAGTTTCATGCATCTACTGATTTTTGATTTGGACGGGACGCTGGTGGACTCCAAGCAGGACCTGATTGACTCGGTCAACGCGACGCGCGGCTACATGAGCCTGCCGCCGCTGCCGGGTGAGCAGGTGGCCAGGTACGTTGGGCGCGGCGCGCTGGCGCTGGTGCGGAGCGCGCTGGGCGAAACCGCGCCCGAAGCCGAGGTGGAGCGCGCGCACGCGTTCTTCATCAAATACTACGGGGCGCATATGCTCGACAAGACCGTACTCTACGACGGGGTGCGGGAGGCGCTCGATCGGATGCGTACGAAGGGCCACACGCTGGCGGTGCTGACGAATAAGCCGGTGAAGTTCTCCGAACGCATGATGACGCAGTTGGGCCTGGCCGGACACTTCGTGCGGATCTACGGTGGGAACAGCTTTGAGCCGAAGAAGAAGCCCGACCCGGTGGGCATCCTTACGCTGCTCAGCGAAACCGGCATGAGCAAAAGCCGGACGATCATGGTGGGCGACTCGGCGGTGGACATCCGGACGGCGCGCAACGCCGGGGTGCAGGCTTGCGGGTGCGCCTGGGGGTTTCAGCCGGAGACGTTTGCGGCCGAACCGCCGGACTTTATCATTCAGCACATGAGCCAGCTGGTGGAAAGGATAGAATCGTAAGCTGTGTCCTGGTGGATGGTAGCGGCAACGATCGTTACGGTCGTCGATATCGAGAAGGTGCCCGTCGACGGCGACCCGCAGCAAGCCGTGCTGCGGTTGGAGGCCCCCGCGCAGCCGCCGGCGGCGGCCTGTGACGTCCTGGTGGCCGGCGCCGGGATGGGCGGCGTGGCGGCGGCGGTGCGGGCGGCCGACCGCGGACGCAGCGTTTGCCTGACCGAAGAGTCTTCCTGGATCGGCGGCCAGGCGACGGCGGGCGGCGTTTCGGCGCTCGACGAACATAAATTCATTGAGATCACGGGTGCGCCGCTCAGCTATCTGCAGTTCCGCCAGAAGATTCGCGGCGCCTACGGCGGGACGCCCAACCCAGGCGGCTGCTACGTCTCCTCGCTCTGCTTTGAGCCGCGCGTGGCGGTGCGCCTTCTCGAGGAGATGCTGGCCGCGCGGCCCAATATCCGGCTGCTGCGCCGCACCAAGATCGTCGAGTTGACCCGCGAACGCAACCGCATCACCGCCGCGTTGGCCGTAAACCTCGATACGCGGGAGTTTCTGCGGATTACGCCGGGCTGGGTGCTCGATGCCACCGAGATGGGCGACCTGCTGCCGATGGCCAAGGTGCCCTACGTGGTGGGCGCCGAGGCCCGCTCCGATACGGGCGAACCCCATGCCGCCGACCGGCCCAACCCGGCCTGCGTGCAGAGCTTCACCTACCCGTTCATCATCGAATCCCGCCCGGGCGAAAACCACGCGCGGCCGAAGCTGGCCGACCATGACGCCATAGTCAAGCGGCAGAACTTCAGCTTGCGGATGAACTACCCGGCCGAGTACGGCTGGCGCGGCGAAGTGCTCTATAGCATGTACGGCGACGACCCGCCGGTGCCGAACAACATGTCGCCCCGGCCCTTTTTCTCCTGGCGCCGGGTGAAGAGCCCGAATGTGGCGCTGATGAACTGGCCGCGGCAGGATTACCACGAAGAGTCGATCCTGGACCGGAGTCCGGCCGACCTGGCGCGGCTTCTCCAGCAGGCCAAGCGCACCTCCTACGCCTTTCTCGCCTGGATGCAGCATGAGTTGGGACATCCGGAGTTGAAGCTGTTGCCCGAACAGATGGGCTCGGCCGATGGCCTGTCGCAGTACCCCTACATTCGCGAGAGCCGGCGGATTGTGGCGCGCGAAACGGTGCGCGAGCAGGACATTGTCGCCGAGTTTCAGACCGGTCTCCGCGCCCGCCACTTCCCTGCCTCGGCCGGCACGGGCTTCTACATGGTGGATATTCACCCCTGCGGCGCCAACGAAAAGGGCCGCATGATGATGCCGCGGCCGTTCCAGATTCCCGCCGGCGCCCTGCTGCCGAAGGATCCGATTGAGAACTTTCTGCCGGCGGGCAAGAACATCGGCGTCACGCACTTGACCAACGGCGCCTACCGCCTGCATCCGATCGAATGGAATGTCGGCGAGGCGGCGGCGATGCTGGCCACCCTCGCCGCCGGCCAGACGCTCGATCGCGAGTTGACCCGCGCTGGCATCCCCATATTCTGGTTCGATGATCTGGCGCCCTCCGACCCCCGCTTTGCGGCCATTCAATTGACCGCGCAGCGAGGGCTCTATCCGGTGAACTCCCACGACCTGCACGCTTCGCCCGACGCGCCGGTGACGCGCGGCGAGGCGGCGCAGATTCTGGCGGCGCTGTTCGCCATTCCGGCCGAGCGGGCCGCGGCGATCACGATGGCCGTCGAACGCGGCTGGATGGCCGTTGATCACCGTAACTGGTTTCACGCCGATCTGCCGCTGCTGTGGAGCGATTGGCGCCTGCCGCGGTTCCCCCGTCTGTTCCCTGCCCTGCCCGCCAAGACGGGCCCGGTAACCCGGGGGGAACTGGCGCAGTACCTGGCAAATGCAATACAGTAACCGAGATGGCTTCGCCTGTCATGTCTAAACCAACACTCAAAGATCCGTATGCTTACCACGACGAGGATGTCGCCGAACCGCCGCGCCACTTCTGGCAGATTCTCCGCCGGATTGGCCCGGGGATGATCCTGGCGGCCTCGATTGTCGGCTCGGGAGAGCTGATTGCGACCACCTCGCTCGGCGCCGAAGTCGGCTATGTGGCGCTCTGGATCATCCTCATCAGCTGCGTGCTGAAACCCGCGCTGCAGTCGGAGATGGGCCGGTTTACGATCGCTACGGGCAAGACGGGCCTTGGGTCGTTCAACCTGGTGCCCGGACCGCGGCTCGGGGTGAGTTGGGTGGTTTGGATGTGGGCGTTCATGGTGCTGGTCACCATGTTCCAGATCGGGGCTATGTTTGCCGGGGTGGCGCAGGTGCTGAATACGCTTGTGCCAGGGGTGACGATTACGGCCTGGGTGCTGGGACTGCTGGCGATGTCGCTGTGGCTGCTGCTGGGCGGGGGATACGAGCGAGTGGAGCATCTGGCGACGTTCAAGGTGGGCCTGTTCACGATGATCACGCTGCTGTGCGCCATGGTGCTCGTGAGTAAGCCGGAGTACTTCACGGTCCCGTTGTTGCTCGAAGGCTTTAGCTTCAAGCTGCCGGGCCAGGGATTGGCGACGGCGGTGGCCGTGTTCGGCATCACGGGCGTTGGCGCGGCGGAGCTGTTCATGTACCCGTACTGGTGTGTTGAAAAGGGCTATGCGCGCTACACCGGCGTTCGTGAGGATTCGCCGGTCTGGAGAAGCCGGGCGCAGGGCTGGATCAAGGTGATGAACACCGATATTGTCGCCTCCATGGCGATCTATACGATTGCCACGTTGGCGTTCTACCTGCTGGGCGCCGGGGTACTGCATAGCCAGGGGCTGCTGCCGGCGGGAAACGAGATGATCGCGGTACTGTCGAAGATGTATACCGAGACGCTGGGGTCCTGGGCGCTCTGGGTGTTCTATGTCGGCGCCTGCGCGACGCTCTACGGGACGATTTTCGCCGCCACAGCCTCCAACAGCCGGGTGTACTCGGATATGGCTTGCCTGCTCGGGGCGTTTGACCGCGGCGACTACGCGGCGCGGGTGAAGTGGCGGAACCGCTTTGTTTGCATGCTTTTGCTGATCCCGGTAGGCCTCTATTTTCTGAAAGTAGATCCCAGCCGGATGGTCAAAATCGGTGGGGTGGCCCAGGCGCTGATGCTACCTGTGATCGCCATCTCCGTGCTTTATCTGCGTTATAAGCACATGCCCCGGGAGGTCACCACCGGCCTGCCCTTCACCATCACCCTCTGGACCGCCTCCCTCTTCACAATCTTTATGATGGGGTACTATACAATACGACTGGTTTGGGGTTAGGATACTACTAGAGGTTGAACGGGAATATCCTGGAACCTCGCGAGTTGGTCAACCCCCACCGCTCTATAACCGGAGCGGTGCCTGACCCGACCGGTGAGTATCTTCCTCCGAGTACTCACCGGGTTTTCCGTTTGGGCCCAGCAATTTTTAGCGCGCCGGCCGCGTCAGCGCGAAGAGCCACCGGCCGGGGATCCACGGCGCGAGGTGGGTGGCCAAGCCAGTGGCGATCGCGGTGCGCAACACCTGCGCTACCCGTAGCGGTCGCCGGAGTCGGCTAAGGACCGCGGTCCGGTAGGCGTCGGGTGTTTGACCCAGGGCGGCGGCCGCACCGGCCATTCGGCCCATTTCGAGGGCGTTCAGCATGCCAGCGCCGGTAAAGGGATCAATGAAGGCGAAGGCGTCGCCAGCCGGGTAGATGCCGGGCGGTTGCCGGCGGAGGCCGTAGACGAGAGGCCCGGTGGAGAGCCAGTCCATGGTGCGGGTGAGGGGCCGGGTTCGTTCGAAGAGGGCCGGACTGAGACTCAGGAGCGCATCGTAAGAGAAGTTGATGCCGCGCAGCAGCGACTCCGGGGCCAAACCGCAGACGTTGGTGAATCCGTCTTCGACGGGGTTGACTCCGACGTAGAACCGGTCGCCGAAGTAGAGTTCGACGGAGTCGCCGGGCGGCCCCACGAAGTGCGCTTTGAATCCGAAAAGGCGGTCGCCGGAGGCGGCGGCGCCGGTCTGTCGGCCGGTCGCCAGGACGCAGCCCGGGGCGGGACGGGCCCGTTCGGCAACAAATCTTACGCCGCTGGCGGCGGCGGCATCGCGCAGCAGATGGTCGAGGCGTAGCCGGCTTAGGCCGATGGCGGGATCCGGCAGGCGGTCAGCGCAGACGCGGCGTCCGAAGTGCACCCGCATCGAGTGCATGAGCGCGGGGCGGCAGGCCGAAGCCTGCGGCCAGACCCCGAGCTGTTCGAGCGAACTTCGCACCTCCGGGCTCAAAAACTCGCCACAAACCCGGTGCCGGGCCGCGCGGGCTGGATCATAAACGGTGACGGCGGCCCCCTGGGACCGCGCCGCCACGGCGGCCGCGCAGCCGGCTAAGCCGGCGCCAATAACGGTGACGCTATTCGAGGCCACCGCTGGCCCGCTTCGGGTTCGGCATCGCGTCCTGGGTCAAGACCTGCTGCAACCCCCGGACGGCGCGGTCCATCGCCGGAAACTCTTCGAGCGCGATGCGATAAGCCTGTTCGGCCTGCTTCGGCTGGCCGGCTTTGGCGGCCGCCGTGGCCCAGGCGAGGGCCACGGGGCGGGGATAGAAGGGCGGCTCGTTGTAGCGTAGCGCGCGTTCGCCCGTGGAGACCTCAGCGAGGATCTTTAAGCCGCGTCCCGCCCGGCCGGAGGCGATCGTGATGTGCCCGTGTAACTCCTGTTCGGCCAAGCCGAGTTCCCGGGGACGTTTGGCCTTGTTGCGGGCCTCAAAATCGAGAAGGGCGGTGCGCATCCCCTTGGCTTCGAGCCGGGCCTTGTCGACTTCACCCTTGGCGGCATAGGCGAGGCCGCGGGCCCAGTGCATCCAGGCCTGCTCACGCGGCTTGGCGATGAGGGGAACCGTGGCGGGGTCGAGGATGGCATCCCAGCGTTCGGCCCAGACCAGCGTCCGAACCAGCGCAAACCAGCCCTGCCGGTAGGCGGTGCGGGAGTTATCGAGCTGTTTGGCCTCGGCTGCGGACTCGGTGAAGGTAAGCAGTTCCCGGGCGGACCGGATGGCGTCATCGTAGTTGCCGGCGGCGGCCTGCACCACGGCCAGGTAGTGGATATTGTGCCCGTGGTGGAGATTGCCATAGCCCGGGTCGGCCTTCATGTAGCTCCGCTCCAGGTTCCCGGCGGCCACGAAGCTGGCGGCGGCTTCGGCAAGCTTTCCGGTTTGCGAGTAGATGTGGCCGGGCATGTGGAGGGCGTGCGGAATCTCCGGAACCAGCGCGGCATAGCGTTCACAGCTATTCCAGGCCTCTTTGGCAAACGAAGAGCCCTCCCAGCCATGAATGACGTAGTGGTGCACCCCGGGATGATCCGGAACGCGGGCGGCAAGATCCTTGAGAATTCGGACGGCCTCGAGGGAGCCCGGACGCGGCTGCCGGGATGGGGTCAGGAAACCGTCCATAAGATGCAGCGCCAGATACGTTGCGGCCTCTACCTCATCCGGATACTGGGCGAGCACGGCGCGCAGACCGCCGAGATAGCCGGCATCGGCGGCGGCATCATCGAGCGGGAAGCGCCGGCGGGCGGCGATGGCCTCGATATAGGCCCGTTCGCGAGCGCTGCCGTTCCGGGCGAGCGCCTGCGCCTTTTGCGCGGCATCGACGGCTCGCTGCAGGGGCGGAGTCATGCCCTTGGGCGCGGCGCCTTTGTCGCGGACGAGTTGAAAATGGGGACGATAATCTCCGGCGGCGACCATCGCCACGCCCCACCATGGCATCGGCGCCTCCGGATCGAGAGCCGCCGCCTGCAGAAAGCTCCGTTCGGCCTCGCGCGCCCAAAACGAGTGCATCTGCGCTACGCCCTGCTCAAAAAATTTCTGTGCCTCGGTGCTGCGGGTAGTGATGGGGAAAGGAGACCGGCCCTGACCACTCAAGAGTTTGGCCGGTAGAGAGGGCGCTCCGTTCGACGAGACGACACAATGGCTGGGAGCCGTTGTCTGGGCGGGAAGCAGGACAGAGGCCGACAGCAGAATACACAGGGCTCGCATAGGCTCTATCTTACGCTTATCCCCGGCAAGTGAGAAGCAGAAAGAGACCGTCCGACCAAGTTCCAAAGAAACAGAGGTTCGCCTAATGCACTATTAAGCGTGTTCCTGACTCTGCGCGAGGAAAACCTCGCGGAGGCTGAACTCAAAATGCTGGACCACGTCGATCAAACCCGACACGTCGCCCACTTGCCAGCCACAAGCGTGCAAAACCAAAGCCACCTCTGTCCGCCACAGCGTCTTCCGGAAGCGCCATTCGAGGGCCAACAGCGTCTCGACATGGTGCGACTGATCGGTAGGGGCGTTCACAATCGCCTGCTTCGCCCCCAGGCTCAGCCGGCGGAAGTCCGACCGCAGGTCCTGGAGGTAGATGCGGAACAACTGGCGACGTTCGGCGCGAAACGCGCGCAGGGAGAGGTTAGAACCGAGCTGACGAGTCTGCAGGAAGGCCTCATCCGAACCGTTCAGGAGGCGACGCATGGGAAGATACCGAAATGCGGAGAAAGACTCAAACCATTCGACGTCAAATCCATCCTGGCGCTTGGCTTGATGCATCGGAACCGAGCGGAGACGCGCTAGTAAAACCACGAAAATAAGACTCGCAACGGCACCAACCACAAACGGCAAATAAACCATACAAACTCTTCCTTCAGCCGCGGCAGACGTGCAATTCGATGAGAACAGTCATCGACTTAACTTTGCGCCTTGAGTTCGACCACTCCCGATCCGGCACTACTTTGACAGTGTAAGGCGGAATGCAGTGGAAAGCAATGCTGCGTTTCTAGAAAATCTCAGAAAAATTTGCGTCTACTTTACGCCCCGGAGGAGGGCTCGGTTGAGACTCTCCATTTGAGAGAGAATCCAGCTGGCGTCGTCCACCTCTGTCCTTGCCGGTGGCATCGCGACTTCGCCCGCGGGCCGCAGCAGCTTCGCCCAGCCGGCAAGACAGAGGAGCACTAACGTCGTAATCCCCAAATTCGCCTCAGCGGTATTGGCTTTTCCGCTCAAATTTCGGAAAAGATGCGTTACGGTCATCAACAAAAAGAAGAAAAAGGATAGGGTGGTGTGCAGAACGGTGTTGCGGGAAGTGGGGATGGGAAACCAGCTGAGGATTACGGTTAGGAGCAAGAGAAAGAGGGTAAAGCCACCGGTCACTACCCGGTGGGCTGCCGTTATGTACAGGACCCAAGTCGCACCATCATGGTTGCCCGTCTGCAAGTCCGGCTGGACGGTCACGACGGACAGAATAATGGACCCTACCAGGCCATAGACCAACACCTGCTGCCCAGCCCGGGCAATCCCCGGAAATCTCGCCAAAGATTTCGCGTGGATCTCCCGTATCATCATGAGGTAGAAGATCCACAAGACAGGTTGATAGATGAGGAAATAGGCGGCCTGCGTGGTTCGGCTACACTGCGATCCGATGCCGGCGTACAAGAACCCCAGGAGGGACTCCGCTACCAGATAAGAAACAAACCATTTGTAGGCGCAAGCCAGCCCTTGCCGCCAGACAAGCAGTGCCAGCACACCGGCACCGATGCTGGTAGCGATGCTGAGCCAGAGGTAGGTGGGTAAGGGAGCAAACATGCGGTACTAGAAAATGGACGTCCAAAGTGTACCATTACTGCCACATCGAAGCAGAAGGGAATTGGAAGCTGCTACGACCTTGCGGTGCATGTTTGCCCCTCTCGTCCGGACCCAGGATTTGCCTTAGGTCCGGCCAAGCTGAAGAGAGATTCACGCGCTTAGGAAAGGTCGTGGCGCGAGCGGCGAAGGGCCAGAGCGGGCACGAGAACTGAGGCCGTTTCGACCTGGAACAACATTGGCGCCGACTCTTCGGGCGTCTGGAGGCTGTGGACCAGCCCCATCGGTGTGAGGGAAGCAGCCGAGTCGCCTTCCAAATTGCAGATCGGATAGCATTTCGGCAGGCCGGGAGGCTTGGGGAACGGGATCGGGGGGTAGTCGGCCGGACCTTCGCTATAGGGATCGTTGTCCTCGGAGCAGGGGAAGCAGTCCGGAATCGGGACAATCAGAGCCCGCTCGGTGGCGGCCACGGTCTCGTCCAGGTTGCAGATGGGGTAGCACTTCGGCAGACCGGGAGGTTTCGGGAACGGGATCGGGGGGTAGTCGGCCGGGCCCTCGCTATAAGGATCGTTGTCCTCGGAGCAGGGGAAGCAGTCCGGAATCGGGACAATGAGAGCCTGCTCGGTGGCGGCCACGGTCTCGTCCAGGTTGCAGATGGGGTAGCACTTCGGCAGGCCGGGAGGCTTTGGGAACGGGATCGGGGGGTAGTCGGCCGGGCCTTCGCTATAAGGATCGTTGTCCTCGGAGCAGGGGAAGCAGTCCGGTATCGGGACGATGCCCTCGTTAACGGTCTTTACCGAGGCGGTAACTTGCTCCGCTTCAGAGAGAGAGGCATCACCGATTCCCTGGGCGGAGAGCGATACGGCGCCAGCGCACGCAAGCCATAATAAGAAAGTAGAAAATTTCATTTTGGGGTCACAACTCCTAGGTCGAGCTTTTGAATTGGTAAAGCATATTCAATTTCGGTTTGCGCTGACCTCGCCAAAAGCCGAGAAACATCGGCGAGAGACCGGCGCCATTTGGATCGTGCTGTCGGGATCGAGTGGGCAGTACTACTATAGCTACTAGGACCCTATCCGGAAAAGGACCCACAAGGGCTAGTCCAATGGCCTAGTACTCCCACAATCCCTTGAAACTCTTTGCGTACTTTCGAGTGTAGTTCCAATAGGACTCCTAGGCGTAAACCCCGAGACTCTTTCGGAATGTGGAACAACAGCGTGGGGGAACTTTCTCGAACCTCTTCCTCAACGTGTCTCCGACCGTGCCGCTTTTCCTAGGAGGTCTTTGTGCCAAACCGCGCAAAATGGGGTATACTACCGTCGAGGTATCCGCAGCGATGCGTGTCGCCCGGCCCAAAAGTCTGTTGGATCGTGATGCCAAAGAGGATCTTTGGCGTCATACTCTGTCGCAGATTCCTACCCAGTTCGGAAAACTTCAGTACCTGGCGTCTCTACGGAATCCCAACACCGGTACGTATGAGCATCACGGGCTCATTCTGCTTTTCGGCGAAAAAGAGGCGGGGCGGGCCATGCGCGTGCTGCACCGGCAGGTTTTTGCTGAGTGGTTAAACTGCGATCTGGCAGCACAAGAGGCGGATCTGTTCGAGTATATGTCGGGAATTGGTGGCCCGATTGAATCGATTCTGGCGGCTTGGGACGTGCTTGAACCGTGGAAACAGTATGTTCCAGGGAACGTAATGGTAGGAGAAAAAGCTCTCTATTCGGCAGATATGCGCACGCTGGTCAGCCTCCTGCGCTGCCGTTGCGACGCCGACGTCCGTGATCAAGACGCATTGCCACCCCGGTAACCTGGCCAATCACGTCGATCTCGTCGGGGTATAAAAACACCTGCGGGTTGCACATGGATGCCGGATGGGGCTGCAGCACGAGGCGGTTGCCGTCCAGATTGCACCACCCACACGCATAGCCCTCGCGATGCTCAAGAAAATAAATGGGCCGGTCGAATTCATTAGTCCAGCCCGAGGGCACGATCTTGCGCTTCGTCTCGTCCAACAAGAGTAGCGATCCGGGTTGCAACAGCGGGTACATGGACCAGTCTTCAGACCCGACGAAGGCGTACCGGTGAGTCTTTAAGTCCAAGCCGTGCAACAACATAAGGGGCAACTTGCCCCACCGCTGAATCATCCGGCTCAAATACGTCGTCTTGGTCAGATCGAGGCCGGGGTCGAGCACGAGCGGGAGCAGAACCTCACCCTGATGGCTTGCCTGAAATTGGATCGCATGGGTCTTTTCCAATTCAATGGCCGCCGCATCAGCAGGCAGATGGGAGAGATCAACGCCGTACCACTGCAGCACCTCGAGCAGGTCCAACCGATAGATTGTGCACAGGGTATAGAGGCGGAAGACCGTCGGCACCGTGCCCTTGTTTTCAATATCGGATAGACGCGACAGCGCGACCACAAACTCGTCATTTTGATGACGTTCGGCAATCCGCAAACTGGCGTCTTCGACGTCACGGTAGCGCAAGTTCAAACGCTCGCGAACCCGTTTTAATTTTTGCCCAGCCTCTTCCATGGTTTGCGCTTTACCGTTCAAGCCACGGGAGATGCGTAGCGGGCGATAAGACATAGGATTCCTGTCTATGGTTCACCATTTAAAGAGAGGGAGAATAACCGGAGTATATCAGCGCGGCCCGTCAGATGGAATGGAAAAAGAGCAATTTTGTTCTGATTTCAGAACAGGAATTTGCTTAACTTTCTTTATTGAAAAATCGGAAGGCCCGCGGCTGGTGGCAGGCCCCTGTGACCGCTTGGCGGAACGGCGGGAATTCGCTAGTCTGGTAGGGGAATTGGCCTCGCTCCATCCCGCTATTAACCGGAAAAGGGCAGCACGCCAGGAGGAAGTGACTTGAGAGTGGAGGAAGTGACTTGAGAGTGATTGTGGGGATAACCGGGGCCAGTGGTTCCGTTCTCGGTTTTCGTCTGCTCGAAAAACTGCGCGGGAAACAGGGTCTGGAGACCCATTTGGTTATGACGCGCTCGGCCGAGCGGACCGCGTGGCTCGAAATGGGGCTGCGCGCTCAGGCCTTCCGGGACCTGGCCCACCACCACCACCCGGTCGAAGAGATTGGCGCCGCATTGGCCAGCGGCAGTTTTCTCACCCACGGCATGGTCGTCGCGCCCTGTTCGGTCCATTCGATGTCGGCGATCGCCCACGGAATCACCGACAACCTATTGACCCGCGCGGCCGATGTCGTCCTCAAAGAGCGCCGACGGCTAATTCTCATGGTCCGCGAAATGCCGCTACACCTCGGCCATCTGCGGACGATGACCACCCTTGCCGAAATGGGCGCTATCCTGGCCCCACCAATCCCCGGTTTTTACGGTCAGCCCCAAACCGCCCTGGATTTGGTGGATCATTGTGTGGACCGGGTGATTGATCTGCTCGGCATTCCAAATGCGGAGGCAAAACGATGGGACGGAAGCAGCAGTCGATAACAGCATCCTTTCAGGGAGAGCGGGGCGCCTTTAGCGAAGAGGCGGCTCGGCTATTGCTCGGGCCGACCGTCGAGGTAGTTCCCTGCCCCCGCTTTCAGCAGGTTTTTGAGCGGTTGGCCAGCGGCGAAGTCGACCGCGCCGTTGTCCCAATCGAAAACACCCTCCACGGGTCGGTCCACGAAAACTACGATCATCTGCTAAATTTTCAACTCCCCATTCGCGGCGAAGTCAACCTTCGCATCGTTCACAATCTGATCGCCGCTCCGGAGACCACCTACGCCAAGGTTCGCAAAGTCTACTCCCATCCGGTGGCCATCAACCAGTGCCTGCGCTTCCTTGCCGACCGCCCGCAGCTAGAGCGCGAAACCTACTACGACACCGCCGGAAGCGTCAAGATGATCATGGAGAACCGCCCCCCCGGCGCCGCTGCCATCGCCTCGACCGCCGCCGCCGCCTTCTACGGTGCCCGGATCCTGAAACGATCGATCGAGGACGACCGCCGCAACTTCACCCGGTTCTTCCTGCTTTCCCGGCCCGGAGAGGCCGAACCGGCCGCTCCTCCCGGAGCGTGGAAGACCTCGGTTGCCTTCACCCTCCGCAACATTCCCGGCGCTCTGTTTCGCGCGCTGTCCGCCTTCGCCCTTCGCGACCTCAGCCTCACCAAGATCGAATCCCGCCCGCTGCGTGGCAGACCCTGGGAGTACTTGTTCTACGCCGATTTCCTCGGGCGCGATACCGACCCGGCCTGCCGGCGCGCCCTCGACCAGCTCCAGGAGTTCACGGACTCCTTCCATCTGCTCGGCAGCTACCCGAAAAGCGTCTGATCCTACCCTCCATGCTCGAAGACTGCATTGTCATTGGCGCCGGCCTGGCCGGACTTGCCGCCGCCGCCGCCCTGGAATCCGCCGGAAGGCGCGTCGTTCTGCTCGATAAAGGTCGCCGCCCGGGCGGACGACTCGCCTCCCGCCCCTTTGAACAGGCTACGTTCGACTACGGCGCTCAGTTCTTCACGGTCCGGGCGCTCGAGTTCCGGCAACTGATCGAACCGCTGACAGCCGCGGGCGTGGCTGTTCCCTGGTTTGAGCACGACGGGCAGACGCGGTACAGCCTCCCCGCCGGCATGAATTCCCTGGCCCGGCGCCTGGCGGAGAACCGGCGAATCCTGTGCGAAGTAACGGTCACGGCCCTCCGGCGCGAGCAGAGCCATTGGCGGATTGAGACGGCGAGCGGCGGCGTATACTCGGCTGCCACGGTCGTGCTCACCCCCCCGGTTCCTCAGGCGCTCGCGCTCGTCGATGACCTCGACACCAGCACCCGGCAGGAGTTGAGCGCCATCGCCTACCACCGTTGCCTGGCCATCCTGGCCGTTCTCGCCGGCGACTCGGCCATTCCGCCGCCCGGCTTTGTCCGGCTCGCCGCCGAGCCGCTCGAAAGTCTGGCGGATAACCGGCAAAAGGGCCTTGCCGGTGAGGCTACCGGGGTAACCATTCTCGCCGCGCCCGCCTTCAGCCTCGCGCACTGGGAGACGCCGCAGGAGGAGACGGCCCGCCTGCTCCTCGAAGCCGCCGCCCCGTGGCTCGGCTCGCCGGTCACGCACTGGCGCTACCATCGCTGGCGCTACAGCCAGCCGGTGAAGACCTTTCCGGCCTCTTGCTATGGCCTCCCCGGCGACCCGCCGCTCGTGCTGGCTGGCGATGCCTTCGGCGGTCCGCGGGTCGAAGGGGCCTACCTATCCGGCTTGGCCGCCGCCAACTGGCTGCTCGCCCGCTAACCAAGGCAATCTCCGCGAGTCTGGCCTCCCCGGCGGTTCTCCACTCGGCCCGGCCTTCGACCCTTCGGCGCTCCGCGCGTCGAAGGGGCCTGCCGCTCCGGCCTCGCCGCCGTCCACCGGCCGTTCCCTCGATCACCGAAGCAAGCCCGCGCGCTAACTCACTCGATCACAGCCAGACTAGCCACCGTCCGCGGTCCCATCCGCAGTTCGTTCACCATCGCTCCGGCGGGATCCACTTCAATCAGACGCCGTCCCGTATAGTCGCTGATCAGCAGATTGCCGTTGGCGAACCGAGCCATACCCGAGGCCCAACCCATCTTGATATCGCTCCTGGCCCCGCCAATCGAACGCACCACACCGCCCTGCGGATTGACAATCAGAACCTCGCCCGGATCGGACAAACTCAACAGGGTATTGCCGTCCGGCAACCGCCAGGCCTGATAGAGCTTCCGCTTCTCTTTCTCCGGGGCCTGCCATTGCCAGATCGTCTGCCCCTCCTGGTTCACCTCGATCACCTTGGCCACGGCCTCAACGCAAATCAAGGTCGTCCCCGCCGGCGTCCGGCGCGTGTTGCGCATCCTCATGTTCGCCAGATCCTCGGAGGCATACGTCCAGACGGTTTTGCCCGCCTTGTCCACCTCCAGCACCCGGCCAGCCCGGGCATCGCCAATCAGCGTGTTGCCGTTGGCCAGTCGCTGCGCCGCGAGCGGATGTTCAAGCCCGTCACAACACTCCCAAACCCGCTTGCCGGAAGCGTCCACTTCATAGACCTTTTTCTCAGGAGCAACCGTGTAAAGAATGTTCCCGCCGGGCAAAGGCTGCACATCGTGCCCCCGGCCGTTGGGTATCCGCCGATGCTCCCGCCCGCTCGGCCAATCCATCAGCACCACCTCGCCGCGCGGACCGTGGTCGGAGATCAGAATGCGCCGTTCGGCGGCGGGCCGCAGATAACGGTTGAACCAGGCCAGCAGACGAGCTTCGGCCCGCGCCAGATCCGGACCCTTGAAGCCGTGCCCGGCGCCCTCAATCGTCTCCAGTTCGTGCACCGCCCCCGCCGCCTTCATGCGCTCATCGAGCCACCGGCCCTGCTCGTAGGCCACATAATTGTCCTTGGTGCCGTGCACGGTCAGAATTGGCGCCGCCAGCGGCGAGACATAGTAAAGAGGACTCGCCACCAGATGCTGCCTCCGGTTGTGCGCCAGATCGTTGCCAATCCACTGCGGCAGTACGTCCTTGGCATCGACGCTGGCGTCGTAGGACTTAGTGAAATCGGTCGGTCCATAAAAGTTCACCACCGCCTGCACCTGACTGGACTGCTCGCGATGTGGACCCGTGCCGTCAAAGGCCGTACTGTGCCCAGTCAGTCCCAGCATCAGCGCCAGATGCCCCCCCGCCGAACCGCCCGTGGCCCCGATATGATCCGGGTCGAGGCGGTATTTCTGTGCGTTGGCCCGCAGAAAGCGCACCGCCGCCTTCACATCCTCGACCGCCGCGGGGAACTGATGCCGCGGCGCTAACCGGTAGGATACCGTCGCCGCCACGAAGCCTTTTTGCGCCAGTTCGATACAGAGCCGGTGATAGCCGGCCCGCGATCCGGCGCGGAAACCGCCGCCATGAATCGCTACCACCGCCGGATAGGGGCCTTCCCCTTTCGGCCGGAAGATATCCATCGCCATCCGTTCGCCCACGCGTGAGTACTCGACGTCGAATTCCAACGCCACCCCATCCGGGACGGACGGCGGCAGCGGTTTCGGGGGTTGCGCCAAGGCAACCGTAGTCAGAAGAAAAACAGCGAGACGCATGAGAAGGCAAGATATCATAGATTAGGAAGTGCCGCCGCTGGTTTGTTTCCGAACGGGTTTCGCCCGGTACCGTTGACACCACGATTAAGGTTCCATATACTTCTGAAATATCTGAGGCCCAACACTTTATAGATTTCGTTGGGAGATTTTTTTACTCGGCAGGCAGGTTGACAGGGTTCCCCGGGAATGAGCACTGTTGGTCCGCTGGGCCCGGAGAGATGGCATGGGAACTACACCCGACAGTTTGACCCCGCATGATCCGGATTCCGGCGCGGAGAATCGACCGGCCCCCGGGCCCGCCCCGATACCGGACCTTCCGGCGGAAGCTTCTGTTGAAGCGGACGCCGCCGAGGCCGAAGAGACCTTCTCGATGGACGATGTCCTCGCCAGCGAAGGCCTCGATGAGTATGGGCCGTACGGGATGTCCGGCGACGGCGAGGTGGTGCGCGGCTACGTCGTCAAAGTTACCGAGAAAGAGGTCCTCGTCGATATCGGCGCTAAGTCGGAAGGCTCTCTGCCCATCTCCCAGTTGCCCACCGTTGACGGGAAGGTGACTGTCAAGCCCGGCGATACCCTCGAAGTACTTGTCGAGCGCGGACAACTGACGCCGGAAGGTTATGTCGTTCTCACGCACCACAAAGCCTCGAATAACAAAGCCTGGGACGATCTCGACGAGGCCCTGAAGAACAATACGATTCTGACGGGTAAAGTAACCGGTAGAACCAAGGGCGGCCTCATGGTCGACGTGGGTGTCGAAGCCTTCATGCCCGGTTCGCAGGTGGATGTACGGCCGGTTTATAACGTCGAGGGTTTTATCGGCCAGGAGATCCCGGTCCGCGTTGTCAAACTGAATCGCCGCCGGGGCAACGCCGTCGTATCCCGCAAACTGGCCATCGAAGAGGATGTCAACGCCCGCAAATCGGCATTGCTCGACGGGATCCAGGAAGGCGGAGACGCGCGCGGCACGGTCAAGAACCTGACCGAATACGGCGCCTTTATCGACCTCGGGGGCATCGACGGTCTGCTGCACGTCAGCGACATGAGCCACGGCCGGGTGACTCATCCGAGCGAGGTGGTGCAGGTAGGCCAGGAGTTGACGCTGCGGGTGCTCAAGTTCGACCGCACGAAGGAGCGCATCTCGCTGGGCTTGAAACAGATGCTGCCCGATCCGTGGGCCACCGTGCTCGAGCGCTACCAACCCGGGACCCGCGTGGTGGGCCGCGTCGTTAGCGTCACCGACTACGGCTCGTTTATCGAACTCGAGGCTGGCGTCGAAGGTCTGATCCACATCTCGGAGATGACCTGGTCGCGCCGCATGAAGCATCCCTCGAAGGTGGTCAAACCCGGTGATCAGGTTGAGAGTGTCGTGCTCGAAGTCAAATCCCGGGACCGGCGAATCTCGCTCGGCATTAAACAGTTGGAGGACGATCCCTGGACAACCGTAGCCTCTCGCTATGCCATTGGCAGTGTGGTGGAGGGACGCGTGCGCAAGCTCTCCGACTTCGGGGCCTTTATTGAGATCGAAGAAGGCATCGACGGTCTCGTACACGTCTCGGATCTGTCGTGGACCAAGCACATCAAGCACCCCTCCGAGTTATTGAAGAAGGGTCAAGTGGTCCAGGCCGTGATCCTGCAGATTGACGCTCCCACGCGCCGCCTCTCGCTCGGCATGAAACAGTTGCAGCCGGACGCCTGGGAGTCCTTCTTCCAGTCGCACAAGGTGGGGGACCTCGTCAAAGGGCGCGTCTGCCGGGCTTCGGCGTTCGGCATCTTTGTCGAAGTGGCCCCGGGAGTGGAGGCGCTTTGTCACAACTCGGAAGTGCCGGGCTATCAGCGTGGTCAGGAGAGCAAGACACCCGCCCTTCCGGTCAAGGAGGAGTTCACCTTCAAAGTGATTCGTCTCAATTCGGCCGACAAGAAAATTGGCTTGAGCCTGAAAGCGGTGGCCGAAGACGAAGAGCGGAATCGTCTGGCCGACTATCAGAAGCAAGCCGCCGCCGCCACCTCGACCATCGAGGAGGCGTTGCGCCAGGATGAGCCTGCCGCGGCGGCAAACGACGAGTAGCGTCGAGGAGACCAGCGAAACTATATGGCAATGACGAAAGCGGATTTGATCGAAGAGGTCTCGAAGGTCGTTGAGATGACCCGGAAGGATTCCGAGGTCATCGTGGAGGCGATTTTCGATAGCGTGGTGCGTAGCCTGCGGCAGGGTGACAAGATCGAAATCCGCGGATTTGGCAGCTTTCGGACGAGGCAGCGGCAACCCCGCGTCGGACGCAACCCGAAAACCGGAGCCCGGGTCGAGGTACCTGCGAAACGAATTCCTTACTTCAAACCTTCAAAGGAGTTGAAGGATATCGTCAACGGGGGCGAAAGCTCAGACGATTTCGACCTCGACGACGAGTAGACGGAAACGGCGATGGACCGGCTTTGGAGCCCCTGGCGTTACCGGTATGTGAATGCCGGTCCCGCCCCTCCGGGTTGTATCTTCTGCCAGAAGGCGGCGCTGGGGCAGGACGAAGAGAATCTCGTGGTTTACCGTGGTCAGCACTGTTATGTGCTGCTGAATCTGTATCCGTACACGAACGGCCATCTGATGATTGCCCCGTACGCGCATGTTGACTCGCTGGCCGCGGCGCCGGAAGCCGCGGCAGCCGAGATGATGGAACTGGCGCGGTCGGCCGAGACCGCCCTGCGCCGGGTCTACCGGCCGGGCGGTATTAACCTCGGCATGAACCTTGGCGAGTGCGCCGGTGCCGGGGTCGCCGGGCATATTCATCTACACGTCCTGCCGCGCTGGTTCGGCGATGCCAACTTTCTCTCGGTAGTTGGCGAGACCCGGGTACTCGTCGAAGAGCTGCCGGTTACCTGGCGCCGGCTGCGGGACGCTTTCGCGGCGCTTACTTCTTAGTCGGGGCGCACGCACCACGCGCGAGGTCCGTCTCGGCCCCAATCACCCCGAAGGCCGTCCAGTTCTCCTCGTTCACAATCCGCTGCAGCAGTTGGCAAGCCCGCTCCAGCCGCCCTTCCAACCGGTGAAACACGGCAATCCCGTAACCCACTGTCGCCGGGGCGTTGCTGTTGCCGGGCGCTCCCAGGGTCTGCTCTTCGGTCCGCGCGCCCTTGTAGAACAACAGCGCCTTCCAATAAGAGGTATTCTCGCGAACCGTCATCGACTCGCCGATCCGCTCCAGCAACACCTTGGCTTCCGCGTGCTTTCCCGCCCGGCGCAGCGCCCGGTACGCCCAATCGGTCAGGGCCACGCGGGAGTCATCATCCAGGGCGTAGCAGCTCCGCCAACCGGCGGGTATTCCGCGCAGATACTCCGGCTTGGGTTTGTCCCCCAGCGCTAGACACCGCCCATACTCGCGGGCCGCGTGATTGAAGTCGCCGCGCAGGTAGTAGGCGAGCGCCAGATGATACGAAACGTCGAAGCTGGCCGGAGCGAGTTCGACGGCCGTCTTCAAATCCGCCAGCGCCGCATCAAAGCGCCGCATGGACAGGAGACGATGGCCGCGATAGCGAGGAAAACGCACGTCCTCGGGGAACGTCTGCATGCCGCGGGTGTAGAGCGGAATCGAAGCGGAGAAGCGGAAAAACTGATCCCGCGCCCGGGCCGCTTCCAGCAGCAGATCCGCCTTCTCCCCGCCTTCGAACAGCGCCTTATCGGCTCGCGCGATTATCCCGGCCGCGTCCGGACGGGCGAAGTAGGCCTTGCCCAGCGGGGAATAAACCTCCGGCTCGGTCTTCTGCGCCAGCAGGACCGTCCCATACACCAACCCCAGCCAGACCCATCTGCTTTGCATTGTCCCCTGCCTTTACTGTACCCGATCCCGGCTGCATCTGGCCAATCCAAGCGAGTGCCTTTGTGCTTTAATAAAAAGCACTAGGTTTGGGTTGTAACGTTGGCAGTCAGGGGTGACGACCGACGGCAGGGAAACAGTAATGGGAACATGGTTCAGTGCGGCGCGTCCGCTCTGGCTGGGTGGAGCCTTGGCGCTTTTGTGTCTCGCCACTTACGGTCGGGGTTTGACGCTGCCACCGATCAGCGACGACTATCTTCAGATTCAACTCGGCCGGCGGTATGGCCCGCTCGAGCAGTGGCCCGCCCTCGCGGCCGATGCCCTCTACCGCTGCCGCGCTACCTCGATTGTGCTCACGCACTGGACGGAACGGTGGCTGGGTCTCGCGCCCTTCTGGTTAAACCTTTCGAGTCTGCTGGTTCACTTCGTAAACTGTTGCCTGGTCGCCGCGCTCGGTATCTGGCGCCCGGTTGGCTTCGTTTGGTCAATTCCCGCGGCGCTGATCTTCTGCGTCCTCGAGCGCCCCCACGAAGCGGTCCTCTGGTACTCCGCCCTGCCGGAGCTGCTGGTGTTCACCTTCACCCTCGCCGCGCTCCTCACCTGGGTCCAATACGCCCAAACCGGCCGCGAGCGGTGGTACTTCGCCACCGGCTTCGCCTTCGCGCTGGCCCTGTTGTCCAAGGAATCGGCCGTGGTCTTCGTTCCCCTCGCCTTTCTGATTGCCGGATGGCGGCGGGAACTATGGTGGCGGCTCGTGCCCGCCGTCGCCGTTTCTCTTTTCTATTTCCTTTCGATCCACGGCGCCCGCGACAACCATCTGCACTTTAACGATGGTACCTTCTCCCTCTCGGCACCCTTCTGGGCCACCGAACTCCGCACCATCGGCCGTCTGCTCGCCTTCTGGGGCAGTCTGG
This sequence comes from Acidobacteriaceae bacterium, assembly GCA_020247055.1. Taxonomy (GTDB): domain Bacteria; phylum Acidobacteriota; class Terriglobia; order Bryobacterales; family Bryobacteraceae. The sequence goes on along the minus strand of JADCJL010000249.1, from coordinate 3,084 downwards.
CGCTCCTGATCCTGGCAGCGGGCAAGCGGGATTGGCGGATCCTTGCCGGTTGCCTCGCATGGATGAGCATTACCCTGCTGCCCTACAGCTTCCTCACCTACCAGAGCGCCGCCCCCAGCCGCCACACTTACCTCGCCGCCGTGGGTCTCGCCTTCCTGCTCGCCGCCGCCTGGCTTACTCTGCAGGAACGCTTTCCCCACCGCCGCCCCTGGCTCGCCGCCCTCGCCACCCTTTGCGTCCTGCATCAGACCACTTACGTCTGGGCCTACAAACATCATCAATTTGTCGAACGCGCCAAACCCACCGAACAACTGCTCGCCCTTGCGAAAACCCACCAGGGACCGATTCAGGTCCGTTGTCTTCCCTTCCCGCGACATCTCGCCGAACTGGCCCTCAGCGTCACGAACTCCTCTGGCGTCTGGATCGCCGCCGAAGAGGAACATGCCGCAATCGAGCTTAATTTCTGCTCCGCCTCCTCTACAACTCGGCAGACCGCCGGTACGGAGTACTCAAATACCGCTTCGATTCCCGGCCCGCATCCGAGTCCGCCGCCGCGCTAACCGCTTGCCGGTAAGCCGCCAACGCCTTGGCCCGCTGCCCCAGTAAATCGTAGCTCTGCCCGAGCCGCATCCACGCATTCATCGCCGTGTTGACGTCCAACTCATCCCCCCCCTGCGTCACCTTCGTCAGGTTCTCAATCGCGCCCGCATAGTCGCGATACCAGAACAGCAGGTTGCCCCGCGCGTACTGAATCTTCCCCGCCGGCAGCGTCTTATAGCCGGCGGCGCCCTCGCGCTTCAACTGGTCCATGCGCGCCAACACGGCCAAAGCCTCCTCCCGCCGGCCCAGGTCTCCGTACATCTGCACCAGTTCCAGCCGGAACAGATAGTTCCGCGGAAACCAGCGCATCAACTCAAGCAACAGCGGTACCGCCCGCTCGGCGTGCCGCTCCCGCCGGTAGGCCACCGCCAGCGCGATCATCGCGTCAAACTTGTTCTTATCGCCCTGCTTCGCCACCCGCTCGACGGTCCGCAGCCCTCCCTCCTTATCCCCGTGGAAGCCAATCAGAAACCCCAGCAGCTTCCAGCCAAACGGCAGACTCCCCACAATGTAGTCGTGCACCCCCTGCACGAGATAGGCGTCCACCCGGCGCGGGTCCGCCGCCGTCACCTGCATCGAAAGCTTCCGCGACAGCGTGAACTGCTTGAGCGACTCCCGCCAGAGCCGCCGCACGAGAAAGCTATAGTTGGCCTTAAGGCCATGCGCCACGCTCAGCAGATAAACCGCATCGACATCCCCGGCGTTGGCCTGCACCCTCGCCTCACATAACGCGATCGCCCGCCCAATCGCATCGTCAAACCGCTTCTGTTCGGCCGGGGAAGCGGCAATCTTGCCCCGGCGGAGAAACGGATTGTTGCCCGTCACCAGTTCGCTTTCAAGCGCCCCCGCCCGGTCCATCTCGCGATAGAGTAGCGCCTGCGCTAAATGGTTATAACCGGCCGGGTCGTTCGGTCGCGCCGCGATCTCTTTCTGAAAGACTGCAATCGCCTCTTCATACTCCATGCTGTAGAAGTGCTCAAACCCGGGCGCCACCGTCTGGCCCGGCAACAGCAGGGGAACCAACAAAGCCAACCACAGCAAATTCACAATCGCCCCAAAGCCCACCGTGCATGCTCCTCTACTACAGTATCCCCGCACGCGGCCAGCCGTTCGAGCGGCGCCCGGAACCGCGCCAGCCCGGCGTTGCCCATCGCAATGCAGACGTTGCGCAGGAACCCCTGATAACGCGTCCGCTCCACCGGCGTTCCCGCGAACAGCGCCGCGAACTCCTCCCGCGTCAACGCCGCCAGCCGTTCGAGCGGCGGATCGATCTCGGCCGCAAACGCCGGCAACGCTGCGGCCCGCCGGTTCCACGGACACACGTCCTGGCAGATGTCGCAACCAAACACCTGCCGGCCCATCGGCGCCCGCAACTCCTCCGGCACCGAACCCTTGAGTTCAATGTTCAGATACGCAATGCACAGCCGCGCATCGAGCTCATAACGTCCCTCCCGCGGGCGCAGCGCCGCCGTCGGACACGCATCAATGCAGCGCGTACACGTACCGCAGCGGTCCGGCGGCGCACCGTCCGCCGGCAGGTCGAGCGACCAGATCACCTCGCCCAGAAAGAACCACGATCCCTGCTGCTGATTGATCAGGCACGTATTCTTCCCGATCCACCCCAACCCCGCCAACCGCGCCAGCGACCGCTCAAGCACCGGCGCCGTATCGACGCAAATCCGGTACGTAAACGCCTGCCGCTTCTGCAATCCCGCTACCAACCGTTCCAGTCCCGCCCGCAGCGTATCGTGATAATCCGGCCCCCAGGCGTAGCGCGAAATCCACCCGCGCTCGGCCTCGGAAAACGCCGTCGAGTAAGCCGCCGGCGGATTGTACAACTGCCCCACCACCAGCACGCTCCGGGCCTCCGGCAATAGATTCCGCACGTCGGCCCGCTTCTCCGCCCGGTGATCGGTCAGATAACCCATCCGCCCCGCCAGCCCCCGGTCCACCCACTCCCGGTAGATCCGGTAATCGGCATACGGACCCACCGGCGCCAACCCGGCCAGCGCAAAGCCGCCCACCGCCGCCTCCTCGCGCACCATCGCCGCCGTGATCATTGCGCCTTGACGTCGGCCACCTTCGTCTCCCGCTCTCCCACGGTCACCGCCACGCCCGCCTCCGGCAACCCGCGCAAGAACTCATCATCCATCCACGCGCCCGCCTCCGCATTCCGAAACGCATAGAGCAGATAACTCCCCGGCGCCACGCCCGGCAGCACAAAACGCCCCGCTCCATCCGCCTCCACGGCCCGGTACCGGCTCCGCCGGTTCGCCGCCGCAGTCGCCGGCACCAGCGCCACCACCGCGCCCGCCGTCGTCCCGCCTTCCACCCGCCCGCCCCGCAGCGAGATCACCCACTCGGTCTCCACCGTCTGCCCCGCCGCTCCGGAAAGATCCAGCGCCGCCTCGCGCCCGCCCACCCGCACCGCCCGCAGATAAGCCCCCGCCGGCAGCCGATGCACATTCGCCCCGTAGCCCCCCG
>JADCJL010000248.1 GCA_020247055.1 Acidobacteriaceae bacterium | reverse complement strand
TTCGCGCTCACCATGCTGGCCAGCCAGGCCGCGGACTTCCCCCACCAGATCATCACGAAGGGCCTGGGCTACTTCCCCGTGGCGATACGGCTCAAAAACGGCGACGTGCTCGCCGTGATACGCGGCGGCGCGGCGCACATCGGCATTCGAGGCCGCCTCGATCTGGTCCGCTCCACCGATGGAGGCAAGTCGTGGTCGGCGCCCTGGACCGCCGTCGATGAGTCGCTCGACGACCGCAACCCCGCCATGGGCCAGCTCCAGGACGGCACCATCGTGCTGGCCTACTCCATTGCCGGTAACTACGATGAAACCGGCACGAAGTTCAAAGGAACCCGCACGGATCGCCAGTTCGACGGGGTCTATCTGATCTTCTCGAAAGATAACGGCAAGACCTGGTCCAAGCCACGGCGCGACGCCGCGATTCACCGCTTCTACGCCGGACAGGGCCTCGTCTCGCCGTACGGCAAGATGGTGCAACTGCCCGACGGTACCGTTCTGATGGCGGTCTATTTCGAGTTCTTCGACCAACGCGGCAACGAAAGCTACGTGTTCCGCTCCCGCGATGGGGGCCAGAGCTGGGGCGAGCCGGCGCTGTTGGCCAAGCACTTCAACGAAACGGGCATTACGCGCCTGCGCGATGGCCGTTTGCTGGCCGCGCTTCGGTCGGAAAAAGGCGGCCATCTGGCCATTTCCGCATCCACCGACCAGGGCCGGACGTGGAGTACGCCCCAACAGATCACTAAGGACCGGGAGCATCCCGGCGATCTGATACAGCTGGCGGACGGACGCGTGCTGCTCGTCTTCGGCCAGCGGAATGCCCCGCGCGGGGTGCACGCCATGATCAGCCCCGACGGGCAGAAGTGGCAGGACGCCCGGCGAATTGTTCTCGCCGACGATGCCCCCAACGGCGACTGCGGTTACCCGAGTTCGGTGGAGGTGGCCAAGGGCCGCATCGCCACCCTCTACTACCAGGTGGATGATTTGCAGAACGCGCTGGCGACCTCGTCCTCGCGCGTCGTCCTGTGGAGCGCGCCCAAGCCGTGAAGCGCCGAACGCTGCTGCTCGCGCCCGCCGCCGCGCTCGCGGCCGATCTGCCGCCCAAGGCCGTAGCGCTGGAACTCGGCCCGGAGCAGACCATCGCCCGGGGCGTGCCCTGGCCCTACCTCGTACAACTGCGCGATGGCACGAGCATTGTGCTCGCGCACGTCGGCTGGCCCCCGGGCGGGAAGCATCCGATCCACTACACAGCGATCTCGCGCGACGGGCGGAGAACGTGGCAGGAGTGGAAGCCCGGGCCGGGGCAGGGAGCCGGACCGATCACCGAGGGTACGGCCGTCGAGCTGCGCAACGGCACGCTGCTCGTGTTCAACGTCCACGCTGAACATAAAGGCAACAAATTGTTTGAAACAGATTTCTGGTCGAGCCGGGACTCCTACCGCCGCCTCGACGGTCCCCGCCCGTTCCGCTTCACCGTGCCGGAGGCCGAAACGCAGGGCAAGGACGACCGCGGCGAGACCATCTCGCGGCTCTACTTCCGGCGTTCGGTAATCGAGCTGCCCAATGGCGACCTGCTCGCCTGCGCCTACGGCCGCTTTGAAGCGGACAAGGCGCCGGTGGAGTACCTGGGCGCCATGACCAAAATGCGCTCGTTCGCCCTCCGCTCCTCGGACGGCGGCGCGAACTGGAAACTGGTGGCGACCATTGCGGCCGACCCGGTCGAGCAGGAGGGTCCGGCCGAACCCGCCATGGTGCAGTTGACGCGCGGACCGCTCCAAGGCCGCATTCTCTGCGTGTTCCGCACGGGACGGGAAAACCCCATCTACCAGTGCGAGAGCGACGACGAGGGACGCACGTGGACGCGGCCCTACCCGCTCTCCTGGCAGTACAGCCGGTACGGCCGGCGGCGCGATCTCGTCGGGACCGATCCCGACATCATCGAGATGAGCGACGGAACGCTGGCCATGTCCTACGGCCACAAGCCGGACTATGAAGACCATGGAAACTTCCTGGCTTTCTCGGTGGATCAGGGCCGTACGTGGACGCAGGAGACGCGTCTGTCGTCCTCGGTGACCATGGCCTACACGGGCCTGCGCGAGGTTGCTCCGGGCGAGTTGTACGTGGTTTACACGACCTCGGAGATCACGGATTCCTCGGCCTATCGCGACGCCGTCTTCACAACGGTTGGCCGCAGTATCCGCGTGAAACGTCTCCCGGTGAGGCGTTGAGAATGCGCGCCGTGATCCTTGCTCTCTTTTTGGCCCCGATTATGGAACTTTCCTGGTCTACGCACGCTCCGCTGCCCCGCGCCCAGGCCGGGGGCGCGACCGCCCTGCTCGGCGATGCCCTGGTCGTCGCGGGCGGAACGTCTTGGGAAAACGACGTCAAACAGTGGCTGGCCGAGGTCCAGATCTACGATACCCGCCGTGACGCCTGGCGCCCCGGCCCCCCGCTGCCGGAGCCGCTTGCCTACGGCCCGTTTGTCCAGCATGGTGCGGCGCTCGAGATCTTCGGCGGCTCGGCCGGCACGTCCTCCTCGCGCACGATCTGGCGCCTGGACGCGAAGCTCGCGCACTGGACCCGCGCCGGCGAGACGCCGGCAATGCATCTGCTGGGCCGGGCCGCGCGCGTCGGCGAACGCCTCTTTCTGTTTGGCGGCTGCGCTGACGTCGCCGACCTCACCCAGTGCTCCGATGCGGTCTGGATGCGCGAAGGGGCAGGCGCCTGGCGGCAGGTGGCCAAGCTGCCCGGAGGAGCCGTCGCCCTCTCGGCGGCCGCGGTCCTCGGCCATCGCGTGTATCTGTTTGGCGGGTGTTCGATGCCGGCGGCCGGGCAGATCCGGAACCATGCCGAGGCCTGGTCATTCGATACGGAGAGCCTCGCGTTCGCGCGGCTACCGAACCTGCCGGCGCCCAACCGCGGCATCACCGCCGCGGCGGCGGACGGCCGCATCTGGCTCTTCGGGGGCTACACCGATGCGGGCTTCACCGCTGCCGCTTACTCCTTCGATCCGGAGACGAAAACCTATCGCAGCCAGACCCCGCTGCCCACCGCCATGAGTTCAGCCGCGTTTGTCGTTGACGGGAAACGGCTGTGGGCCGCCGGCGGCGAGGACCGCATGAAACACCGGTCGGCCGCCACCTTCTCGGCTACTATCGGAAAGTGATGACGCCGGCGCTTGTCCTCCTCCTTGCCCTCGCCCTGGCCGCCGAACCGCGGGCGGCCATGGAGCTGGCCAAGCGGGCTTATGCGGCCTCACAGGACGGCCGTTGGGACGAAGCCGCCGCCGCCCTGCGCGAAGCGGCGCGCCTGGCGCCGGCCAACCCGCGCTACCGCATGGCGCTTGGCGGCGTCCTCGAAAAGCAGGGGCTTCCGGAAGAGGCGGTCGCCGAGTTCGCCGCCGCGCTCCGGCTCGATAACAACAACGCCTCACTGCGCGAGCGCCTCGAAACGCTTTCGCTCGACACCGGCGCGCAGCTCGCCCGCGCCGGCCGCTTCCGCACCGGACTGAAGCTGGCCCAGGAGCACGCCGCGTTGTTTCCCGCCTCGCCCGCCGGCGCACAGATGCTCGGCCTGTTCCTGCTGCGGAACCATCAGAACCTGGCGGCCGTCGAAGCCTATCAGCGTGCGCTCACCCTCGATCCGGCGTTGGCGGACGCAAGCGTGGGCCTCGGCATTGCGCAGTCGGAAGCCGGCCTCACGGTCGAGGCCGCCCGCACCTTCGAAGCCGGCCTCCGGCGTTTTCCGCAGGACGCCACCCACCGCCAGGCCTATGGCATTCTGCTGGGCAAGCTCGCCGAAACGGGCGATGCGGACGCCGCCCGCCGGGCCGCGCCGATGCTACTTTCGGCCCTTGCTCTGAACGATCAATTGGCCGAATCCCACTACCAGCTCGGCATGCTGGCGCTGGCGCATGGCGATGCCCCCGCCGCGCTCGCACGCTTCGAGCGGGCAGCCCAGAGCGGTTTGGACGATGCGCGACTGCACTACGCCGCCGCGCGCGCCCTGCGCCGCCTGGGCCGACTCGAGGAGGCCGAGGCGCGAATGGCTTCGTTTCGTCAACGGAAGTCCGCCGAGGAAGCGGCCGCGCGATGAGACTCGTTCTCTGGATGGCGCTACTCGGCGGGGCGCAGCCGGCCCTGCCGCCATTGTTTCGGGAAACCACCGGGGCCGCCGGCATTGTCTGGCGCCATACCAACGGCCAATCGCCGGACCGCTTCCTCGTTGAAAGCACCACGGGCGGCGTTGCCTTCTTCGACTTCGACCGCGATGGCCAGCTCGATCTCCTCTTCGTCAACGGCGGCGAGACCCCGCGCGGCCGTTCGCGCACGCCGTTGCGCGAGGCTCTCTACCGGAATCTCGGCCGGGGCCGCTTTGCCGATGTCACGGTCGCGGCGGGCCTGACCCCGCGTCAGCTCGCCTATGGCATGGGCGCCGCGGTAGCCGACTACGACAACGACGGGTACCCCGACCTCTACCTCTCCGGCTACCCCCACGGGGTGCTCTACCACAACAACGGCAACGGCACCTTCCGCGATGTCACCGCGCGCGCCGGTGTCGCCAACCGCGGCGAGTGGGGCGCTTCGGCTGCCTGGTTCGACTTCGATCAGGACGGCCGCCTGGATCTGTTCGTGGCCAACTACGCCCGGTTTTCTTTTGCCGATGCGCGGCGCTGTGAGTTCGAGGGCCATCCGGTGTACTGCGCCCAAACGGCTTACGAAGGCCGTCCTTCGCGCCTCTTTCGCAACCTGGGCAACGGCTCGTTTGCCGATGTCAGTGCCGCCTCCGGCGTCGCCGCGCTGCCGGGCCGGGCGCTGGGGGTAACCGCCATCGACTACGACGACGACGGCCGCGTGGACCTGTTCGTCGCCCGGGATGCTTCGCCCAACCTGCTCCTGCGCAATCGCGGCGATGGTACCTTTGAAAACCTCGGGCTGGCGGCCGAGGTCGCCTACAGCCCCGAAGGCGTTGCCCGCGCCGGAATGGGCGTGGACGCTGGCGACGTCGACGGGGATGGCCGCCCGGACTTCACGGTCTCCAACTTCGATCACGAGTATCACGCGCTCTATCTCAACCCCGGCCGCCTGCCCTTCATCGAGGCGACCGTCACCTCGCGTCTGGCCGAACACTCGCGCCCCTACGTTGGCTGGGGCACCCGCCTGCTTGACTACGACAACGATGGCGACCTGGACCTGCTGACCGTCAACGGACACCTGCACGAAATGATCGCGCGCTCCAACCGTACCGTCGCCTACCGCGAACCGCCGCTGCTGCTCAGCAACGATGGCCGCGGCCGCTTTGCGCGCGTGGCGGCCGGACCCGTGTTCGAAAGCGCCTACCTCGCCCGCGGCCTCGCCACCGGGGACTACGACAACGATGGCGCCCTCGACGCCGCCTTCGTCTCCCTGAACGACCCGCCCGTGCTGCTGCACAACGAAGCCGCCGCCGGCCGCCGGTGGCTGGGCGTTGCCCTCGAAGGTACGGTTTCCAATCGCGATGCCATCGGCGCCAAACTCACCCTCACCACTGGCCAGCGCACGCTGACGCGTTGGGTTGCCGGGGGCAGCAGCTTTCTCGCCTCCCACGACCGGCGCATCGTGTTCGGCCTGGGCAGCGACCCCGGCCCCTATGCGCTGACGATCTGCTGGCCTTCGGGAAGAACGCAGCAGGCCGCGGCGCTGACGCCGAATCGCTATCACCATCTGATGGAGGACAAACCATGAACACCCGCTATCCGCAGGGGATTTTGATCAGTTGTGAAATTCCGTGGGATGAAAATGAGCAGCTGCTCGAAGACGTCTTCCGGGCCGAGATTCGCCACGTGCTCGCTGCCGGCTTCGAGCATGTCTACACCTTCGGCACGGCCGGCGAAGGCTACGCCGTCGACCGGCCCCGCTTTGAGCGCGTGGTCGAAGTCTTCCACGAAGAGACGCGGCAGGCCGCCCACGCGCAGATCGGCGTCATCGCCCTGTCTGTCGCGCAGGTGCACGAACGCATCCGCTTTGCCTACGCCAAGGGCTTCCGCGAGTTTCAGATCTCGCTGCCCTCCTGGGGCGCGCTGAACGATGCCGAGATGCTGCGCTTCTTCGTCGACGTCTGCTCGGCCTACCCCGACGCCCGCTTTCTCCACTACAACCTGGCGCGCACGAAGCGCGTGCTCACCGGCCCGGAGTATCGCCGCATCGCCGACGCCGTCCCGAATCTCGTCGCTACCAAGAACACGGGCACGACGGTCTACTCCACGATGGAGCTGTTGCAGCACGCCCCCGACCTGCAGCACTTCTTCGGCGAAGCGATGTTCCCCACCGGCTGCCTGCACGGTGAGTGTTCGCTGTTGAGTTCGTTTGGACCGATGTTTCCGCGCGCCACGCACGAGTTGTTCGGCTACGCCCGGCGGCAGCAGTGGGACAAGCTGTTTCCCTTCCAGGCCCGCTATCTGCGCGCCGTCGAGGACGTCATTGCGCCCATGCGCCGGCAGGCGCTGATCGATGGCGCTTACGACAAGCTCCTGGTGCGCCTGGCGGGCATCCCGATGCCGCTGCGCCTGCTCTCGCCGTACGAGGGCTTCAGCGAAGCGGTCTATGAAGAGTGCCGCGCCACGCTTCACGCCCGATACGCGGACTGGCTATGAAGATCACTGCCGTCACGACCACGCTACTCACCGGCCCGTCCACCAACGACCGCTTTCTGCGCGAAGCGCGCCGCCTGCGTTCGGCCGCCTTTATCGAGATCCACACCGACACGGGGCTGACCGGCATTGGCGAGACCTACGCCGGCTACTTCTGCCCCGAAGTCGTCCCGTCCATCGTCGACTTCTTCGCTCCCATCCTGATCGGCCAAGGCGTCGAGGACATCGACGAACTGTGGCGGCGCATGATGCACTGCGGCGCCTTCTGGTGCCGCGTGGGGCTGGGCACTTCGGTGCTCAACGGCATCGAAGCCGCGCTGTGGGACCTGAAGGGCAAACAGGCCGGCCTGCCTGTCTACGCACTCCTCGGCGGCGCCAAACACGAGCGTCTGCTCGCCTACGCCACCGGCGGGCCCGCCAATTATCCGCTCGCGCGTCTGGCCGAAAAGGCCGACTACTACCTGTCGCTGGGCTTTCGCGGCTTCAAGGTCGCCACGGGCTCCTACTCGCCCGAGGAGGGCTGGTACACCCCCGCGACGCCCGACGAAGCCGCCAACTTCGAAGGGGCCAAGGTCGACTTCCTGCGTCGTCACTGCGGGGCGGACGTGGCTCTGATGCTCGACGGGCACATGGGTAACAGCGTTGGCAAGACCTGGACGCTGGACATCGCCGCCGCGGCCATGCGCGCCCTCGAACCCTACGACCTGTTCTTTTTTGAAGAGCCGCTTCCCTACACCGACCCTTGGGGTTATGCCGAACTGTGCCGCGAAACAACCGTGCCCATCGCCGGAGGCGAGTGTCTGACGGCCCTCTATGAATGGCGCGTCTTCATCGAACGCGACGCCTTCGACATCGGTCAACCCGATGCGTCTTATCTCGGCGGCTTGTCCGAGTTTCTGCGCATCGCCGCGCAGCTCCAAGCGCGCGGGCGCGGCGTGGCGACCCATGCCTGGGGCGCGGCCGGGTCCCTCATGCAGAACGTCCATTGCGGCTTCGCCGCGGCCAACACACGCATTCTCGAAGTACCGCCGGACTATGCCGGATTGCACCATGACCTGCTCGCCGGCTCCTTCGTCCTGCGTGACGGCTACGTCCTGCCGCCGGACCGGCCGGGCCTCGGCATTATCCTGACGGATGAGCTCAAGGCAAAATATCCCTTTGTTCCCGGCTCGGGAGAGTTCAATAGCGTGCCGGGAAAAATGCTCACCTCCTAGAAACGAAGCGGAGAAACCATGCGGATTTTCATTGATCTCCCCCCCCATGCACCCGGCCTGGCCGCGCTTGACGCTCTCGGCGTCGACTATGACCTCTGGCCCGAACCCGAGGAGCGTACGCGCCCGCTGCCGGCCGACCGGCTGCGGGCCGCCGATATCCTCTTCTGCACCTTCCCGCCCGGGAATTTTGCGGACTGCGAGCGCGTACGGTGGATCCAGATCGCCTCCACCGGCTATGCGCAGCTATTCCCGCTTGGCTTGAACGAACGCGGCATCCTCGCCACGAATGGCCGCGGCTGCTTCGACGTGCCGATCGCCGAATGGAACCTGGCGATGATGGTGAACCTGACGCGCGACCTGCGCAGCATGATCCGGAATCAGGACGCCGCCGTCTGGGACCGTTCGGCGAAGTTCCAGCGCGAAGTACGCGGCATGACGCTGGGCCTGTGGGGCTATGGCGGCATCGGCCGCGAGACGGCGCGCCTGGCCCGCGCGCTCGGCATGCGCGTCCACGTGCTTACCCGCACCGGAGCGATTCCCGCGCGCGAGAACGTCTATTGCGTTCCCGGTACCGGAGACCCTACGGGCGCCCATCCGCACCGAGTCTTCAGCGCGAGCGAGTCCGGCGAGTTTCTGCGCGATCTCGACTTCCTGGTGGTCGCCGTGCCGCTGACGGCGGCCACCGAAGGCCTGATCGGCGAGGCCGAACTGCGCGCGCTGCCGCGGACGGCCTGTGTGCTCAACCCCGCCCGCGGCCCCATCATCCAGCAAACGGCGCTGCTACGCGCTCTCGACGAAGGCTGGATTGCCGCCGCCGCGCTCGACACGCACTATGTCTATCCCCTGCCGCCCGAACACCCGCTGTGGCGCTATCCGAACGTGATCCTGACGCCGCACGTCTCCGGCTCCTCGCTCAGCCAGCACTTCCGGGAACGGCTGTGGGATATCTTCCTCGCCAACCTCGCGCGCTACCGGACCGGCCAGCCGCTGCTGAACCAGCTCACCGCCTGGCAATTGGCCGGGAACTGACCCCCATGCGAACCGTGCTGCTCCTGCTGGCGACCTCGGCCCTGGCGGCCGATTTTGAAATTCGCCTGGACCGTGTCCGCTCCGGCTATGACGGCCAGACCTGCTGGGTCCACGCCCGCGCCGGAGCCATCCCCGGCCGCACCCCAACGGTCGTGCTTACGATGCAGAAGCTGCTGCTCACCGGAAGCGATGTGTTCTATGCGTTGAACGACCTGCGCACCGGCGATCTCGGCCGGAGCTGGCAGGGTCCCACGGAGCACCCGACGCTGGGGCGCCGCGAAGAACCTGGCGGCACGGTCGTGGCGCCCAGCGACTTCTGGCCCAAGTGGCATGCCGCTTCCGGCCAACTGCTCGGGATCGGCCACACGGTGCGCTACGAGCAGAACCAGGTAAGCCACGGCGCGCCGCGGCAGACGGTCTTCTCCGTCTACGAAGCCGCCCGGCGGCAGTGGGCGCCGTGGGAGACGCTGCCCATGCCGGACGAAGCGCGCTTCTTCAACGCCGGCGCAGGCTCCGTGCAGCGCGTCGATCTGCCCGATGGCAGCATCCTGCTGCCCATCTATTTCAGCGCCAAGGGCGACCGCCTGGCCCGCGTCGCCGTGCTGCGCTGCCGCTTCGACGGGCGCCGCCTCACCTGGGTCGAGACCGGCAACGAACTCGCCATTCCGGAGGGCCGCGGCCTGGTCGAACCCTCGCTGACGCGCTTTGGCGGACGCTTTTACCTGACCATCCGTAGCGACGCCCGCGGCTATGTCGCCACGAGCGCGGACGGCCTGCACTTCGATCCGCCCCAGCCGTGGCGCTGGGAGGATGGCGCGGAACTGGGCAACTACAACACCCAAACGCATTGGGTCACGCACCAGGATGGCCTCTACCTCGTCTACACCCGCAAGGGCGCGAACAACGATCACGTCTTCCGCCACCGCGCCCCGCTTTTCCTGGCCCAGGTCAATCCGCGAACGCTCCGCGTTATCCGCGCCACCGAACAGGTGCTGGTGCCCGAACGGGGCGCCCGTCTCGGCAACTTCGGCGTCACCGAAGTCAACGAGCGCGAAACCTGGGTGACCGTCACCGAATGGATGCAGACCTGGGGACCGAACTTCGTCATACCGACGGACAACCGGTATGGCGCCGACAATACCCTCTACGCCGCACGCATCCGCTGGAAGCGACCGAACAAGAACTGGAGACCCTGAGATGAATCGTAGAACCCTGCTCCAATTGCCGCTGGCCACGGCCGCGCTCGCCAAGCCCGCCGAACGCCTGGCCCGGCACCGCAACCTTTTCACGGGCGATAGCTGCGTCTACTTCTACAACCCCGAGTTGTGGCAGCCGGAAGGCCTGCCCTACACGGCCCGCGCCATCCATCGCTACGTCGATCTGCTGGCCGACTCCGGGGTCGACACGTTCCTATCCAATCCCAACGCTCAAGTGGCCTGGTATCCAAGCAAAACGCTCGACACCATCCTCGACGGCTACCGGCGCGGCGACCGCGATTTCTTCCGCGCCCACGCCCGCGCCACGCACGTGCCCGCCAACCAGTTGGACGCCTTCCTCGACCAGATGGTCCGCTTCCACAACCTCTATCTCGACTTGGCCGAGGCCGGCGTCGACTGGCTGAGCGAAACCGTAAAAGCCTGCCGCCGGCGCAACGTCGCACCGTGGGTCAGCGTGCGGATGAACGACACGCATGGCGTGGAAGATCCCGCCAGCCACTTCAACTGCAAACTCTTTCGTGATCCGGCCAACCGCCTCTCCGGACGCGCCCTCGACCCGCGGGATCCCCCGAACGCCCACTGGGTGGCGCTCAACTACGCCCGCCCCGCCGTGCGCGATTTTATGTTCGCCCACATCCGCGAGTACATCGACGGCTACGGCTTCGAGGGTATGGAACTCGACTGGCTGCGCGATCCCCACGTGCTCGAACCGGGCGCGACGGAAGCTGACTGCCGCATCCTCACCGACTGGCTGCGGCAGGTGCGCGCCTACACCGAAGCCAAAGGCCGCCAGCGTGGCCGGCCTCTGCCGCTTGGCATGCGCCTGCCTGCCAACCTCGGCTACCTGCGCAGCCGCGGACTCGACGTCGGGGCCATCGCCCGCGAAGGCCTCGTCGACTTCCTCAACTTCTCGAATTTCTGGCAGACTTCGTGGGACATCGATTACGCCCGGCTGCGGGCCGAAATCGGGCCGGAGGTCATGATCTATGGCGTCGTAGAAAACGCCCCGAACTGGGTTCCCGGCTACTCGGCTGACCTCACAGCGCGTGGTTTTGAGCGGTCCCGCGCTCCCTACCCCGACCTCGGCCTCCGCTACATGGCCGCCAGCGCCCCCATGCTTCACGCCAACGCGGCCGGCAAACTGGCCATGGGCGTCCACGGCATCGAGCAGTTCAATTTCTTCTGCACCGATCAGCCGAAGATCCCCGGCCTGCGCGCCGACTACGCCGCGCTGCGCCATACGCACGACGCCGCCTGGCTCCGCGGCAAGCCGAAGCACTATTGCCTGTCCTCGCCCTCGGGCCGCCTTTCGACGGCATGGGAGACCCCGGAGCAGATCCCGGCCGTGCTCGACCCCAAGCAGCGGCGCGAGTTCCGCCTGACCATGGCGGCCGAACCCGCCGGGGGCCGTCTCCGCGTGCAGATTGTCGTCGAAAAGACCGCGGAACCCGCCCGGCTGGGCCTATCCTGGAATGGCGCCTGGCCGGTGTTCGCATCGCGCGAAACCGCGGAGATGCTTTTCCCCGTCGGCCCCTTCACGCACTTCACGGCCGCCCACACGGCCTGGGAGTTCGCACTCGATCCGGCCGGCATTACCCATGGCTGGAACACGGTGATGGTCACCAACAACTCGAAGATACCGGTAAAGATCGTGAGCGTCGAAATTGGCGTGAACGGCGCGGAGCGCCCCGCCTAACTCCACTGCGCGGCGCGCATTTCATAGTGGCGCGCCGGGGAGACGCGGGTGTAGTAGACCGTGACCATTTTTCCGGAAGGAAGCTCCACCGTGGCCGGATAGCCGCAGTCGGACTGCGGTGCCGCCGCAATGCGAAACGGTGCGCCCCAGCGTTGGCCTCCATCGCGCGAGATCCGCGCATCGACGCCGAAGTTGCCCACGTTGCGGTTGCCGTAGGTCACCAGCAACGAACCGTCGCGGCGCTGCAGGAGATGGCCGGTGATCTGCCCGGGCAGCGTCAGCGGACCGCGCCGCCGCCAGGTCCGCGCATCGTCGGTGGAGGTGAACAGTTCGATGTGATGCGCTTCGCCCGCCCGTTCGAACATGCGGCTCGCCGCCAGCCAGTTGCCGCCGCCCGTATGCAAAATGGCCGTCTCGTTACCGATGGGATTCAGTTCGGCCCACTCGCCCCACGTCCGCCCATCGTCGCGGGAACGCAACACGCCATTGTTGCGGCCGTCGTTGCTACGGGTATAGACCGAGACCACCAGCGAGCCGTCGGCCGCCTGCTCGATGTCGCCGAAGGGAATGAACTGATTGTCGAGGCCTGTGCCGACCTGCGGGGGATCGGGAAACGGCGTCGTGTGCGTCCAACTGCGGCCGCCGTCGGCGGAGCGGCAGACCCAGGGCTTCAGCACTTGGCCGCGCGTGGCGGGCGTCGGGTGGCCGGCGGCTTCGCGGTTCGACCAGCCGCTGACAAGCACCACGAGATCCCCATTGCGAGCCAGGCCGGCGGCGCAGTTCATGCGGTTGGTGCGCGGTTCGTGCGGCGCGGGGCGGCCGTGAAACTTCCAGGTCATGCCGTCGTCGCGGCTCGCCCAGCAGTCGAGGTCACCCTCCCACTCCCCGTGGCAGGGTTGATTGAAGATGGTCGCCACCAGCGTGCCGTCCGTCAGGCGCTGTAGATTCGGCCAGGCGCAGACCCCTTGAATCGCGGTCCAGGGTTCGGCGGCGGAGGCGGGCAGCAGGGCGGCGAAGCCGGTAAGGAAGTGGCGGCGGTGCATCACCGGAAGAGGATATCAACTTCACCGGGACCGCGGCTTCGAGGGCGATACAATGACGCAATCTTGACTTCCTCACGCCTGACGGCCTCTCCGCACTACAAATGGGTGGTCGCCGCTGTTCTCTTCTTCTGCAGCACCATCAACTATGCCGACCGCACGTCAATCACGGCGCTCTTCCCGCTTCTGAAGGCCGACCTCGGCTACAGCGACGTGGCGCTGGGGGCACTAGGATCCGTGTTTCTTTGGTGCTACGCGCTCGCCTCGCCACTGGCCGGTTTTTGGGGCGACCGCGTCAGCCGCGGCCGCCTGATCGTGGGCAGCCTCGCCACGTGGAGCTTCGTCATGGTGCTCACCGGTCTGGTCTCCGCGCCGTGGCAGCTGCTGGCCATGCGTGGAGCGCTGGGCCTTGTCGAAGCGATGTACCTGCCGGCCGCTCTGGCGCTCGTTTCCGAGTATCACGGGCAGTCTACGCGGGCCAGCGCCATGGGGGTAGTGGCCCTGGGTAACTTTATCGGCATGGTGCTGGGTGGTTCGCTGGCGGGCTATCTGGGCGAGTTCTACGGCTGGCGCACGCCGCTCATGGTGCTCGGCGTGGCGGGACTTCTCCTGGCCGCGGTCGTCTGGTTCCTCCTGCCCGCGCGACGGGGGCCCGAGGCTTTGCTTTCCCCCCCATCGTCCGCCGCCGTCTCTTTTCCACGCGCCGCGAGCCAGTTACTGCGTATTCCTTCGTTCCTCGTCGTGGGCGCCGCGGGCGTGCTGACGGCCATCGGTACGTGGATCTTCATCAACTGGCTGCCCCTCTACTTCCAGGAGAACCTCTCGATGACGCTGGCCACCGCCGGCTTCTTCGGCTCCTCCGTGGTCAGTCTGAGCTCGGCGGCCGGACAGGCCGCCGGCGGCCTGCTATCAGACCGCGTGGCGCGCGGCGGAGCCCATCGCCGGATGCTGCTGCAGGCTCTGCTCATCGCCTGCGCCGCCCCGCTGCTGCTCGCCTTCGTGCTTACCCGCAATCACTACGCCATCCTGACCGCGCTCGTACTCTACTCGTTCCTGCGCGGCGGTGCGGACCTGAACCTGCTTCCGTTAATGACCGACCTCGCCGGACCGAACCGGAGTTCGACCGCCGTGGGCCTCACCAACATGGCCAACAACCTTACCGGCGGGCTCGGCGTCTTCATCGCCGGCTACCTCAAAGCAGGCTTTGGTCTCGAAGGCGTCTTTGCGGGGCTTGCCGCGATCCTCGCTCTCGATGCCGTAATGCTCTACACCGGCTATCGCCTCTTCCTGCGCGACGACCTTCGGGCGGCGGGCGCTACGGCCGCTTCTTGAAGAGGCTCCAGGCCTGCTCGTGAAGTTGTTCGTGCCACTGCTCCACTTCGCCAGGAGCGTAGCGGTAGAAGGACTCCGGCGGATTTTCGAGCGTCGGCGGCAGCTCCGGCGAGTTGTTCAGCGTGGGCAGCATGCCGCGCATGGCCCCAGCGAAACGGGCCGCACAGCGAGGCCCATAGCCCGCAGGCGTTGCGGAACGAACGGTCGATGGTCTCAACATCAGCCACCCCGGTTTCGAGCAGATGTACAGCTTCGCGATACATGGTGTAGCCGAGGCGGTTGACGATGAAGCCGGGGACTTCCCGCTGCACCAGGCACGGATCCTTGTCGAGGCGCCGGGCGAGTTCGGCCGCGCGTTCGAGCGCGGGTTCGGCCCAGTGCATGCCAACGAACCGGCCGGGATGCCGGCGGCTCTGCTGCAGCATGCTGATCGGCAGCGCCGAGGTGTTGCTCGCAATCGGCACTGCAGGATCGACAACTGCCTCGAACGCATCGAAGACCTGCTGCTTGGTGTCCAGCTCTTCGGTGCCCTATAAGAAGTCGACCGACACCATAGTCTTGACGTGATTTTCGAGGAAGGTTCGCCACGTATGCGATGGTGGTTTGCGATGGCGGACCATTTACTTGCTCACGGTCGTCTCGCCTATGGCAATAACAAGCTTGAGCAGTTCGCCGTGAATCCGCGGTGCGCCCCAGAGAGGGTTATCCCAGCTCATCGCACGAATCAAGGATCGAACGTCCGCTGGGGCTGCTGGACGCCCCAGCTTTCCCCTTCCAATTTTCCATGTCCAGAACAGGCCGAAGCCCTTGCGCTGCCAACCGATCACCGTGGCCGGCTTGATAATAATGGAACTCGGTTGCCAATCCTCCCAGACCGTCGATAACCAGGCCCACAGGAATCGATCCGCAGCCGTCAGTTTCGGCCGCTTCACCGAGCGTTGCAGAAGACAGAGTCGATGACGAAGGGCCAAAATCTCAAGCTGGATCGCCGCACACTGGCGAAAGAACGCCAGGAAAACCGCCACGAGTGCCACCAACGGAGGCGAACAAGGGAATCGAAGGAAGAAAGGCAACCCCCTATTTATCAGCAATTTCGGGGTTTGCGGGAACCACAGGTGGCACTCGTCAACCTCTACAGATCGAAAACGCCAAACCTGTTGGCTGATGCGATGCTCCGAAGATTTGGTGAAGTGGCCCGTCCTTGATCAATCTCGGCTGCCGCCGTCTACCCTGCTAACGACCTCTCTAAATTCGAAAACAGTCCCCCGAAGAGGCCTGAGCCGTTAACCAACTTTTCGGCGCTTTCCGCAGCCTGGAGAAGTGTCCGAGAGGAGAATGAGGCGAGGTCGCGACAGGGCTGAGTCCGCGTCTCTTCCAACCACTGCCGTGAGCCCCCCCCCGCGTAACTCATTGCTCCGAAAAGGGGTTATTGGGGCGAATGCTGAGCGCAAAGTCGAAATTCCCCCAGTCAATCCTGCGGAAGGAGACCTGGGGGCTAAAAATCGGGCCTTAAAAAATTTTGGCTCC
>JADCJL010000247.1 GCA_020247055.1 Acidobacteriaceae bacterium | reverse complement strand
GGGGGGGGGGGGGGGGGGGGGGGGCGGGCGGGTTGGTTTTCAGACCGGGCGCAGCGGAGACCGATCGTTCGCAGAGGGCCGGGCGCCGGGGAAGGAGCGGGGCTGGGTAACGGGATCGCCTCAGGGATGGACGCGACGGCGGAAGAGGTAGGCATCAGCGGCGTAACGGCCACCTCCGGTAATCGCCAGCGTCAGGAAGACCAGACTGTAGGCGGCGGCGGGTTCGCCGATGCCGCCGGCAATGGCATGGTAGCGCGCCGCCATCAGCATGGTGAAGGCGAGGGCGACGGCGGACCAGCGGGTGAATAGTCCGCAGGCCAAGAACAGGGCCGCCCCGAATTCGGCCGCCGTGGCGGCCAGCGCAAAGGCCAGCGGCCAAGGGAAGCCGAGGAGCACGACCTCCGGCAACAGGTCCCAATCGGCGCCGTGACGGAGGTGGGCCCAGGCGCTGGCGACCTTACTGGCGCCGTGCAGCGCCGCCATGCCGAGGCCAAATCCTATCCGGAGCGTGAGTAAGCCGAAATCCATCACCTTGGGCTGAGTGTACCGGATTGTGGGCGTGGGGCGGGGCGCGTGATATTGTTGGGAGTTTATGCGGATTCTTCTTTGTTTTGCCGTGGCGATGACGGCCGGGGCGCAGGATTACCGAACGTGGTCGGACTACGGCGGCGGGCCGGATTCGAGCCAGTACTCTTCGCTGCGGCAGATCACCAAGGCCAATGTCGGCCAGCTGAAAGTCGCCTGGAGCTATCGGATCGGTGAGAACAAGAAGTACAGTTTCAACCCGGTGATCGTCGATGACCGGATGTATGTCATGGGCGCCGGCAACGCGATTGTCGCGCTCGAGGCCGCCACCGGCAAGCCGGTCTGGACGTGGACGCCGCCGGCGGATACGAAGGTCATTACCACGCGCGGGATCAACTACTGGGAGAGCCGGGACCGCAAGGAGCGGCGGCTGCTGCTGGCGAGTAACCACGCGCTGCGGGCGATTGATGCCTTTACGGGCAAGAGCATCCCCAGCTTCGGGACGGGGGGCAGCGTGGATCTGCGGGTGGGGCTTGACCGCGATCCGAAGCTGCTGACGGTGCTGCAGTCGATGTCGCCGGGGCGGGTGTTTGAAGACCTGATCATTGTCGGGTCGGCGACCAACCAGGGCTACGGTTCGGCGCCGGGCGATATCCGGGCTTTTGACGTGAGGACGGGCAAATTGGTTTGGACCTTCCACACGATTCCCCGCCCCGGCGAGTTCGGCTACGAGGGCTGGCCCCAAGACGCCTGGAAGACGGTGGGGGGCGCGAATGTGTGGTCGGAGATGTCGATTGATGAGAAGCGGGGGATTTTGTTCGCGCCGACGGCGAGCGCCAAGTACAACTTTTACGGCAAGGACCGGGCGGGGCATAACCTGTTTGCCGACTCGCTGCTGGCGCTCGACGCGCGGACGGGCAAGCGTCTGTGGCACTACCAGATGGTGCACCACGACATCTGGGATTATGATGACTCGACGGCGCCGAAGCTGCTGACCGTGCGGCACGAGGGCCGGACGATTGACGCGGTGGCGCAGGTGTCCAAGCAGGGGTTTGTGTGGGTGTTTGACCGAACCAACGGCAAGCCGCTGTGGCCGATTGAGGAGCGGCCGGTGCCGAAGACGGATATGCCGGGCGAGACAACGTGGCCGACGCAACCGTTTCCCACCAAGCCCGAGCCGTTTGCGCGGCAGAGTTTTACCGTCGACGACCTGAGTCCGTTTCTGAGCGCGGCCGACCGGGCGAAGTTCCGCGACCAGATTTTGAGCGCGCGCAACGAGGGGTTGTTTACGCCGCCGGCGGCGCGGGGGGCGATCCAGATGCCGGGGAACAATGGCGGGGCGAACTGGGGGGGCGCGGCGGTGGATCCGTTCCGGGGGACGCTGGTGGTGGTGAGCAAGGATTTGCCGTGCTTGCTGAAGCTCGATAAGAAGATGGACGAGGTGCCGGGGTTGACGGCGGAGGAGCGTTACGAGAGTCAGTTCGGGTTTATGATTGCGAGCGACGGGCTAGCGGCAATCAAGCCGCCGTGGACGTCGCTGACGGTGTATGACCTCAACACGGGTTTGATTCGGTGGAAACAGCCGTTGGGAGAGGTGCCGGAGTTGGCGGCCAAGGGGATCCGGAATACGGGGACGCACTATCCGAAAGTGGGGCCGGTGGTGACGGCGGCGGGGCTGATTTTCACGGGGACGCGGGACCGGAAGGTGCGGGCGTTTGATATCGACAATGGCAAGCTGCTGTTTGAGCAGGAGGTGCCGATGGCGATCGAGGGGATTCCGTCGGTTTATGAGGTGGGCGGGAAACAGTACATTGTGTTTTGCGCGTCGGCGCAGGTGGGGCTGATCCCGGCGACGCAGAAGCCGATTGACGGGGCGTATATTGCTTTTGCGCTGCCTTAGGTTCTGCGGGGCGCCCTAGGCGCGCCAGACGGCGGAGAGTCGAAACCAGGGACGGTGGCGGCGGACGCGGACGCCGGGGAGGCCGGCGCGGGCGAACAGGCCGGCCAGTTCGGCGGGGCGGAAACCGGCGGCCACGCTGACCGGGCCGTCGTGCAGGGTGATCGGGTGCCAGCCGAACAGGGGGGCCGTGAGCGGCAGAAAGCTCCAGGCGAGGCGGCTGCGTTCGAGATCGTTGATGACGATGCCTGCGGTGGCCACGCGGGCAAACTGCCGGAGCAGAGTGACGATGGCGGCATCCTCAAAGTGGTGGAGGAAGAGGTTGGCCATGACGATGTCGAAGGAGCCGGGGGCGAAGGGCAGGGCGAAGGCATCGGCGGCGACGCGGTCGCCGGTGGCGCGGCGGAGGTGGACGGGAGAGAGATCGAGGCTGACGACGCGGGCGCCGGGGAGGGCGGCGGCATGGTCGCCGGAGGCGGCGCCGACGTCGAGGATGCGGAGGCCGGGCCGGAGGAGGGGGCGGAGGGCGGAGCGCAGGGTGGGCAAGCCGCCGCAGTAACGATTGATGCGCCGGAGGTCACCGAGGTTGGCTTCGACCTCGGCGGGGGAGGCGTGGTCGAGGAGTTCGGGTTCGATGTGGCGTTCGGTGAGCGCGGGGGGCCATGGCATCATAAAGCGATATGGATATTTTTACCGGACACACCGGGTGGATTGAGGTGGTGTGCGGACCGATGTTTTCGGGCAAGAGCGAGGAGTTGATCCGGCGTCTGCGGCGGGCGCGCATTGCGCGCAAGCGGGTGCAGGTGTTCAAGCCGCGGATTGACAATCGCTATTCGCACGAAGAGATAGTTTCTCACGCGGATCAGCGGATGGCGTCGGAGGTGGTGGACGGGGCGCAGGACATTCTGGGGATTCTCGATTGGCGGACGCAGGTGGTGGGGATTGACGAGGCCAACTTCATGGGGCCGGCGCTCGTGGAGATTGCCGAGCGGTTGGCCGATAGCGGGAAGCAGGTGATTATTGCGGGGCTGGACACGGATTATCTGGGCCGGCCGTTTCCGCCGATTCCGGAGTTGCTGGCGCGGGCGGAATCGATTACGAAGACGCTGGCGATTTGTATGCGGTGCGGGAATCCGGCAAAACATACGCAACGATTGGTGGAGAGTGAGGATCTGATTGTTGTGGGAGCAACCGGGATGTACGAAGCCCGCTGCCGCCGCTGCTTTGAGGCTGGTGTTTCGAGGCAGGAGCGGTTTGAGTTTGCTCCGGCCAAGCCGCTGGCGGCGGAATCCTGAAACCGGGCCGCAACCCGCTGCATATAGTTGTAAGAACGAGTGTTATTCTAATTTGGTCGCCCTGGAGGCTCAACGCAAATGAATCCCAATCCGAATCCCATGTACATGCCCCCGCCGCCCCCGCCCTCTTCCGGCGGCGGTGTGAAGATCCCGATTCTGTTCGGCGCTGTGATCGCGCTGCTCGGGGCCAACGTCTACCTGTTTCTCCAGTTGGACAAGACGAAGACTGACGTAGCTGGTTTGAAAGAGGCCATGACGCGCGAGATCTCGACGGTGAAAGAGACCTCGAACGTGACGACGGCCACGAGCCGTCGCTACATCAACGAGTTGAAAGATGAGCTGGAGGCGGCGCGCCGGCAGTCGGCGATGGCGGCCGGACAGGCGAAGGTCGAGGCCGAGAAGAAGGCCGTTGAACTGACGGCGAAGCTCGAGCGGGAGACCAAGGCGGCGCAACAGCAGATGGCGAGCCAGATCACCGAGGTCAAGCAGGAGGCGAGCTCGGCGAATACGAAGATCGCGGCGGTTTCGACCGAAGTAGGTTCGGTCAAAACCGAGGTTGCCAACACGAAGACGGAACTCGATAAGACGATTGCCGATCTGAAGCGGACGCGGGGTGACCTGGGCGAGCAGAGCGGTTTGATTGCCACCAACTACAAGGAGTTTCTGGCGCTGAAGGCGTTGGGCGACCGGAACTACTTTGAGTTCACGCTGCCGAAGGAAAAGACGGCGCGGCGGGTAGGCGACATTATGCTCCAACTCAAGAAGGCCGATGTGAAGAAGAACCGCTTCACCGTGGATTTGACCTTTGACGACAAGAAGATGGAAAAGAAGGACAAGACGCTGAACGAGCCGCTGCAGTTCTACACTTCAAAAGCACGGCAGCCGTACGAGCTGGTCATCAACTCGATCGGGAAAGATACGATCAGCGGTTATCTGGCGACGCCGAAGGTGCAGAACGCGCGCTAGTTAATTCGCGGGCGGCCCGGCTTGTGGTTTCGGCTGGGCCGCCGCTCCCGTAGCGTCCTTCTTCCCGCCTTCGGGCGCCAGCTTGACTTTGACGCCGGTATCGAGCCGCGGGAGTTGGGTGGTGGCGATCTGCTCCCCCTCGGAGAGGCCTTCGAGGATCTCCACATCCTGATCGATGCGGTCGCCGAGACGGACATCGCGGGAGTCGATGACTCCGTCCTTCACGACGAAGGCTTTGTTGGAGCCGAGAACGTAGTAGACAGCGCGTTGGGGAATGACGACGATCCGTTCGTTCTTGCTGGTGGGGACGCGCGCTTTGGCGTAGGAGCCTGGCTTGAGTTCGCCGCTCTTGTTATCGATGAGGGCTTCGGCAACGAAGGTTCGTTTGCTCTGATCGACGGTGGGGGAGATGCGCCAGATCCTGCCGACGAATTTGCGGCCCTCGAAGGCTTCGAGCGAGACGTCGGCGAGCTGGTTGATTTTGATCCAGGGCGCCATGCGTTCGGGGATTTCGATGCGGAGGCGGATGGGGTCGATTTTGACGAGGACGAACAGGGGGGTATTGGTTCGGACGAACTGGCCGAGGCTGACCTGGCGTTCCTTGACGATGGCGCGGAAGGGGGCTTTGACGGTGGTGTCGCGGAGGCGTTTGCGCTGCAGTTCGAGGTTGGCGCGGAAGCGTTCGACCTCCTGGATGAGGTTGCGGGTCTGGTTGACGGTGGAGTCGTAGGCGGCCTGGGCGGCCTGGTAGCGGGAGCTGGCCTGGTCGAGTTCGGACTTGGCGCCGATGTTCTGGTCGACGAGTTGGCGGGTGCGTTTGAAGCGCTGTTCGGCTTCGGTGAGGTCGGCTCTGGCGCGGCGGACATCGGGGGTTTCCCGGACATCGGCGACTTTATCGGTTTCACTCTTTAGGCCGAGGCGTTCGAGCGACTGGCGGAGTTGGGCTTCGCTTTGCTGCACCTGGTAGCGCTGCTCTTCGTCGTTGATGCGGACGAGGGGCTGGCCTTTGTCGACGATGTCGCCGAGGTCGAAGCGAATCTCTTCCGCCTTGCCGTCGATCTCCGCGCTGATAACCGCCTCTTCAAAAGGGAAGAGGGTTCCGGTAGTTTCGACGACGCGGTTGATGTCTTTCGCCTGGACGTTGGCCATGCGGACGGCCAGCGGACCGGAATCCTTCTTGACTTGCACCGGGGCGGCCTGTTTGTTGCAGGCGGCCAGGAGGGTGAACAGAAGGGGGGTGGTGAACAGGACGATGCGAGGGTGCATGGGTTAACCTAGGGATGGCGCAGAGATAAGACGATAGGTTACGACAGGATTGGGTCTATGGGGTCGAAATGGCATCGGCGACGGTAGCGACGCAGCAGGATTATTCCTTCAAGGCTAGCCCATGGAGCAGCCATTCCCAAATACTTTCGTTATTTTCTCTTCATGGAGACGGCCGTTCGGTCCTGGATGTGGGCTGCTGGGATGGAACGATGGCGGCGCGCCTGGCGGATCGCGGCTATCGGGTGACGGGGCTCGAGCGGCAATCGTGGCCGCCGGGGCAGTTTCCCGCGAATGTGGAACTGGTGGTGGCGGACCTCCATCACGGCATCCCGCCGATGGCGCGGCGTTTCGACTTTATTTTATGCGCGGATGTGATTGAGCATCTGCTCGAAGACGCGAAGGTGATGGTGCAGTTGCGGTCGCTGTTAGCGCCCGGGGGGAGGTTGATCGTCTCGGTGCCCAACAGCGGCAACCTTTACTTTCGGGCGATGATCCTGCTGGGACGGTTTCCGCAGGAGGATAAGGGGTTGTTTGACCGGACGCACATTCATTTCCGGGTCTGGTCCGGGTGGGTGGAGCTTTTTGTCAACTCTGGCTATACTATGACGGACGTGCGATTGACGCCGGTGCCGTTCACCATTCTGCGGCCCTCTCCGGGAGTGTTTTTGTACGGGCTGGAGTGGTTGTTCTGGAAGTTGGCATGTATCTGGAAACGCTTGTTTGCGTATCAGTTTATCTTTGTCCTGGAATCCTTGAATGAGTAAGGCCAAACCCAAGGTGGTCGTGGTGATGCCGGCCTACAACGCGGCAAAAACCCTGCGCATGACCTATCAGGAGTTGCCGCACAATGTCGTGGACCTGGTCATCCTGGTGGACGATGGAAGCAAAGATGAGACGATTCAAATAGCCCGCGAGCTGGGTCTTGAGATTTTCGTCCATAATCGCAACTACGGCTACGGGGCCAACCAGAAGACCTGTTACCGGGAGGCGCTGCGGGCGGGTGCGGACATTATTGTGATGGTCCACCCGGACTATCAGTACGACCCGACGCTGCTGCCCGAGATCATCGCCCCGATCGAGGCGGGGACGGCAGACGTCGTGCTGGGGTCGCGACTGCTGGGAGGCAACGTTCTGAAGCAGGGTATGCCGTGGTGGAAGTTTGCCGCCAACCGTTTCCTGACCGAACTGGAGAACTTTGTTTTTGGGCTGCGACTGGCCGAGTACCATACGGGGTATCGCGCTTACCGGCGTTCGGCGCTCGAAACGGTAAACGTGGACATGAATTCGGACAACTTCGTCTTCGACCAGGAGATTATGGCGCAGTTTGTCGAGGCCAAGCTACGCATTGCCGAGGTGCCGGTGCCCACGCGGTACTTTCCGCAGGCTTCGTCGGCCTCCTTCGTGCAAAGTACGCGCTACGGACTCTCGATTCTGTGGGTGCTGCTGCGCCTGGTGGGCCACCGCAGCGGCGTGCGTCGATGCCTGCAGTTTGACAGCATCCTGGGACGCTACCAGCAAAACCCGGCGAAGTCGCAGGATCGCTGGACTTGAAACTCCGGCCATCGTCTGCCGCGCTCCACCTGACCGCCGTGGTCGTGCTGGCCACGGCGCTGATCTGGCCGCTGTTCAAGACGAAGTACCTCGAAAACTGGACCTCGATCGATGCCACGTTTATCGCCGACGCCCGGTATCTGGCCGAGAACTGGCCGCATCCGGGCTGGCAGCCGCTGTGGTACGGCGGCACGCGTTTTGATTACATCTATCCGCCGGCGCTGCGCTACGGTTCGGCGGCGCTGGCGAAGTACGCCGGGCTGCTTCCGGCGCGCGGCTACCACCTCTACACGGCGATTCTTTATGTGATTGGCATAGGGGGCGTGTGGCTGTTTGTCTGGGTGGCGACGCGGGCGCGCACGCGGGCGTGGCTGGCCGCGGCGGGGGTGGCGCTGCTTTCTCCGAGCTTTCTGGTGCTGGACCACATCCGCAATGACGTGAACCCTTACATGCCGCAGCGGTTCAACGTGCTGATCCGGTACGGGGAGGGGCCGCACATGTCGGCGCTGGCCCTTTTGCCGTTTGTGTTTGCGGCGGCGTGGTGGGGTTTGCGCCGGGGGCATCCGGCGCAGTTGGCATTGGCGGCGTTGGCGGCCGCGCTGGTCGTTTCGAACAACTTTTACGGGGCGACAGCGCTGGCGATCTTTTTTCCGGTGCTCACATGGGCGATTTTTGTCACCACGCGGGACTGGTTCGTCTGGATGCGGGCCGGGGCGATCGCGCTGCTGGCCTACGGATTAACGGCGTTCTGGCTGACGCCATCATACCTGGCGATCACGAACCGGAACCTGGCAATTGTGTCGCAGCCGGGCAATCTGTGGTCGGCGGGGCTGGCGGTGTTGCTGGCGGCGGCGATCGGGTTCCTCAGTTGGCGGCGGGCGGCCGGGAACCCGGTGCATGCGTATTCGATTTTCGTTTGGGGCGGGGCGGCGATCATCAGCCTGAATGTGCTGGGCCATCACTGGACGGGCAGGGCGTTCCGGGTGGCCGGCGAGCCGGAGCGTCTGGTGCCGGAACTGGATCTGTTTCTGGTGCTGGTGGGGGGAGAGATAATCCGCCGGGTGTGGCAGCGGGAGCGGCTGGCGGCTGCGCTGCTGGTGCTGGCGAGCTTTCTCCCCGCCTGGGGTTACCTGACCATTCCCTGGCGGCATATCCGCCGCACGTCGGAGGCGGCCCAACGGCTGGAGTATCAGATTCCGGAGTGGGTGGCGAAGAACCGGCCCGGGGCGCGGACGTTTGCGATGGGGACGGTTCGCTTCTGGTGGAACGGTTGGTTCAACGAGGCGCAGATTGGCGGGGGCAGCGAGCAGGGGCTGATCAACTTTGATCTGATGAAGCTCTACTGGACGACGGTGCTGGGCAATGAGTCGAAGGCCGCTCTGCTCTGGCTGCAGGCGACGGGCAATGACCTGATTGTGATGAACGACGCCAAGTCGGCGCTGCCGATTCAGGATTTCGAGTTTCCGCATCGCTTTGATGGAACGCTGCCGGTGGTGTACGACGATGGCAAGGGCAACTGGATTCATGAGATTCCGCGGCGGTGGCGTTCGCTGGCGCGGGTGGTGCGGCTGGCCGAGGTACAACCGCTGTTACCGGTCCGCGACGGGGAGGATCTTGAGCGGCTGACGCCCTACGTCCAAGCGCTCGAACAGGGCCCTGACTCCCCCGCCCCGACCCGCTGGCTGGACCCGCGCACGCTGCGGATTGAGGCGACGGTGGAAGCCGGCGAAGCGCTGGCCGTGCTGGTGAGCTACGACCCGTCGTGGCGGGCCCGCGCGGACGGCCGCGAGTTTCCGGTGGAGCGCGATGCGTTGGGTCAGGTGCGCATTCTCGCGCCGGCGGGGACGCACCGGATTGATCTTTTCTGGGAGACGCCGCGAGAGAACCAGATTGGCCGGATGGTGTTTGCCCTGGCCGTCGTGGTGTTCGCCTGGCTATGCTGGCGGGGCCGGCGCGGATGATCCGGGAGCATGGCCCGGGGGCGATTCTGCTGCTTGTG
>JADCJL010000246.1 GCA_020247055.1 Acidobacteriaceae bacterium | reverse complement strand
GCAGTTATCGGAGAGAAGCGGCCGCACTTGGCGCTGGAAGTCCACGGCGGCAAGGACGGAGCCGGAGGCGCAAAGAAGGAGCAGAGTACGCATACAATTTTAGTGTAATGCCGGCAGTGTAATGCCGGGTTAGTCGCCCGAGGGAGCGGGCGCGGGGTGCGGGGCAGCGCCACGGCGGTGCGTCAGCCACAGGCCGGCGTCGTCGAGCAGGCTATAGACGACCGGGGTCAGAATCAGCGTCAGCAGCAGCGAGAGGCTCTGGCCGCCGATGACGATGATGGCGATCGAACGCCGCTCTTCGGCCCCGGGCCCGGCGCCAAGCGCGAGCGGCATCATGCCGGCCACCAGCGTGATGGTGGTCATCAGGATGGGCCGCAGACGGTCTTTATTCGCCTGCAGGATGGCTTCAAGCCGGGGCAGACCTTCGCGGCGCAGGTTGTTGGTGTGGTCGATCTGCAGAATACTGTTCTTCTTGACGACGCCGAACAAGACGAGAATGCCGAGCGCGGAGTACAGATTCAGCGTCTCGCCGAAGAACCAGAGCGAAAGGAAGCCAAACGGCACGGCCAGCGGCAGGCTGAGCAGAATCGTCACCGGATGGAGCAGGCTTTCAAACTGCGAGGCGAGGATCATGTACATGAAGACTACCGAGAGCGCGAAGGCGAGCAGAAACTCGTTGAGCGTGCGTTCGAATTCGCGGCCGCGGCCGACGATGGTGGTGGAGTAAGTAGCGGGCATGTTCATGGCCGCAGCGGCTTTGAACATCTCGGGCAGGCGGTCGCCGAGACCGTAGCCGGGCAGGACGTTGGCGCGGATGCCTACTTGGCGCTGCCGGTCGAGGCCCTCGATACGGTAGGCCGACATCGCCTCTTTGAGTTCGACGACGTTATCGAGCCGCACGAGGCCGATGCGCGATTTGTTCGATGGCACGTAGAGCTTCGACACCGTCGCCATCGAGTTGCGGTCCTCGTCCTTGAGCCGGACTTCGACGTCGTACTCTTCGGCGAGTTTATCGTCGCGGAAGCGGGAGACTTCGTCGTCGCCGCCCACCATCAGGCGGAGCGAACTGGCGATGTCGGCCGCGTCGACGCCGAGGTCGGCCGCGCGGTTGCGGTCGATGACCACGCGCAGTTCGGGCTTGTTCATGCGGAGGGTGGTGTCGATGTCGGTGAGGCCGGGGATGGTGAGCGCCGTTTTGCGGAGTCGCTCGGAGTAGGCACTGAGTTCGGTGAGTTCAGGGCCGCGGATGACAAAGTCGATGTCGTAGGGCGCCGAGCCCTGATTGAGCGATTGAATATTGCCGACGCGGGTGCGGATATCGGGAATCTGCTTGAGCTTGGCGCGGATGGCGGCCATGACATCGCGCTGTGAGTAGATCCCCGTGAACGCCTCGCCGGGCTTGCCCGCGAGCGTCTTCTGCCACAGGCGGGAGAGAGAAAAGACGCGGTCTTCAATCGGTTCCAGCTGCACGTAGATGCGGCCGCTGTTGACCGACTGCAGGTAGCCGGAGCCCACGACAGCCACGACGTGTTTGATACCCGGCATGGGCTTGAGGTCTTGATAAGCCCGGTCGAGCACGGCCTCCATGGACTGCAGGCTGGTGCCTTCGGGCGTGTTGATGCTGATTTCGATCTCGCTCTCGTCAACGTTGGTGGGCAGGTACTCCTGACGGACGAGCCGGAACAGCGGCACCATGCTGCAGATGGTCAGCAGGCCGAGCGCGCTGATGGCCAGGCGATGGCGCATGGACCAGCCGAGAGCGCGCATGTACCAGCGCTCGATCATGCCGTAGAAGCCTTTGCTGGTGGCATGCTGCGCTTCCCCGGGCCGCAGCATGCGGGAGCACATCATTGGCGTCAGGCTGAAGCTCACGACCAGCGAGACGAGAATGGCCACCGTGGCCGTCACGCCGAACGAGTACAGGAAGCGGCCCGAGATGGAGGACATGAACGACACGGGCAGAAAGACCACGACCAGGCTAAGCGTGGTGGCCATGACGGCGAGGCCGATATCCTTGGTGGCCTTCACGGCGGCCTCCATCGGATGCATCTTCTTTTCGTCGACGAAGCGGAAGATGTTTTCAAGCACCACGATCGCGTCGTCAATCACCACGCCGACCATCAGCACCAGCGCCAGCATGGTGATGTTATTGAGCGTGAAGTTCAGCGCGCGCATGGCGCCGAAGGTGGCGATGATGGAGGCCGGAATGGCGACGGCGCCGATGACCGTCGCCCGCCAATCCTTCATGAAGACAAAGACGACGAGCGAAGCCAGAATCGAACCCAGGATCAGATGGAGCAGCACTTCGTGGAAGGCCGCTTCAATGTAGCGGGACTGGTCCTGCAGAATCTCCAATTGCACGCCGGGCGGCAGCAGTTGCGTCACGCGCGCCAGGCGTGCCTTGACGTTGTTGACCACCTCGATCGTGTTGGCGCCGGACTGGCGGCGGACTTCGAGCGCGACGGCGGGGCGGCCGTTGAAGCGGGCGGCGGTGCGCTGCTCCTTGTGGCCGTCTTCGGCGTAGCCGATGTCGCGGACGCGGACGGGCGAATTCCCAATGGTGGCGACGACGAGTTCGTTGAAGGTTTTGGGGTCGGGGAAGCGGCCCAGGGTGCGCAGCACGAGTTCCCGCGCGCCTTCGTCGACGCGGCCGCCCGGGATATCGGAGTTCTGCCGGGCGACGGCGTTGCGGACGTTGAGAATCGGGATCTTGTAGGCCGCCAGCCGGTCGGCGTCCACCCAGATGTTGATGGCGCGCTTCTGCCCGCCGACCAGTTGCACCTGGCCGACGCCACCCACGCTCTCAATCGAGTCTTTGATTTCGCGTTCGGCGGTTTCGTACAGTTCGCGCGGGGTTTTCTCACCGCTGAGCACGAGCGTCATGACCGGGGACGCATCGGTATCGAGCTTCTTAATCAGCGGCGGCTTGGCATCGCGCGGCAGTTGGACAATGATGCCGGCAATGGCGTCGCGCACGTCCTGGGCGGCGAGGTCGATGTTGCGGTTGAGGTTGAAGGTGATGGTGACAATCGAGATCGATTCGGTGGAGGTGGACCGGATGTTGTCGATGCCTTCCACCGTCGACACCGAGTCTTCAATGAAGCGGGTAATCGTGCTTTCGATCTCCTCGGGCGAGGCGCCGGGCAGCAGCGTCCGGACGGAGATGATCGGCATGTCGACATCGGGAAAGCGGTCAATGCCGAGCTTGGCGTAGGAGACCCCACCGACGACGACCATCGCCAGAATGAGCATGACGGCGAAAACAGGGCGGGCAACGCAGACTTCAGCGAGCTTTTGCATCTAGTTTTCCTTTACGCGCAGACCCTTGGTCATCCGGTCGTTAGCCGGGCTCACCAGGAGGTCGCCGGCGGCCAGGCCATCGAGCACTTCGATCCGTCCGTCGTCGAGGCGGCGGCCCGTCTTGAGTAGGCGGTCTTCGAGCACGCCTTGCTTGACCACAAACGCCCGTTCGGTGCCGGCGAACCCGAGCACGGCTTCGCGCGGCACCGAGATGCCCTGCGCCTCGGCGTTCAGCGTAATCGCCCCCTGCACGAAGGACCCGGGGCGGAGGACGCCGTCCGGATTGGGGATCTCGCCTTCAACCAGAAGGGACCGGCCCTGGGCTTCAATGGCGGGGCTCAACCGCACCACGCGGCCCGAGCGCACCACGGGCGCACCTTCGAGACGTACCTCAATGTGTTGGCCCTGTTTGACGCGCGCGGCCAGGCGTTCGGGAACCTCGAGGCGCACGCGCAGCGGGTTCTGGCGGACGAGCGTCAGGATGGGCGCGTTGACGCCAAGATATTCGCCGGGTGAGGCCGGCCGGCGGGTGACGGCGCCGGAGAAGGGTGCCCGGATGGTGCAATCGTCGAGCTGCTGCCGGGCCAGGGCCAGGTTCGCGCGCCGCTCGCTGAGTTGGGCGCGGAGTTGCATGACGTCCGCGACCACGGCGGCGTAGTGCGCCTCGACGCCATCGCGGCGGACCTGCGCCTTTTCAAACTCGATGCGGGAGACGACGCCCTCCTTCTGCAGCTTCGCCGTGGTTTCGAAGATGAACCGGGCCTCTTTCAGTGCAGCGGCGGCTTCGCGCACGGTGGCGGTGCGGGCCGGGTCGAACTCTTCATCGGGGCGGTTGGACAGCGCCAGGCGGGCGCGGATCTGATCAACGGCCGCCTCACTTTGCCGGACGCGGAACTCGTATTCGGTCTTTTCGAGTTCGGCCACGATGTCGCCCGCTTTGAGCACGCTGCCGAGGTCGGCGTAGAGTTTGGCCACGCGGCCCGGCACCTTGGCGGAAACCGTCGTCAGCTCTTCGGCGAACAGTTCGCCGTTGGCGCTGATGACTTCGGGAAGCGTGGTGAGGCTGACGGTGGTAGTTTTGACGGCCACCGGAGCCGGATCGGACTTGGCCTTGGCGGCGCCACCCTGGCTGTAAGGGCCGGAACAACTGGTTAGCAGGAGCCCGAAAACGAAAAGCGTGCCGAGAAATCGCATGAAAAGGAAACCATCATTCTTCCACAAACCACTGCGGCACATCATGTCCTACCGCAAGCAGTATGGCGCTCGAAAGGCCCGTGTCGGTTACCGGGCGGCCGCCAGGACGGCCATCTTGGCAGTATACTGCCTAGATGGCCGGAAACTCCCCAGGTAGCGTTGGTGGGTTGAGGGAACTCCGGGAGTTGGCGCCGGGTTCGTTACACGATCTGCTGCTCGAAGAGACTGCCTCGTGGCGGAGGGAGTTGCATTGGGACTTTTCGTCCTCGGCCGCCTTGGTGCGGCAGTTCGCCGACGAGCAGACGCTGGGCGGCTTTGCGCTGGTGGCCGGCGGCGAGGTGCTCGGCTACGCCTACACGGTAGCGGAAAAGGAAAAGGGGCTCATTGGGGATCTGTTCGTGCGGGAACCGTACCGGACGGTGGAGCGGGAGAACAGCCTGCTGGCGGCCTGCGTGGACTCGCTGGCCCGGATGCGGGGCATCCGGAGGATTGAAGCGCAGATTCTGCTGCTGGCGGCTCCGCGACCGATGCCGGCGGCCTATCACGATCAACTGCAGA
Source organism: Acidobacteriaceae bacterium (assembly GCA_020247055.1). Lineage (GTDB taxonomy): Bacteria > Acidobacteriota > Terriglobia > Bryobacterales > Bryobacteraceae. The sequence goes on along the minus strand of JADCJL010000246.1, from coordinate 5,714 downwards.
GCTACGAGCGGCAGTTTCTCCAATGCGCGCTGCGGCCTTGGCCGGGCTGGCCTTCGGGCGTGGCGCGGTGCCGGCTCGACTTCGATACCTGGCGCCCGCGCTACCACGACGAAGCCGCCCGTCTGCTGGCCGATTCCTACGCCGGACACATCGACAGCCACATCAACGACCAGTATCAGAGCATCAGCGGTGCGCGCCGCTTCCTGACCTACATCGTCGACTATCCGGGCTGCGGCACCTTCGATGAAGAGGCATCGCTCCTGGCGTGGAACCGCGACACGGGGCGACTGGCGGGCATGTGCCTGGCGAGCCGCGTGGCTCCGGAAACGGGCCATATCACGCAGGTCTGCGTCAGCCCCGCGCTGCGGGACCAGGGAATCGGCTTCGCCCTGATGGTGGACTCGATGCGCGCCATGAGCGCGGCCGCATGCACCCACTGCAGCCTGACGGTAACCAGCGCCAACCGGAAGGCGATCCGCCTGTACGAGCGGATGGGCTTTGTGAACAAACGCACCTTTGCCGCGATGGTGTGGGATGGGATCCGTCCGGCGCGGCGCGGCTTCTTCTCCTGAGTCAGGCCTTTTCCGGATGGGCGGCGGCCCAGTCGAGGTACTCCTGGACGGAGCGGAACGTCTGGTGTTTGTACAAACGCCCGGCGTCTTCGACGGGGGCCGTCCAATTGTACGTCCACTCGTCGCCCACCTCGGCCATCTTCCGGGCCAGGCGGCGGTCGAGACTCGCCTCGAGCGCCTTCCGCTTACCGATGAGATTGTTCTGCTGGTAGGGGTCCTGCTGCAGATCGTAGAGCACCCAGGGGCGGTCGGCGTACCGGGCGTAGACGTAACGGTCGGTGCGGATGCCGCGCCAGCCGCCCGCGGTGCCGTCGCCGGCGAACGGGCCGAAAATCTGGAAGAAGGCCTCGCGCGGCCCGGTTCCCTTCCCGCGCAGCAGATCGCCGCTGAGGTCTTTACCCTGCATGGCGGCCGGCACGCGCACCCCGGCCAGGCCCAGCAGCGTCGGCGCGAAGTCGACGTGGGTGAAAAAGGCCGGCGTCGTGGTGCCCGGAGCGATCTTGCCTGGCCAGCGGAGGAAGCCCGGCACGCGGATGGACTCCTCCCACGGCTTGCGCTTCAGGCGCTCACCCTGCGAACCGAGCATATCGCCGTGGTCGGAGGAGTAGAGCACGATGGTGTTTTCGGCCAGGCCAAGGGTCTCGAGCGCGGCGAGAATCTTGCCCGTGGCGTCGTCAATCGCGGTAACCATGCCGTAGTACTCGGCGATCTGTTCGGGACCGGGCACGCCGGGTTTGGCCTGCCAGTTGGGCCGCATGGTGAGTTTGGCGGGGTCGTACTGCTTGCGGTACTCGGGCGGGGCTTTGTAGGGATCGTGTGGCGGCCCCCACTGGACCGTGAGATAAAATGGCTCGCCGGAGGCCTGCGACTGCCGGAGGAACTCGATGGCGTAGTCGGCGTAGGCATCGGCCTCGAAACGGTCGAGGCGAATCGGTTCGGGGGTATCGCGGAAGATCGTGTTGTTGAAATGCTGATGGCTGCACTGGTTGGCGGCCCAGTATTGGTAGCCCTGCCGGCGGGGTCCGGGCGGGACGAAACCGGGCAGCCGCGGCCCGCCGTCCAGATGCCATTTGCCGACGAAGCCGGTGCGGTAGCCGGCCGCCGCGAACGCCTTGGCGAGCGAAGGGCCGTCTTCGCGCAGACGGAGATCATTGGCCACCATGCCGTTGCGGTGGCAGTATTGGCCGGTGAGCAGAATCGCCCGGGCCGGGCAGCAGACCGGGGTATTGGCGAAGGTGTGGGGGATCGTTAGCCCCTGCCGCGCCAGGGCGTCCAGATGCGGCGTCTTCACCTCCGGATTGCCCAGGCAGCCTACGGCCTGCGCGCGGTGCTGGTCGGGCATCAGGAACAGAATGTTCGGGCGAGTCGCGGGAGGCGGCGCGAGAGCGGCGGCGGAGGCCGTCGAAAGAAACTGCCGGCGGGTAGTGGCCATCGATACGGCAGTCTATCGCATGCCCGCGCCGAACGCCACGAGGGCTTAATTGTTCCGGAAATTGGCCGCCTTGGCTTCCCAGGGGCCATGATAGACCCGCAGCTTCGGCCGCGCGGCGCGCAGGGCGGCTACCCCTTTGGCTGTCACGGCGGTCCCCTTCAGATCCACCTCTTCGAGGTTGGGGAAGCCGGTCAGCAGATTCGCCGCATCGTCATCGAGGCGATCACAGCCTTCAAGCTTCAGGCGCTGCAGTTTCGTGAGCGCCTTCATCTTTTCAAGGCGGCGCGGCGTCACGCTCATCGCGCTCACCGTGGCAAACCGCGTCCCCTCCGAGCCTACGCCAATCGACGTGCAGCCGAAGCGGAGCTCCCGCAGTTCGGTTAAAGTCACAATCGCATCGAGGCCAACATCGGACATGTTTACCGCCCAGACGTTCGAGTCGGTCCCCTGCCGCCCGCTGAGATCGAGAAACTGCAGCCCCCGCATCTGCCGCAGCGCCTGCAATCCGGCGTCACCCCATTCATTGCCGCCAATTGTCAGCGCCTTCAGGTTCGGCAGCACCGTGAGCCGTTCGAGACCGACATCGGTAAGCATCACCGAACCCACGTCCACTGTTTCCAATGTCGCAATGCCGGCGATATGGTCAAGCGAAGTATCGCTTGCCTTGGTGCCGTGCAGATCGAGCCGCTTCAGCTTCTTCCAGGACTTGAGAGCGGCCACACCCTCGTCCGTTACGTACTCGGCGAAGCGCAGATCGAGTTCGACGATACCCGGCAGATTCCGCAACTCCTGCATTCCCTGATCCGTCACCCGGGATAGCGACAGATTCAGCGTGGTCAGCCCCGGCATCCGGGCCACCTTGCGCATGTCCGCATCGGTCACCCAACTGGCCCGGAAGTTGAGCCCCGTCACGCGGCCCGCGGCATCCCGCAGCACGCTGCCGCCGGCCTCGGCTACCCACCCCAGATCGGCGGCCCCCTCCGCCGCCCGGACGGGCGCGGCGGCCAGCAAAGCAAACGATAGAACGGCAGCGAATCTCATCTCAGCGGGTCCTCCGGTTCGGCAACGCCGAATCGCGATCAAAGACAATCTTGCAGGCGGGTAGGGCGCGCCGGATCTCCTCGTAGCCCTTCTCAGAGACGAGCGTGTGGTAGAGATTCAGCGACTGCAGGCGGGTCATCCCCTGCAGGTCCGCCACGGCTTTGTCGGTCACATTCGTGTTGTCGATGCTCAGGTCCGTGAGTTGCGGCAGCTTGCGCAGCAGCGCCAGGCCGGCATCGTTGAGCGCGGTATAGTCGAGAACGACGGTTTGCAGATTCCCGAGCGAGGCCAGCGTCTGGGCGGTCACGTTCCCCGCCAGCGTCCGGAACATCGTGATCCGTTCGAGCTTACCGAGCGGCGCCAGCGCCGCCAGACCACCGTCGAGAAAACGGGTCTGATTCAGGTTCAAATCCCGCAGCCGGCTCCACTTGGCAATGCGGACCAGCGAATCGTTGCCGATGTCGGTACCGGCCAGATGCAACGACTCCAACTGGTCGAGTCCTGCGATCTGCTTGAAGCCGCCGTCGGTAATTTCGGTATAGCTCAGGCGCAGGCTGGTCAGCCCGGCCAGCTTGCCGATGGCCGGCAGCGCCCTGTCGTCCAAGCGCGTCGCGCCCAGATCGAGTTCGCGCAGCTTCGGCAGCGTCGCCAGGGAGCCGAGTCCGGGGCCTTCGACGAGCGTGCCCGCCAGCCGCAGCACCTCGAGGCTGCTCACCTTGGCAATCTGCGCCAACCCGGCGTCCGACACGGTGGTGTTGCTTACATCAAGCACCCGCAGCCGCGGCAGCGCCGTCAGCGAAGCCATTCCGAGATCGCCCACCTGCGTCGCCTGCAGGTACAACTCCTCCAATTGACCCAGACGGGCCAGGAAAACGAGTTGCGCATCGCTCACCGGCGTGGTCGATAGATCCACCGTGACCAACTGTCCCGCGCGCAGCACCGGCCGGCCCCCGATGGCCGTCACCCAGGCCGCAATCGCCTCCGGCGTCTCCGTTGCCGGCCTGTCAGCGCCCGAATTCTTCGACCGGATGGCCGCCGCTCCCACGTACTGCACCTTGGCCCGCGGCAGCGCCGCCCGCAGCGCTTCAACGCCGTTGCCGGTCACGCGGCTGTAGCGCAGGTCGACGTCGGTCAGATTCTTCAGATTCTGCAGGCGCGCCAGGCCGGCGTTGGTGATCCGCGTCCGGTAGAGATCCAAACCACGGAGCTCTTTCATGCCTTCGAGTACGGCCAAGCCCTCGTCGGTCGCCTCGGCGCCGCGCAGATTCAGCACCCGCAACCGCGTGAGATTCCGGAAATGGGCGATGCCCTTGTCCGTAACGCGTACCCCGGAAACATCCAGCTCTTCGAGCTCCGTTAAGCCGGCCAGGTGCCGCATCCCCTCGTCGGTCACCAGCGAATCCCGCATCAGCAGGCGGCGCAGACCCTTCAGGTTGGCCAGGCTGGCCAGGCCCGCATCGGTGAAACGCGTATTGTTCAGGTCAAGGCTGCGCAGCCCCGTGAAACCCGAAAAATCAACCTTCCCTACGCTGCACTGCGAACAGCGCAGGTCCCGCAGCTTCTTCAAACCCTGCAGCGCCTGCAAGCCCTTGTCCTTGATGTTGATGGTGGTGGCGAAATGCCAACCCACGAACAGCCGTTCGAGGTTCGTAAGCGTGGCGAGCGTGGCAAAAACGTCGTTGGCATCCTCGTTGCCGCCTCCCGGATTCCAAACCGGGCCGGGCAGGAACAGATCCCGCAGGCTGGTCAAGCCGGCCAACCGTTTCAGTTCCGGCGGCGGCATCACCGAACCGGTCAGGTCAATCCCCGTGATGGTGACCTCACCCGGCGGCAGTTCGGCCAAGCTCCGCAGGGGCCGGCTGCCACCCTCGATCGTCACCGACCCTTCCCAACGAATCACCCACTCGGCCACCTCGCGCCCGGAGCCGAGCGCGAGCGTTGGCAGCAAACCCAGCAGCAAAATCCGCAGCATGGCGCCTTAGGCCAACAGGCTGCTGATCTTCCGGGTCGCCGTGGGGAACTTCCCGATCCCGGCGCCCACGATCTCATCGGCCACGGTCAGATAGATATCGCCCGCCGTACCGGTCACCCGCGTGTGGCGGCCCTTGGCCATCTTGCCCACCCCGCCGGCCACCAGCATCGCCAGACCGCTGTTCTTGTGCGGATTGGCTTCAGCATGCTCGTGCACGAAGATTAGCGCCGTGCGGTCAAACACGCTGCCGTCGCCTTCGGGAATCGACTTGAGCTTAGCGACCAGATAGGCAAACTCCTCCACATGCCACTTGCAAATGTCGCGCAGCACGCGCTGCCCTTCGGCGCCGTCGGCTCCGCTCACGCGCCCTTCGGCGTGGGTGTAGTCGTGATGGCGAGCCGAGGTGTAGCCGAGCCAGGGAAAGCGCGAAATACTCTGGCACTTGGTCAGCATGTAGGACGCCACGCGCGTCTGCCGCGTCGCCAGCGCCTGCACGAGAAGATCGCTCTGCAGCTTGGCAATCCGGGGCCAGTCTTTCATGTCCCCGTCAAAATCGGGAGCTTCCACGCGGCGGTACTCCTCGGGGAGCGCCGCAATGGCGCGCTCGAGATCGCGAATGCCGGCCATGTGCTCGTCGAGCCGGTTCTGGTCATCGGTCGGCAGCTTCTTTTTGAGCGCCGTGGCATCGTTCTGCACG
>JADCJL010000245.1 GCA_020247055.1 Acidobacteriaceae bacterium | reverse complement strand
CGATCAGGGTCACCTGGGCGTGGCCGCCGAGCAGGCTCGCCGTATCCCTTGCGAACCGTGCGGAGTCATGACGTGACCCAGCCACGGTCACGCCCAGGGTATCGAGGAAACGCAGCTTCGCCGAAGCGATCGCCGCCGGGGGAATGGACCCGGCGGGCGTTTCCACTATGAACTGTGCAAGCTTTTCGGTTACACCCATGATTGTTCCCTCTCGACGTCCATTTGCTGCTCGACTGCGGGGTCATTCGGCCTTCATGCGAACCGCACGGATCACGGCCCCCCACTTTTCGTAGTCCTTCCTGATGAAGGCAGCGAGTGCCGCAGGCGTTCCTCCGCCGGGCTCGGCCCCGTCGGCCGCCAGGCGCCTTCTCATGTCATCGGTGCCCACGACCCTGTTCAGTTCGGTGTTGAGCCGGTCGATGACAGGTGTCGGAAGGCCCGCCGGGCCCGACACCGCCCACCATTGAATGGATTCGAACCCGGGCAGGCCGGACTCGGATACGGTGGGTACGCCCGGTTCCAGTTCCATCCGCTTCAGGCTGGTGACAGCCAGTGCCCGTAGCCTTCCAGCGCGCACCTGAGGGGCCACGCTCGAGTACGCCGCGGTCAGCAGGGTCACGTGTCCGGCAACGGTGTCGACGACAGCCGGCGCAGCGCCCTTGTACGGGACGTGCAGCATCTTGATACCGGCGCGCTGGGAAAACATTTCCGCGGTTACGTGAATGATGGTGCCCACGCCACTCGAAGCGAAGCTCATGGCGCCGGGGCGCGCGTTCGCCATCGCGATGAAGTCCTTTACGTTCTTCACCGGCAGCGAGGGCGGCACGACGATCATCTGCGGCGAAGAGGCGATCAGGGCAATGGCAACGAAACTTGCGACCGGGTCGTAGGGGACCTTGTTGATGTGGGGATTGATCGACATCGGACTGGTCGAGGAGACCAGCAGGGTGTAGCCGTCGGGCGCCGCTCGCGCGACGTTGTCCGTACCGATGGCGCCCCCGGCGCCCGAACGGTTGTCGACGATCACCTGGGTTCCCAATGCTTCGCTCAGTTTCTGTGCGGTCAGTCGCCCCATGATGTCGATGGCGCCACCCGGCGGAAAGGGCACCACGAGCCTGATCACTTTTTCCGGATAGGCTCCGGCTTGGGGCATTGCTGCCGTCGGCAGCAATGCAACGGTCGCGACCGCAGCCATCGGAACCACGATCCTTGCTGCTTTCCGCATCGGGTACCTCGCATGTGTTCGAGCGCGCGGAGCGTGGGATCCGCGATCACTCCACCGATCGCCCGGCGTTTCCATCGATGCCCCACTGCCACGTGGAAGGCCTGGTACCCGCCCGGCTGGAAGCCCGTTTTCCAAGCCAGTAGGCCAGGGACTCGCCGACGCCTGCGAACGGCGATTCGATGCCGAGCTTCTGTGCGGCGTCTATTGGCCAGTTCGGGTTGTGCAGGAACTCGCGTCCCAGCGCGGTCAGGTCCGCGCCACCGGAACGGATGATTTCGTCTGCCTGATCCGCATGAATGATCAAGCCTACTGCCATGGTCTTTACGCCCGCGCCATTGCGGATGGCACGGGCGTATGGCACCTGATAGCCATAACCCGGCGCCTCACCGGTTGCCGCGTCGGACATTCCGCCGGCGCTGCAGTCAATGACATCGACGCCGTATTCCTTCAGCACGCCAGCCACCCTGATGCTGTCCTCGATGCTCCAGCCGGACTCGTCGACGGCCGATACACGCATGAAGAGGGGCTTGTCTTCCGGCCAGGACTTGCGAACCGCACGGACCACTTCGATGGCGAACCGCATGCGCTTTTCCGGTGATCCGCCATATTCGTCGGTGCGTTGATTGGCGACCGGCGACAGGAACTGGTGTATCAGATAGCCGTGGGCGCCATGCAGCTCCAGTACCTGAAAACCGGCTTCGAGCGCTCGGCGTGCGGCCTGTTCCCAGTGTGAAAGCGATTCCTGGATGTCGTCATGCGTCATCTGGCGCGGCATGGAGTACCTGTCGGAGAACGCAATCGCGCTGGGCGCGATCAATTCCCACTCCTCGCCATGGTCGACGCCCGGGCACTGGGCCATCGGCATACGCCCTTCCCATGGCACGCTGCGGCGCGCCTTGCGTCCGGAATGGCCGAGTTGTATGCCTGCCACCGCGCCGTTCTTCCTGATCAGGTCGGTGATCCGCTTCAGCGGCGCGATGAAATCGTCCTTCCAGAGACCCAGATCGCGGGGCGTCGAACAGCCGCGCGGATCAACCTTGGTCGATTCGACGAACACCAGGCCAGCGCCGCCCGCGGCAAACTTTCCGTAGTGCATCAGGTGCCAGTCGTTGACGTGACCGTTGTCGGCGCAATACTGCAGCATCGGTGAAACCACGATGCGGTTCTTCAGCGTGATGCCACGGATCGTCAGCGGCGAGAACAATCGGGAGTCCATGTCTTCGATTCCTTGGGTCACACTGATCCCTGGCGTGATGCGTGTGGTTGAACGTGAGGGCGCCCGGGACAATACGGGCAGTCACGCTTCACTCGGGCTTTATCCCGGCGGACTTCACGACACGTGTCCATTTGGCGATCTCGGCTTCGAGGAAGGGCTTCATGGCGGCGAGCGGCATGTCGAACGGCACCGCACCCATGCCGGCAAGGCGCTGCTGTGCGCCTGGCGTCTGCTTGATCTGCGTCACCAGCGCGTTCAGCCTTTCGACGACGCTGGCAGGCACTT
>JADCJL010000244.1 GCA_020247055.1 Acidobacteriaceae bacterium | reverse complement strand
GACATCACCGCCGCCCTCCGCGCCCCCATGCTCTTCGGCTCCATCGCGCGCACCGCCACCGGCCAGGCCCTCAACACCGCCCAGTTCGTCAACGCCAAAAGCGAAACCGGCGCCCGCTACGACAAGGTCTACCTCGTCCCCTTCGGCGAGTACGTCCCCGAACTCTTCTCCTGGGTCAACCAGGTCAGCGGCGAGGTCGGCGCCTACGCCCCGGGCCAGCGCGTGGTCACCTTCCCGGTCGACGGCCGCTCCGTCGGGGCCTTTATCTGCTACGAAAGCGCCGTGCCCCACCACGTCCGCCAGTTCGCCCGCGCCGGCGCCGAACTCTTCGTCAACCTTTCGAACGACGGCTACTTCTTCGCCTCCGCCGCCCGCGAACAGCATCTCCAACTGGTCCGCATGCGCGCCGTTGAAAATCGCCGCTGGATCCTCCGCGTCACCAACAACGGCATTACCGCCGCGGTCGACCCCGCCGGCGCCATCCGCCAATCCTTCCCCGGCTTCCAGGCCATGGCCGGTACCCTGCACTTTGGCTGGCGCTCCGACCTCACCCCCTACACCCGCTACGGCGACTGGTTCGCCACGGCCGGTCTCGCCATCGCCGCCCTCTGCCTCATCGCCACCCAGTGGCCTCACTACCTCCCCGAAAGCGTCAGAGCGGAACGTCGATCATCGTAAGGATCGTCTCCAGCAGTCTCTCGGCCGCCGCCGTCCCCCGCTGCGCCCCTGCCGCCCGCGCCTGCAGTACCACCCGGTGCGCGAACACGGGCACCGCCAAGCGCTTCACCTCATCCGGCGTCACGAATCCCCGGCCCTCCACCATCGCCAGCGCCTGACAAGCTCGGTACAGCGCCTTCGCCCCCCGCGGGCTCACCCCCAGCGCCAGCCCCTCGTGCGTCCGCGTCTTCTCCACAATCGCCAGCATGTAGTCCACCACGGCATCGTCCACATGCACCGACTCCACCGCCTGCTGCAGCTCCAACACCTCCCCCTGCGTCAACAACGCCGCCGGCGCCGCCCCCGCCTCCGCCGACCCCCGCCGCAGAATCTCCCGCTCGCTCGCCGCATCCGGATAGCCAATCCGCAGCCGCAGCAGAAACCGGTCTAACTGCGACTCCGGCAGCGGATACGTCCCGTGGTGCTCCACCGGGTTCTGCGTCGCAATCACCAGAAACGGACGCGCCAACGGATACACCCTTCCATCGATCGATACCTGCTGCTCGTTCATCGCCTCAAGCAGCGCCGACTGCGTCTTCGGCGTCGCCCGGTTGATCTCGTCCGCCAGCAGAAAGTTCGTGAAAATCGGCCCCGGCTTGAACTCAAACTCCTGCGTCTGCGCGTTGAACACCGTCACGCCCAGCACATCTCCCGGCAGCATGTCCGCCGTAAACTGAATCCGGTGAAAGCCGCTGTCCACCGCCCGCGCCAGCGCATTGCCGAGCGTCGTCTTGCCCACCCCCGGCACGTCTTCAATCAGCAGATGCCCCCGCGCCAGCAAGGCCACCAGGCTCAGCCGCACCACCTCCGCCTTGCCGCGCAGCACCGTGCCGAGATGACCTTCCAGTTGTTCAAGGCGGCTACGCAGGGCGACCGTGAGATCGCCGGCCGATGGCGCCATCATGCGAATACTCCCTTGAAACAAGATACCCTGATTTTGTGGAAGAAACCTATCTCCGCCGCGCCATCGCCCTCGCCGGCGAAAACGTCGCCGCCGGCGGCGGTCCCTTCGGCGCCGTCATTGTCCGCGCGGGCACTATCCTCGCCGAAGGCGTCAACCGCGTCACCGCGCTGTGCGACCCCACCGCCCACGCCGAAGTTACCGCCATCCGCGCTGCCGGCCAGGCCCTCCGAACGCACGACCTGTCCGGCTGCGCCATCTACACCAGCTGCGAACCCTGCCCCATGTGCCTCGGCGCCATCCTCTGGGCCCGCCTCGACCGCATCGTCTTCGCCGCCACCCAGTCCGATGCCGCCGCCGCCGGTTTCGACGACTCCACCTTCTACGCCGAACTCTCGAAGCCCCCCGCCGCCCGCCGCACCCCCATGCGGCAGGCCCTCGCCGCCGAAGGCCTCGCCCCGCTGCTTGCCTGGCGCCAGTTTTCCGCTAAAGTACGTTACTAGTGGGCGCTCTCTCTCTCGACGCAATCTACAAGGACTTCCCCTCGCATCGGGTTGTGGACGGCATCTCGCTGACCATCCCCCAGGGCTGCTTCTACTCCCTCCTCGGACCCTCCGGCTGCGGCAAAACCACCACCCTCCGCATGATCGGCGGCTTCGATGAACCCGACCGCGGCACCATCCAACTCGGCGGCCGCACCCTCAACGGGCTCCGCCCCTACGAACGCCCCGTCACCACGGTCTTTCAAAGCTACGCCCTGTTCCCTCATCTCACCGCCGCTGAAAACATCGCCTTCGGCCTTGAGCGCAGACGCGACCCCGACGCCGCCCGCAAAGTCCAGGCCGCGCTCGACCTCGTCCAACTCTCCGCCAAAGCCGGCCGCCTCCCCGCCCAAATGTCCGGCGGCGAACGCCAGCGCACCGCGCTCGCCCGCGCCCTTGTCGTTGAACCCGAACTCCTCCTGCTCGACGAACCCCTCTCCGCCCTCGATCCCAAACTGCGCAAGCAGATGCGTCTCGAGCTCAAAGAACTCCAGTCCCGCATCGGCATCACCTTCCTGTTCATCACCCACGACCAGGAAGAAGCCCTCTCGCTCTCCGACCAGATTGCCGTGATGCACAAAGGCCGCCTCGAACAGATCGGCACCCCCCAACAGATCTACCTCCAGCCCGCCACCCGCTTCGTCGCCGGCTTCCTCGGCGCCGTCAACTGGGTCGGCGATGTCGGCGTCCGGCCCGAGCTCACCCGTATCTCCCGCGAAGCCCCCGCCCCCGGCGCCCGCGTCCTTGAAGCCACGGTCAACTCCGCCATGTTTCTCGGCGACTGCCTGCAGGTAGAGACCCGCACCCCGGCCGGCGACCAACTCATCGCCCAGATCGCCCACGGCCTCGGCGAGTTCCGCCGCGGCGACCGCGTCCACGTCTGGTGGCGTCCCGACGACGAAATGGCGCTCCCCCAATGAACCGCCTCCGCGCCCTCTTCCTGCTCCCCGCCTGGGCCTTCACGCTGCTGCTCTTCCTCGGCCCGCTACTCATCATCGTGGCCTACTCCCTCCGCACCAAGGGCGTCTACGGCGGCGTCGGACCGCCCTGGACCCTCGAAAACTATGTCCGCCTGTTTGACCCCCTCTACGGCGTCATCCTCCTCCGCTCCTTCCTCATGGCCGCCGTCTCCACGCTCGGCTGCCTGGCGCTGGCCTTCCCCCTTGCCTACTACATCGCCCGCTCCGGCCGCCGCAAAACCCTGCTGCTCAACCTCGTCATGCTGCCCTTCTGGACCAGCTTCCTCGTCCGCACCTACGCCTGGATGTTCCTGCTCCGCGATACCGGCCTGATCAACTCCGCCCTCCTCGCCGCCGGCCTGATCACCGAACCCCTCCCTCTGCTCTACAACGACGGCGCCGTCATCGTCGGCCTCATCTACGGCTATCTCCCCTTCGCCGTGCTACCGCTCTATAGCAATCTGGAGCGGCTCGACAAGTCGCTTCTGGAAGCCGCCGCCGACCTCGGCGCCCGCCCCTGGCAAACGCTTCTCCACATCGTCCTGCCCCTTACCGCTCCCGGCCTCCGCGCCGCCAGCGTCCTCGTCTTCATCCCTTGCCTCGGCGCCTATCTCACCCCGGACCTGCTCGGCGGCGGCAAGAGCATGATGATCGGCAACCTCGTCCAGAACCAGTTCACCTCGGCCCGCGACTGGCCCTTCGGCTCGGCGCTCTCGCTCGCCCTGATGGCCATCGTCATGCTCCTGCTCTGGACCCTGCTGCGGCGCGATGGCGGAGAGATGCTATGAAGCAGCGCCTCCTGCCGCTCTACGTCGTCAGCGTCTACGCCTTCCTGCATGTCCCGCTGCTGATCCTGTGCGCGTTCAGCTTCAACTCCTCCCGCTTCACGGTCTGGGAGAGCTTCTCGCTCGTCTGGTATCGCGCCATGTGGAACGACGCCGCCCTGGCCGAAGCCACCTGGAACTCGCTCCTCATCGCCGTCGTCTCCACTGTCATCGCCACCGCTGTCGGCACCCTCGCCGCCTACGGCCTGTGGAAGAAGAACGCCCGGCTGCTCTCGGGTTCTCTCTACCTCTCGCTGGTCACCCCCGAGATCATTACCGGCATCGCCCTGCTCGCCACTTTCCAATGGGCCTTCCGCTACTTCCAATTCCAGCTCGGCATGCACACGGTGATCCTGGCCCATGTCACTTTCTCGATCGCCTACGTCCTGCTCGTCGTCATGGCCCGGCTCCGTACCGCCGACCCCGCGCTCGAAGAGGCTGCCCTTGATCTGGGCGCCACCGAGTGGCAGGCCTTCCGCCTGGTCACGCTCCCCATGCTCCGCCCCGGCATCGCGGCCGCCGCGCTGCTCGCCTTCACGGTCTCCTTCGACGACTACGTCATCACCTCGCTTGTCGCCGGGGTCGACTCGGAAACCCTGCCCATGATGCTCTACGCCATGGCGCGCCGCGGCGCCAACCCGGTGGTCAGCGCGATCTCCACGGTCATCCTCGTCGGCCTCGGCGCCCTGATCCTGGCTTCTGAAAGGCTGCAGAAATCATGAAGCGTCGCGCTCTGGTCTTCTCCCTGGCGGCCTTCGGCTGCGCGCCCGCCCGGCCCCGCCTCAACGTCTTCAACTGGTCGAGCTACGTCGCCCCTGAGACCGTCGGCGACTTCGCGGCCGAGTTCGGCGTCCGCGTCCGTTACTCCGTCTATGAGTCCAACGAGGAGATGCTCGCCCGCGTCTTCAGCGGCAACTCCGGCTGGGACGTGGTCTTCCCGACCCACTACATCGTGCCGCCCATGGTCGAGCAGGGCCTGCTTGCCCCGCTCGACCATGCCCGGCTGCCGAATCTCCAAAACCTCGACCCCGCCTTCGCCCGCCCCGGCCTCCTCACCCACGCCGTGCCGTATATGTGGAACGCCACCGGCATCCTCTTCAACCGGAAGCTCCAACCCCGGCCCACCGCCTGGGCCGACCTCTGGGACCCTCGCTTCACCGGCAAGATCACCATGCTCGACGACCCCGCCGAGGTCCTCGCCGCCGCCCTCCGCAAACTCGGCTACAGCCTCAACGCGAGCGATCCCGCCGAACTCCGCGCTGCCCAGCGCGAAGCGCTGCGCCAAAAGCCGATCCTGCGCGCCTACCTCAACTCTGAGGTCCGCGACCAGGTCGTCGCCGGCGACGTACTCGCCGCCCAGCTCTGGTCCACCACCGCACAGCAGGCCATCGACGCCGCCCCTGATCTCGACTTCGTCTATCCCCGCGAAGGCTTCCCCGTCAACCTCGATTGCGCCGTCATCCTCCGCGAGAGCCCGCGCCAGGCCCTCGCTCACGACTGGATCAACTACCTGCTGCGCCCCCGCGTCAGCGCCCGCGTGGCGGATTCCATGCGCACCGCCACCGCCAACCTCGCGGCCAAACGCATTCTGCCGCCCGCCACCCGCGACAACCCGACGCTCTATCCGCCCCCCGACGTCATGGCGCGCGCCGAGTGGTTTGCCACCCTGTCCTCTTCCGCGCAGCGGTTGCGGGATCGTCTCTGGACTGAAATTAAGTCTGGTTGAAAAGCAGGGGTAGAATTGTAAGAACGAATGATCCCGCTGCTCTCACCCTTTGAGTTCGCCCTGCCCCGACTGACCTGGGTTGCCGCGCTCGACATCCTGCTGGTGGCGGTGATCATTTATCAGCTGCTCCAGATCGTGCGCGGGCGGCGCGCCGCGCATATGTTTGGCGGCTTGCTCGTATTGGTGCTCGTCTATCTGGTGGCGCTCGCCTTCCGCATGGAGCTGCTGCGGACGTTACTCGCCACGCTCGCGCCGTATTCGGCGTTCGCCATGATCGTCATGTTCCAGAGCGAAATCCGCCGGCTCCTGGCCCGCCTGGGCAAACAACGGCTCATTGGCTTCGGCTCGCGGCTGCAGCGGCGGGAGACGGTGGATGAAATCCTGCTCGCCCTGCAGCAGCTGGCGCAACAGAAGATTGGCGGGTTGATCGTCGTCGAACGCGAGATCGGCCTGCGGACGTTTGTCGAAAGCGGCGTGCCGCTCGACGCGGCCATCTCGCGGGACCTGCTGCTGGCGCTGTTCCATCCGGGCGCGGCTATGCACGATGGCGCGGTGATCATCCAGGGCGATCGCATCGCCGCGGCGGCCTGCTTCCTGCCCCTGACCATGAACCCGGAGCTGTTGCGCTATCTGGGCACGCGGCACCGCGCGGCCATCGGCGTGACCGAAGAGACCGACTGTCTGTCACTGATTGTCAGCGAAGAGACCGGCCGCATCTCCATCGCGCAGTACGGCGAGATTGAATACGACGTGCCGCTTGAACGCGTCGAGGAGGCGCTCACCAAGCGCGAACGGCCGGGGCTCAAGCGCGTGATGGGCGTGGCCGAGGAGCGGCAGGCGTGAAGCGGCTCCTGACGGAGAACATCGTCATGAAGCTGCTGAGCTTTGCCTTGGCCGGTATGCTTTGGGTGGCCATCGTCGGCGAGCAGGAGCTGAGCAGCTCAGTTTCGGTACCGGTCGAGTACAAGAACTTCCCGAAGAGCCTGGAGGCTAGCTCGGAGATGGTGAGCCGGGTGAACCTGCTGGTGCACGCCGCGCCCGAAAAGCTCGAGGCCGGCAATCTGGCCGGCGCCGCGCTGGTGGTGGATCTGAGCGAAGTGCAGCGGCCCGGCGAACGGACCTTTAACCTCGACCGGCAGAGCCTGCGCCTGCCGCAAGGCGTCACACTCGAACGCGTGATTCCTTCGCAGATCCGGTTGCGCTTCGAGCAGCGCACCGCGCGCGACGTGCCGGTGATCATTCGCTACGCCAACACCCCGATGCCCGGCTATCGCATTGCGAAGCAGGAGGTGTCGCCGGAGGTGCTGCGCGTAGTCGGGCCGCAGAGCCGGGTCGAAGAGTTGCAGAGCGCCGAGACCGATCCGATCGACCTGAGCGGGGTGCTCAACGAAGCCGAGCTCCGCGTCAATACCTTTGTGGCCGATGGGCAGGTGCGGATTGAGGGGCCTTCGTTGGTCCGCGTGCGCATCATCATGGAACGAATCGCCCAACCGGCGTTGGAGCAATAAATGGGGAAACAACTTTTTGGGACCGACGGCATGCGGGGAGTGGCCGGCGACTATCCGCTCGATGCGCCGACCGTCTTTGCGTTCGGCCGGGCGCTCGGCGAGTGGGCGCGCGAGCATAGCGCCGAGCCGCGCGTGGCGATCGGCATGGACACGCGGGAGTCGGGCGAGCAGCTCTCCCGCTGGCTGATGGCGGGGCTGAAGGCCGCGGGCGTCATGCCCGACCATCATGGCGTGGTCACGACGCCCTGCGTGGCGTGGCTGACCAAACACGGCCCCTTCGTGGCCGGGGTGATGATCTCGGCCTCCCACAATCCCTATCAGGACAACGGGCTGAAGGTGTTCGCCCACAGCGGTTACAAGCTGCCCGATACGGTGGAGCAGGAGCTTGAAGACCGGATCTTTGCGCTGGCGGGGCCGGCGCCGGAGCCGGTGAGCTGGCGGTGGTTCGGGATGCGGGACCGGGCCTATCGCGAGCACCTCGCGAGTGTGTTTCCGCTCCCGCTGGCGGGCCGGAAGCTGGTGATGGATTGCGCCAACGGCGCGGCCTTCTCCTCGGCGCCGCTGCTGCTGCGCGAACTGGGGGCCGAGGTGATGGTGCTGTCGGGCGAGCCCGATGGCCGCAACATCAACGCCGGCTGCGGGGCGCTCCATCCGGAGAACCTGCGGCGGGCTGTGGTCGAGCACGGCGCCTGGTGCGGCGTGGCGTTTGATGGCGATGCCGACCGGGCGATGTTCGTCTCGGCGACCGGTAAGGTCATTGATGGGGACCACGTGCTCTTCATCCTGGGCCGCGACCTGAAGCGGCGCGGGCGGCTGCCGAAGGCCGAAGTGGTGGCGACCGTCATGTCGAATCTTGGCCTCGAAGTGGCGCTCCGCCGCTGTGGCATTACGCTCGTGCGGACGGCGGTGGGTGACAAGTATGTACTCGAGGAGATGATCCGGCGCGAGGCGGTGATTGGCGGCGAGCAGAGCGGGCACATGATCTTTCATGAGTTCGCGACAACGGGCGATGGTGTGCTGACGCTGCTGCTGCTGCTCGATGTGATGCTGCGCGACGATGCCGGGCTTGATGCGTTGACCGAGGAGTTCACCGTGTTTCCGCAGCGCCTCATCAACGTGCGGTTCGCCGTGAAGCGGCCGCTCGAGGAGCAGGCGGCGGTGCAGGATGCCATCCGCGATTGCGAGCGGGAGTTCGGCGACGCCGGGCGGGTGCTCGTGCGGTTTTCGGGGACGGAGCCGCTGGCGCGGGTGATGGTGGAAGGGCCTTCGGCTGAGCGCGTCGAGCACCATGCCCAAGCCATTGCCGCGCGGATCGCGGCGGCCTTAGTATGATGGCAGTCATGAAATTCGTTCTGTTGTTGGCTCTGGCAGTAGGCGCGTTCGCGCAGGAGAAGAAGGCGAAGTTACCGGGGGAAGACTGGGTGCCGCTGTTCAACGGCAAAGATCTCACGGGCTGGACCGAGATCGGCAAGGAGAAGTGGACGGTCGAAAACGGCGAGATCCACGGCGAGGCCATCACGAAGGCTTACGGCTATCTGCGCACGAAGGAGAACTACAAGGACTTCCACCTGTCGATGAAGTTCAAGTGTGAGGGCACGGGCAACAGCGGGGTGTTCTTCCACTCCGAGTTCAAGCCGGGCACGCCGGACATTACGCAGGGTCTGCAGTTTGAGATCGACTGCA
Source organism: Acidobacteriaceae bacterium (assembly GCA_020247055.1). Taxonomy (GTDB): domain Bacteria; phylum Acidobacteriota; class Terriglobia; order Bryobacterales; family Bryobacteraceae. The sequence goes on along the minus strand of JADCJL010000244.1, from coordinate 25,530 downwards.
CGATCGGCCAGCACACGGGCGGCATTTATGGCGACGGGCGGCAGTGGATTGTGTGGCCCTCGCCCGAGAACGAGACCGTGGTGCGCAAGGGTGAGTGGAACGAATATCTGCTGAAGGTGGAGGGCAACCGCTATGTCTCGCGCCTGAACGGTGTGGTGCTGGTGGACTTTACCGACCCGCGGCCGCGCTCGTTTGACGGCGGGATTTCGCTGCAGCTGCACTCGGGCGGCGCGGGCGACATGCGCTTCAAGGACATCCTGATTCGCGACCTGACCAAGCGGTAGCCGCGTTGCTGCGGCTCTACTACTGTGATCACTACGACATGGGCTTGCCGCCGGACCACCGGTTTCCGGCGCGCAAGTACCGTCTGTTGCGCGACGCCCTGACGGGCGATCGCCGCTTTGCGATCCTGCCGGCGCCGCTCGCTTCGCGCGAGGAGGTCTGCCTGGCGCACGACCCGGAGTATGTGCGGCAGTTCCTTGAAGGGGCACTGCCGCCGGCGGCGGTGCGCCGCATCGGCTTTCCGTGGTCGCCGGCGCTGGTGCTGCGGACGCTGGCGAGTGTGGGCGGCGCGCTGGCCGCGACGGAGGCGGCGCAGGAGAGCGGCTTTGGCGGGGCGCTGATGGGGGGGACGCACCACGCTTACCGGGCCGAGGGTTCCGGGTTCTGTGTCTTCAATGACATTGCGGTCTCGATCGCTGACCTGCGGCGGCGCGGGTGGGGCTGGCGCGTGGCGGTGGTGGATCTCGACGTGCACCAGGGCGACGGGACAGCGGCGCTGTTTGCGGATGATCCGGACGTATTGACGCTCTCGTTTCACGGCCGGAACAACTTTCCGTTCCGCAAGCAGACGAGCCGCATTGATGTGGACTTTGCCGATGGGGCGGGCGATGAGGAGTATCTGGCGGCGCTTGACGAGTATCTGCCGCGGGTGTGGGAGTTCCGACCCGATTTTGTGTTCTATCAGTCCGGGGTGGATGGGTTGCGGGAGGATAAGCTGGGCAAATTGGCGCTGACGCACGCGGGCCTGGCCGAACGCGACCGGCGGGTGATGACGGCGGCGCACGGCTACGGCAAGCCCTTTGTGCTGCTGCTCGGCGGCGGGTACGCCGAGCCGATTGAGGCGACCGTGCGGGCGAACGCGAACACGTACCGGACGGCAGCAGGGATCTGGAGCGGCCTCGGGAACGATTGACGGCAGCGGGCGGGCTTCGCTACTCTGAGATAACTCTGTAGAGGTGCATGGACCACGGTCCCTTGCGGCAGTTCCCGCCAACGGGAGCAAGCCGGCCAGGGTTCAATGCCGAAGCACGATGCGCGGTTGGCAAGCGGACGGGCTGGGGGATGCGGGCGAAAGCCGGTCCACTGTCACTCAAAGAGCCGGTGCAACGCCGGATGCCCTTTCGAGTGGAGCGCTAGAGAGGAAGGCCTACCTTCTTCCGGCAATCCCTCCCCACACTTACAACTTATGGATGTCTTTGCACTGACCCGCGCGCTCATCGATATTGAGTCGATCACCGGCAACGAGGCCCCGCACGTCGCTTACCTGGAGGCGTACCTGCGGCCGCTGGCCGCGCAGTACGGCGGCACGGTGGAGCTGATCGAGGTGGAGCCGAACCGGCCCAACATTCTCGTCACCTTTGGCCAGCCGCTCGTGACGCTGTCGACGCATACCGACACGGTGCCGCCGTTTTTTCCGTCGCGAGAGGATGACGAGTTCATCTGGGGCCGCGGGGCTTGCGATGTCAAGGGCATCATCGCTTCCATGATCAAGGCCGCCGAGGCGCTGCTCGCCAAAGGGACGCGGAACTTCGCGCTGCTGTTTGTCGTCGGCGAGGAGCGGAACTCGGCCGGCGCCTACTTCATGGCCAAGCAGCCGCGCGGGTCGAAGTTTCTTATCAACGGCGAGCCGACCGAGTGCCAGCTGGCGCTGGGCTCGAAGGGCGCGCTGCGCTATGAGCTGCACGCGAGTGGACGGATGGCGCATTCGGCATACCCGGAGCTGGGCGAATCGGCCGTGTTGAAGCTGCTTGATGCTTTGGAGCGGGTACGAAAGATTGAACTGCCGACGCATCCGATTCTGGGGCCGTGCACGTTGAACATCGGGACGCTGGCCGCGGGGCGGGCGCCGAACGTGATTCCGGACGCGGCGAAGGCCGATGTCTTTTTCCGGCTGGTGGATGACCCGGCGCCGCTGCGGGCGGCGATGGCGGCGGCGTGCGAGGGCCTTGTGGAGGCCCGGGAGGTGATCTGCATCCCGGCGGTTCATCTGAAGCCGGTGCCGGGGATTCCGACGACCGTCGTGGCGTACACGACCGACATCCCGGCGTTTGGCGGGGAGTGGGGCGAGCCGCTACTGTTCGGCCCCGGGACGATCCACGTGGCACATACGAGCGAGGAGCGGGTGCCGAAGCGGGAGTTACTGGCGGCGGTGGAGCATTACCAGACGCTGGTGACGCAGTTACTGGAAGGGTTGGCATAGATGATTGTGATGAAGTTCGGCGGCTCGTCGGTCGAGTCCGCCGCGGCGATTACGCGGGTGGCCGGGATTGTGCGGGAGCGGCTGGAGGAGCAGCCGGTGGTGGTGGTTTCGGCGATGGGCAAGACGACGAACCGGCTGCTGGCGGCGGCGGAGCTGGCTGCGAGCGGGCAGCGCGAGGCGGCGCAGGCGGAGCTCGATGCGCTCGAGCGGTTCACGCTGGGCGAGGCGGATGATTCGCTTGCCGCTTTCATTGCGCTGCACTTTCAGGAGTTGGGCGCGTTTCTCGATGAGCTCACGCAGATTGGCGAGTTTCCGGACCAGTACGTCGATTTGATCTCGAGCTACGGGGAGCGGCTGTCGTCGAAGATTGTGGCCGTGGCGTTTGAGAAGCTGGGGCTGCGGAGCGTGCACGTGGACGCGCGGGAGGTGCTGATCACCGACCGGCGGCATAAGCAGGCGGCGCCGCTTTATGCCCGCACCTATGCCAAGTGCCAGAGCATTTTGAAGCCGCTGGCGGAGATGGGCAAGGTGGTGGTGCTCGGCGGGTTTATCGGCTCGACGCAGGACGGCTTTACGACGACGCTGGGGCGGGGCGGGAGCGACTTTTCGGCGGCGATCTTCGGGGCGGGCATCGGGGCGAGCGAGATCCAGATCTGGACCGATGTGGATGGCATGCTGACGTGCGACCCGCGGATTCTGCCGGGCGGACACCGCGTGAAGCTGATCAGCTTTGCCGAGGCGGCCGAGCTGGCTTACTTCGGCGCGAAGGTGCTGCATCCGGCGACGGTAGTGCCGGCGGTGGAGAAGAACATCCCGGTGCTGATTCTGAACTCGCGGAACCCGGCTTCGCCGGGTACGCGGATTGTGGCCGAGGCGGTGGCTTCGGCCAATGTGGTGAAGTCGATTGCGTGCAAGCGGGGCATTACGCTCCTGAACATACAGAGCCTGCGGATGCTGATGGCGCACGGCTTTCTGCGGCGGATCTTTGAGACGTTTGACCGGTTTGCGACGCCGGTGGATATGGTTTCGACCTCGGAGGTTTCCGTGTCGTTGACCATCGATACGACCGAGCATCTGGAGGCGATTGTCGCCGAGTTGGCGAAGATTGCCGAGGTGACGGTGGAGCGGGATCTGTCGATTATCTGTCTGGTGGGCGAGGGGATCAAGAAGACGCCGGGCGTGGCGGCGCGGGCGCTGGGCGCGGTGCGGACGGCGAATCTGCATATGATCAGCCAGGGCGCTTCGCTGCTGAATTTGAGTATGGTGGTGGAGGACCGGGAGCTGCCGGCGGCGGTGGCGGCGCTGCACGCCGAGTTCTTTGCAACGCTCGACGGGAGGGTATTTGAATGAAGCTGGCACTGATTGGCTACGGCAAGATGGGGAAGATGCTCGAGGCGCTGGCGCCGGAGTACGGGCTGGAGGTCGGGCTGATTCTGGACGAGCACAACAACGCGAACTTCGAGGGGCTGACGGCGGAGAACTTCGCCGGGATCGATGTCGCCATTGAGTTTTCGATACCGACGGCGACGGTGCGGAACGTGGAGGCGCTGACGGCGCTGCGGGTGCCGGTGGTGATCGGGACGACGGGGTGGCTGGGCGAGATGGCCCGGGTGCGGGCGGCGAGTGAGCGGCAGGGGAGCCCGGTGGTGTGGTCGCCGAACTACTCGGTGGGGGTGAACGTGTTCTTCAAGCTGGTGCACGAGGCGGCGCGGCTTCTGAAGGAGCAGCCGGAGTACGGGGCGTATGCGTGGGAGATCCACCATGACGAGAAGAAAGACGCGCCGTCGGGGACGCTGCTGAAGCTGGTGGACGAGATGAAGACGGCGGGCTACGGGCGGACGATTGACGTAAGTTCGAACCGGGCGGGGCGCGTGCCGGGGACGCACGAGATCGGCTTTGACTCGGCGGCCGATACGATCACGCTGCGGCATACGGCGCGGAGCCGGGAGGGATTTGCGCGGGGGGCGCTGCAGGCCGCCCGGTGGGTGGTGGGCAAGCAGGGCTTTTACGAGTTTTCCGAGATCTTGTTTGGAGTGAGGTAAGGAACCATGTTTACGGGATGCGGGACCGCGTTAGTAACACCTTTCCGGCGGGACCAGTCGCTGGACGAGGCGACGCTGCGGGCGCTGGTGCAGCGGCAGATCAGCGAGGGCATCGATTTTCTCGTGCCCTGCGGGACGACGGGCGAATCGCCGACGTTGACGCACGCCGAGCACTTGCGGGTGGTGGAGATCACGCTTGAGGAGGCCAAGGGGAAGGTTCCCGTGGTGGCCGGGGCGGGGGGCTACAACACGGCCGAGGTGATTGCGCTGGCCAAGGAGTTGGCGGCGATGGGGGTGGACGGGCTGCTGTCGGTGACCCCTTACTACAACAAGCCGACGCAGGAGGGCCTCTATCAGCACTATGCCGCGATTGCGGCGGCGGTGAAGACGCCGATTGTGGTGTACAGCGTGGCGGGGCGGACGGGCGTGAACGTGGAGCCGGCGACGCTGCAGCGGCTGGCGGCGATTGACAACATTGTGGCCGTGAAGGAGGCTTCGGGCAACATCAGTCAAATGGCGCGCGTGATCCACGAGGTGCCGGAGAGCTTTCATGTGCTGAGCGGGGACGACTCGATTACGATTCCGCTGACGGCGTTGGGGGGGAAGGGCATTATCTCGGTGGTATCGAACCAGATACCGCGGGAGATGACGCTGCTGGCGTTGAAGGCGCGGCTGGGCGAGTATGAGGTGGCGCGGATCCTGCAGCGGCGGTGGCTGCCGTTGATGGAGGTGAACTTTGTCGAGTCGAACCCGATTCCGGTGAAGTATCTGATGGCGAAGATGGGGCTGCTCGAGCCCGTGTGGCGGCTGCCGATGTGTCCGCCTTCGGCGGCGGCGATGGCGAAATTAGATGCGGTATGGGAGGCATTGCTTGCAGGCAAGAATTGAAGAGGCGTTTGACAACAAGCCGGCGGGCGGCTACACGGAAGAGCACTGGAAGCTGTTCGCCGAGTTCAAGGCCGCGCTGAACGCGGGGACGATCCGCAGCGCGTCGCCGGACCCTGGGGAGAAGACCGGGTGGCGGGTGAATGCGTGGGTGAAGAAGGGGATCCTGCTGGGGTTCCGGCTGGGGGCGATTGTGGACATGTCGGTGGACCCGCAGCGGCAGCCGTTCATGGACAAGGCGACGTACCCGGTGCGGCAGTTTCCGGCGGGGGCGGGGATCCGGATTGTGCCGGGCGGGTCGAGCGTGCGGGACGGCTGTTATATTGGCAAGTCGGTGACTTGTATGCCGCCGATGTACATTAACGTGGGCGCTTACGTGGGCGACGGGACGATGGTGGATTCGCATGCGCTCGTGGGTTCCTGCGCGCAGATTGGGGCGCGGGTGCATCTGTCGGCGGCGGTGCAGATTGGCGGGGTGCTCGAGCCGGTGGGGGCGCTGCCGGTGATCATCGAGGATGATGTGCTGTGCGGGGGCAACTGCGGCGTGTACGAGGGGACGGTGGTGAAGACGCGGGCGGTGCTGGGGACGGGGACGATTCTGAACCGGTCGACGCCGGTGTATGACCTGGTGAACGGGACGGTGATCCGGGCGACGGACGAGGAGCCGTTGGTGATTCCGGAGGGTGCGGTGGTGGTGGCGGGTTCGCGGGCGGTGACGAGCGGGCCGGGTAAGGATTGGGGGATCTCGATCTATACGCCGGTGATCATCAAGTACCGGGATGCGAAGACGGACGCGCGGATTCAGTTGGAGGATCTGCTGCGGTAGGGAGCGCTGGCGGGTAGCTGTTTTGCGATTCGAACCCAAGCTCGGGGTGGAACGGCTGGCGGGCGGGGTCGCGATGGAGTTTTCCGCGGGCTCTTCCTGTTTTTATGATAACCGGTGCTTTCCGGGTTTCGGGAGGGTGGGGCGTTGGTGTTGTTGAAAAGAGGGGAGATATTTTGTTAGTCGGGTGGTGAACGGAGTTTCGCGCAGGGTGATAGGCTGTTCGGAGGACGCTGTCATGAGACCTTCTTTGTTATCCCTGGCCCGCGGATTGGCGGGCGCCTGGTTAGTCGTTGCCCTGTGGGGGCAGCCGGCGCGGAAGAATCCGCGCAACTGGCCCGACTACGGGGGCGGGGCGGACTCTTCGCATTTCGTCAACCTGCAGCAGATCAACCGCGAGAACGTGAAACAGCTGGAGGTAGCCTGGGTCTATCCTTCCGGGGATCAACACGCCTATCTGTTCAACCCGGTGGTGGTGGACGGGGTGATGTACGTGCTGGCGCGGAATCACTCGCTGGTGGCGCTGGATGCCGCCACGGGGAAGGAGATCTGGATCCACGAGAACCTGCCCGGCCTGTCGACGCGCGGCATCGCTTACTGGGAGAGCCCGGACCGGAAGGACCGGCGGCTGCTGTTCGCTATCAACGACTACCTGCAGCAGATTGACGCGCGGACAGGGAAGTCGATCCTCAGCTTCGGCAAGAACGGGCTGGTGGATCTGCGGGAGGGGCTGGGGAGAGATCCGAAGACGGTGAACCGGATTCAGACCGATACGCCGGGCCGGGTGTTTGAGAACCTGATTCTGATGGGATCGACGCCGGGGGAGGCGTATCTGTCGGCGCCGGGCGATGTGCGGGCGTATAACGTCCTGACGGGGAAGCTGGAGTGGACCTTCCACACGATTCCGCATCCGGGCGAGTTTGGGTACGAGACTTGGCCGAAGGAGGCCTGGAAGTACAGCGGCGGAACGAACGTGTGGGGCGAGATGACGATTGACGAGAAGCGGGGCATCGCGTACCTGCCGACCGGGTCGCCCACCTACGACTACTACGGGGCCGACCGGATTGGGCAGAACCTGTTCGGGAACTGCCTGGTGGCGCTGGACGCGCGGACGGGGAAGCGGCTGTGGCACTACCAGTTGGTTCACCACGATCTTTGGGACTACGACACGACGGCGGCGCCGCAGCTGTTGACGGTGACCCACAAGGGGCGGCGGGTGGACGTGGTGGCGCAGTCGAGCAAGCAGGGGTTTCTGTATGTGTTCAACCGGGTGACCGGGGAGCCGCTGTGGCCGATTGACGAGCGGCCGGTGCCGGCGAGCCGGATGCCGGGGGAGCAGGCGTGGCCGACGCAGCCGTTTCCGACGGCGCCGCCGCCGTTTGCGCGGCAGACCGTGTCGGTGGAGGACGTGAATCCGTTTATTCTGACCGAGGCCGAGCAGAAGGCGTGGAAGGAACGGATCGGGAAGATGCGGAACGAGGGGTTGTATACGCCGCCGGGGTTCGAGGAGACGATTTCGATGCCGGGGGCGCGGGGTGGGTCGAATTGGGGGAGTGGGGCGGTGAACGGGGCGAAGGGGATGCTGTATCTGAACACGCAGGACTGGCCGACGATTTACAAGCTGAGCGCGGAGGATCCGCTGGGGCGGCGGAGCGGCGGGGGCGGGGCGCGGGAGGTTTTCGCGGCGCGGTGCCAGGTTTGCCACGGGGAGAACGGGGTGCGGGCGGGGGCGGGTCCGCCGGCGCTGGCGGGGATTGGGGGGCGGCTGACGCTGGAGGCGTTTGAGGCGGTGGTGCGGAACGGGCGGGGGAAGATGCCGGCGTACCGGGACCTGGAGGCGGCGGAGGTGGCGGGGATTTACCGGATGCTGGGCCGGGGGGCGGCGCCGGTGGTGAAGCAGGAGGCGGCGCGGGCGGCGGGGCCGGTGGTGGCGCGTGGCGGGGCGCCGGGCGGGTTGGCGGCGCGGGAGAGCACGGCGGGGCGGTACACGCCGCTGGGCGGGCCGGAGTATCCGGCGGGGAGCGGGGCGCCGCGGGCGCGCTACTACACGGACTGGGGGCTGTACCCGAACCAGCCGTACGTGCTGCGGCCGCCGTGGTCGCAGGTGGTGGCGTATGACCTGAACCAGGGGACGATTCGCTGGAAGGCGCCGCTGGGGCAGGATGCGGCGGCGGCGGCGCAGGGGGCGAAAGATACGGGGGCGTTCATGGCGGAGCACCACGGGATGATTGTGACGGCGACGGGGCTGCTGTTTATCGCGGCGAGCGACGGGAAGGTGCGGGCAATGGACGCCGAGACCGGGCAGGTGCTGTGGACGGCGACGCTGCCGGCGGGGGCGGAGGGGGTACCGTCGATGTACGAGGCCGGGGGGCGGCAGTTTCTGGTGGTTTCGGCGTCGTCGAACGTGACGCCGGGCGGGGGGCACGCGGCGCACGCGGGGGTGAAGGCGGGGCTGCGGGGGGATTTGCCGAAGGGGTATGTGGCGTTTGCGTTGCCGCGGCGGTGAGATTGAGCGAGAGAGGGAGCACGTGATGAAGATGGAGCGGAGAGCGTTTCTAGGATGGGCGGGGGCCGGCTTACGGGCGGCCAAGGCAGCGGCGGCGCCGAGGGGCCGGCGGCCGAATATCGTGCTGATTCTGATTGATGACTATGGATGGCGCGATACGGGGTATCACGGGAGTAAGTTCTACGAGACGCCGAACCTGGACCGGCTGGCGCGGGAGGGGATGGTGTTTACCGACGGGTACTCGGCGAGTCCGGTATGTTCGCCGACGCGGTCGGCGATTATGACGGGGAAGTATCCGGCGCGGCTGCATTTGACGGCGCATTTGCAGGGGGCATCGAACCGGTATCACTTTGCCAAGGTAGTTCCGCCGAATACGCGGCTGGCGCTGCCGCTGGAGGAGGTGACGATAGCGGAGCTGCTGCGGGAGCAGGGGTACCGGACGGCCTGCATCGGGAAGTGGCATTTGGGGACGAAGGGGTTTCTGCCGGGGGACCAGGGGTTTGACGTGGTGCACGGGGGGGACGAGGCGGGGTCGACCAATAACTTCTTCTATCCGGCCTGGCTGAAGAAAGTTAGTTTGGAGGGCAAGCCGGGGGAGTATCTGACGGACCGGTTGACGACGCTGGCGGAGGAGTTTATCGCGAGTAACAAAGACCGGCCGTTTTTTCTGTATCTGCCGCATTTCGCGGTGCATACGCCGATTGAGGGTAAGCCCGAGAAGGTGAAGAAGTACGACGCCAAGGCGCGGCCGGAGGAGGGGCAGAACTACGGGGAGTACGGGGCGATGGTGGAGAGCATGGACGAGAGCGTGGGGCGGGTGATGGAGGCGCTGCGGGCGGCGGGGGTGGCGGAGAATACGCTGGTGGTGTTCAGTTCGGACAACGGCGGGGTGACGTCGCGGGAGTGGAAGGGGCGGCCGGTGACGTCGAATCTGCCGCTGCGGGTGGGGAAGGGGCATGTTTACGAAGGGGGGATCCGGGTGCCGTTGGTGGTGCGGTGGCCGGGGGTGACGAGGGCGGGGAGTGTGAGCGGGGAGCCGGTGGTGAGTTATGACTATGCGCCGACGATGGCGGAGGCGGCGGGGGTGCCGCGGGAGAGATGGGCGGGCATGGACGGGCGGAGTTTCGCGGGGGCGCTGCGGGGGCGGGCGGGTAAAACGCGGGATGTGTTCTGGCACTATCCGCATTACAGCCCGCAGTTAGGGCGGCCGGCGGCGGCGATACGGAACGGGGCGGATAAGTTGATTCTGTTTTTTGAAGATAGCCGGGTGGAGTTATATAACTTACGGGAGGATATTGGGGAGAAGCGGGATTTGGCGAGGGAGCAGCCGGGGAAGGCGGCGGCGATGCGGAAGCGGCTGGAGGCGTGGCTGGTGGCGACGGGGGCGCAGATTCCGGTGAAGAATGCGAAGTATGATGCGGCGCGGGAGTGGGAGTTGGGGGCGGCGACGGGGCCGGTGACGGCGAAGTAGGGCGGGGGTGGCGCCGGCCGAGGGCGGTGCGCCGGGTGCTCCTGGGTGAAACAGCGAGAGACGGGACATGGCAGGTGGGCGTTGCTTGGGCAGGATCGCGGGCAACGGTATCGTTTGGGCCGGTGCGCGGTTGATCCTGCCAAGGGGCCATGGTTTATGGCAGGGCGTGGTGATGCCGCCGGTGTCCGGGGCGATGCACGGCCCTGCTTGTCCGGACGGTGTCCGGCCGAGCGAAGAATGGAGCGCAGAGTCTCGAAAAACGGGCTTTCGCTCCGCATTACGGCGCGGCTCCCCACTGGGCGAACATCCCTTCGGGAGACGACGGGAAGATGGTTCACACGTTGACGAGGCGAGCGTCGAAATGTTCTTCAGGGACCGGTAAGTTATCGCCTTTCAGGGCACCCACGTACGCCTGGACGGCTTCTCTCCTGTTGGCTAGCGCGGCTTCCTGGGTTTCACCCTGGGTGACACAGTCGGGCAAGCTAGGGCAACCGGCAATCCAGAAACCATCCTCGCCACGATAGAGGAGAACCTGTCGCATGACCTCAGTATGTCCGATGCCGAGGGCGAAAGCTAGAGAGCCCTGGCTGGGCTGACTTGGGTGTTGCGCGGCAGTTCGGGCGAAGCCGGGTGGACGCAGCTTTCTTTCGTCCGGATGGTTTGCGAGGTTTGCCGATGCCGGTGGGGCGGGTCAGGGTTGGACGAAGACGGGTTGGGTGTTTTGGATGCGGATTTTGCGGAGCCGGACCTTGCGGAGGGAGGGGCCTTTGAACTCGGCTTCGACGACGGCGCCGTCGTTGGTGCCGGGGATGGTCTGGTCGAAGACCAGGTTGCCGAGGGAGTAGCAGATGACGCCGGTGCGGTAGTCTTCGCAGGGCTGGGTGACGTGGGGGTGGTGGCCGATGACGAGTGAAGCGCCGGCTTCAATGGCGGCGTGGGCCATCTGGCGCTGCTGGTCGTTGGGCTTCCGCGCGTATTCGAGGCCGGCGTGGAGCGACACGATCGTGACGTTCGAGCGGGCGCGGATGGACTGGATGTCTTCGCGGAGGCGGACGAGATTGAGCGTGTTGATGCGGGGATCGTCGGCTTTGTGGTTGCCGTTGCGCTGGTCGTAGGTGTAGGCGAGGAAGCCGAACTTGACGCCCTGCCGTTCGAGGACGGCGCCGGCGCGGGCGGCGGCTTCGTCACGGGCGGCGCCGGCGACGGCGATTTTGTTTTTTTCGAGCAGATCGAGGGTGTAGAGGAGGCCGTGTTCGTGGGCGTCGCGGGAGTGGTTGTTGGCAAACGACACGACGTCGATGCCGGCGAGGGTGAGGCCGGCGAGGTGGGCGGGGTCGGCGCGGAAGACCATGCCGGAGGTGGTGGGTTTGCCCTGGTCGGTGAAAGGCGATTCGAGGTTGACGAAGGCGAGGTCGGCGCGGGCGAAGTCGGCGGCGATCTGGCGGAAGGGCCAGGCGGGGTCGCGGTGGGCGGCGATGACCTGGCCGACGTGGCGCGTGAGCATGACATCGCCGCCGAACAGGAGGCGGTTGATGGGAGGGGGAACCTCGGGCGGAGGTTCTTTCTTCTTGCGGGGCGACGGCGGCGCGCAAGCGGTGAGGAGGAGAAGGCTAAGAGAGAGGGCGGGAAGCCGCTTCATCGAGGAACCAAATGACTTCACCCTGGTGATGGCGGGTCCACTGGGCAGGGTAGTGCGCGATGTTTTCCGGACCGTGGAAGACGGTTTCGAGAGCCGGTTGTTTGTCTTCGCCGCAGACGAGCATGAGGGTGTGGCGGGCGGCGACGAGGACGGCGGGCAGGAGGGTGATGCGGGCGGATTTGAGCTTGTCGACGTAGACGGCGGCGGTGAGGCCGGTGGAGTCGAGGACGGCGGGGTCGCCGGGGAAGAGGGAGGCGGTGTGGACGTCGGCGCCCATGCCCTGCTGGATGACGTCGAAGACGGGGATTTGTCCTTCGGCGAGGTGGAAGTGGCCGCGGATGTGGTCGGCGTAGAGGGAGGCGGCTTCGCCGACGGGTTTTTCGGCGTGGATGCGGTGGATGTTTTCTTTGGGGAAGGCGGCGGGGGTGAGCCAGTGGGTGTCGGCGAGGGTGAAGTTCGATTGGGGGTCGCCGGGGGGGACGGCGCGTTCATCGACCCAGAAGAGGTGGACGCGGGACCAATCAAAGGGCTGTTCGGCGAGCCAGGCGAACAGGAGCTTGGGGGTGGAGCCGCCGGAGATGGCGAGCGAGGCGGTGGGGCGGGCGGCGAGGGCGGCGGTGAGGATGTCGAGGAGGGCGAGGCCGCAGGCTTCGGCGGCGGCGGCGGGGGTGGGGGAGATTTCGGTGCGGGGGGTCATTCGGCAGTGGGAACGAGGGTGACGGTGGCGGCGAGGGTGGCCTCGTAGATGAGGTCGTCGCCGAGGATGGAGAGCTCTTCTTCGAGCAGGTCGACTTCGGAGCGGGCGGGGGCGAGGACGCGGGTGGTCAAGGTGTTGGTAACAATTTCCAGTGTCGCATCATCTTCGGCGCGGAGTTCGAGCTCCTGGGTGGCGGCGTGGAAGCGGAGGGCTTGGAGGTTGCCGTGGCGGCGGGGCGGGGCGGGGACGAAGTGGAAGGCGGCCTGGGGGAGGCGGGCGGCGAGCCAGGCGCGGAGGTAGAGGGCGCTGACGGAGGGGGTGGCGCCGGCGTAGGCGATATCGACGCGGGTGATCTGGGGGATCTGGCCCTGGAGGCAGGTGCTTTCAAAGGCCTGGGCGAGCGTTTCGCGCCAGGCGGTACAGCGGGTCCAGGCGAGGTCTTTGAGGCGCCAACCGGCGCGGCGGCGGTCGTTGAGGGTGGGGAGGATGGCGGCGCCGAGGGGGACGGAGTCGACGAGGAGGGTGCGGGCGAGTTGGAGGAGGGGTTGGAAGGCGGCTTCGTTCAGGAGGCGGATGTCTTTGAGCCAGAGGAGGACGGGGAGGTCGGCGACGGTGAGGCCGAGCGAGGCGGCGTAGACATCGGCGAGGCGGTCGCGCGTCGAGCGGATTTCGATGATTTCGCAGCAGAGTTGCTGGCGGCCGCCGAAGGCGAGGAGGCACTGGGCGGTGACGGTGGCTTCGAGAATGGGAGCGGGGGAGTTTAGGATGCGGAGGATGATCATGCGGCCGGGGTGGGCGCGCATGAGGCCGGCGAGGGTGTTTTTGAGTTCGGCGTCGTCGGTGGGGTCGGTGGTGGCGACCAGGAGGGTCATGGAGCAGGCGCGGAGGAGGGCGTCGGCGGGCTGATCGTGACCGAGGTTGGCCCAGAGCTGTTCGAGCTCTTTGAGGAGTTTTTCGGGCTGGACGGCGGTGATCAAGGGACTCTCCAGACGTGGCCGCGGGCGGCGAGCATGTCGTCGGAGGCGGCGGGGCCCCAGGTGCCGGCGGGGTAGTTGGGGAAGGGGCCGGGAGCGGGTTGGTTAGCCCAGACGTCGAGGATGGGTTGGACGGCGGCCCAGCTGGCTTCGACCATGTCCTGGCGGGTGTAGAGGGTGGGGTCGCCGGCCATGGCGTCGACGAGGAGGGTTTCGTAGGCGGTGGGGGTGCGCATGCCGAAGCTGGTGCCGTAGTTGAAGTCCATGGAGACGGGGCGGAGCTTCATGCCGGAGCCGGGTTGTTTCGAGGAGAAGCGGAGGGAGATGCCTTCTTCGGGTTGGATGCGGAGGATGAGGAGGTTGGGGCGGGCGGACTCGCTCGAGAAGAGGGAGTGGGGGACGGGTCGGAAGCGGATGGCGATATCGGTGACGCGTTTGGGCATGCGTTTGCCGCTGCGGACGTAGAAGGGGACGCCGGCCCAGCGCCAGTTATCGATGAGGAAGGTGACGGCGGCGTAGGTGTCGGTCATGGCGTGGGGGTTGACGCCGGGTTCGGCGCGGAAGCCGGGGATGTCTTTGCCGCCGATGGCGGCGGGGCCGTACTGTCCGGCGACGGCGTGGGTGGCGACGTCGGCGGGGCGGAAGGGGCGGATGGAGCGGAGGAGTTTGGCGCGTTCATCGCGGACGGCGCCGGGTTCGAAGACGGCGGAGGGCTCCATGGCGATGGTGGCGAGGACCTGGAGGAGGTGGTTTTGGATCATGTCGCGGAGGGCGCCGGCTTCCTGGTAGTAGGCGCCGCGGCCTTCGACGCCGATGGATTCGGCGGCGGTGATTTGGACGTGATCGATGTACTGGCGATTCCAGAGGGGTTCGAAGATGGGGTTGCCGAAGCGGAAGGCGAGGATGTTCTGGACGGTTTCTTTACCGAGGTAGTGGTCGATGCGGTAGAGCTGGTCTTCGGTGAAGCATTCGTGGAGGGCGGTTTCGAGTTCGCGGGCGGAGCGGTCGTCGTGGCCGAAGGGTTTTTCGACGACGAGGCGGCGCCAACCGCCGTTGGGGCGGGCGAGGGGGGCGAGGCCGCGGGCGACGGTGGAGTACTGGCTGGGTTGCGTCGAGAGATAGAAGAGAATATTGCCGCCGGTTTGGCGTTGTTGGGCGACTTCGGCGAGGCGGGCGGTGAGGGCGGAGTAGAGATCGGGGGAGGCGAGGTCGCCGGCGACGTAGAAGAGGCCGCGGGCGAATTCGTCCCAGATGGCTTCGTCGAAGTGGGAGTTTTCGAGGTGTTCGCGGACGGCGGCTTCCATTTTTTCGCGGAAGGCTTCGTCGGAGAGGGGGGTGCGGGAGGTGCCGACGATGGCGAAGCCTTGGGGCAGGCGCCGTTCGATGGCGAGGCGGTAGAGGGAGGGGACGAGTTTGCGTTTGGTGAGATCGCCGTTGGCTCCGAAGATGACGAGGGCGCAGGGGGGGACCCGGCGTTCGAAGCGCTGGGGGTCCTGAAACGGGTTGGCATCAGCCATGACCTTCAAAATAGCATTGCGGCTATGCTGGATTGGTGAAGCGACAGTTATTGGCAGTGGTGGAGGACCTGTTTTTCGCGGTGAAGATTGAGGCGGCGGCGCGGCAGGCGGGGTGGGTGGTGCGGTTTGTGAAGACGGCGGAGGCGGCGCGGGCGGGGGCGGCGGGGGCGGATTTGGTGGTGGTTGATTTGAATCTGAAAGGGGTGGATGTGTTGGGGCTGCTGGGGGAGCTGCCGGGGGAGCGGGTGATCGGCTTTGTTTCGCACGTGCAGACGGAGCTGCGGCGGGCGGCGGCGGAGGCGGGGTGTGGGCGGGTGCTGGCGCGGAGTGTGTTTAGTGAACGGCTACCCGCGATTTTGCAGGGCGCGGAGGACGCCGAGGGCGGCGCCGGAGTCGAGGGAGGCGCGGGCGGCGGCGATTGAATCGCGGGGGGAGAGGTGGCGGGCGAGGGAGAGGGCGGCGGCGGCGTTGAGGAGGACGATGTCGCGTTTGGGGCCCTGGTCTTCATTCGAGAGGATGGCGGTGGCGATGGCGGCGTTGTGGTCGCGGTCGCCGCCGAGGAGGTCGGAGAGGGAGGCGCGGGGGAGGCCGAAGTCTTCGGGGTGCCAGGTTTCCTGGTGGACGGCATCGGCGATGCGGAAGACGGTGGTGGGTCCGGTGGTGGTGAGTTCGTCGAGGCCGTCGGAGCCGTGGACGACGAGGGCGTTGCGGTTGCCGAGGGCGTAGAGGGCGTGGGCGAGGTGGGAGGCGTCGTGGACGGAGGGGGCGCCGATGAGTTGGACGGAGGCGGAGGCGGGGTTGGCGAGGGGGCCGAGGAGGTTGAACAGGGTGCGCATTTTGAGTTCGGCGCGGACGGGGGCGACGTGTTTCATGCCGGGGTGGAGGACGGCGGCGAACAGGAAGGCGAAGCCGGCGCGTTCGATATCGGCGGCCATGCGGGCGGGGTCGGAGTGGATGGGGACGCCGAGGGCTTCGAGGATGTCGGCCGAGCCGCAGACGCTCGAGACGCTGCGGTTGCCGTGTTTGCCGACTTTGACGCCGGCGCCGGCGACGACAAAGGCGGTGACGGTGGAGATGTTGAACGTGCCGGTGCCGTCGCCGCCGGTGCCGCAGGTATCGAGGAGGACTTCGCCGGGTTGGAGGGAGACGGGGACGGGGGTGAGGTGGGCGCGGAGGGCGCGGGCAAAGCCGGTGATGTCTTCGCCGGAGAGGCCGACGACGCGGTAGGCGGCGAGGAAGGCGGCGAGGGGGACGGGGGCGGCGTGTCCGGTGAGGATGAGATGCATGGCCGCTTCGGCTTCCTGCTCGGTTAATGGTTTCGCTTCAGTTACACGGTGCAGGAACGGTAAAAATGCCATGGTAAACTTTAGAGTTTAGCGTATGAAAATCCACGAGTATCAAGGCAAAGCCATACTCGCCCGCTACGGAGTGCCGGTGCCGAAAGGCAAGGTGGCATTCACGGTAGAAGAGGCTGAGGCAGCAGCGAGAGAGCTGGGAGGATTCGTCGTCGTCAAGGCGCAGATCCACGCCGGAGGCCGCGGTAAGGGCGGCGGCGTGAAGGTCGTCAAGACGGTGGAGGACGCGGTGGCAGCCGCGCAGAAGATCCTCGGGATGCAGTTGGTGACCCACCAGACGGGGCCGCAGGGCCAGAAGGTGGGGCGGCTGCTGGTGGAAGAGGCGCTGCCGATTGAGAAAGAGCTCTACCTGGGCATCACGCTGGACCGCGCGAGCGGGAAGAACGTGTTCATGGCGTCGAGCGAGGGGGGCATGGAGATCGAAGAGGTCGCCCACCATACGCCTGAAAAGATTTTGAAGGAAGTGATTGAGCCGGGCATTGGTTTGTCGGGCTACCAGGCGCGGAAGCTGGCGTTCGGGATCGGGATTCCGGCGGCGAGCGTGAACGCGGCGGCCAAGGCGATGATTGCGCTGGCGAAGGCTTACGACGAGATTGATTGTTCGCTGGCCGAGATCAACCCGTTCATTTTGCTGAAGGACGGGCGCGTGATGGCGCTCGACGCCAAGATCAACATTGACGACAACGCGATGTTCCGGCATCCGGAGTTTGCCGAGTTGCGTGACCTGGCCGAGGAGGATCCGCTTGAGGTGGAGGCTTCGAAGTTCAGCCTGAACTACATCAAGCTCGATGGCAACATTGCCTGCATGGTGAACGGCGCGGGGTTGGCGATGGCGACCATGGACATTGTGAAGTACGCGGGCGGTGAGCCGGCCAACTTCCTGGACGTGGGCGGTGGCGCTAACGAGGAACAGATCAAGAACGCGTTCCGGATTCTGTTGAGCGACGCGGCGGTGAAGGCCGTTTTCATCAACATTTTCGGGGGCATTCTGCGGTGCGACATTCTGGCGACGGGCGTGGTGAACGCGGCGCGGGAGTTGGGTATCAGCGTGCCGATCGTGATCCGGATGGAGGGCACGAACGTGGCGGAAGGCAAGAAGATTCTGGCTGAGTCGGGCTTCAACTTCGGCGTGGCCGATGGGATGAAGGACGGGGCCGAGCAGGTCGTGAGGGCGGCACAATGAGCGTACTCGTAAATAAGAATACTCGCCTGCTGGTGCAGGGCTATACCGGTGCGCAGGGCACCTTTCACGCGACGCAGTCGATCAACTACGGGACGACGGTGGTGGGCGGGGTGACGCCGGGTAAGGGCGGCACCAAGCATCTGGACCGGCCGGTGTTCAACACCGTAGCGGATTGCGTGAAGGAGACGGGCGCCAACGCTAGCGTGATCTTTGTGCCGCCGCCGTTTGCGGCCGATTCGATCATGGAGGCGGCGGATGCGGGGGTGGCGCTGATTGTGTGCATCACCGAAGGCATTCCGGTGCGGGATATGATTGCGGTGAAGCAGTTCCTGAAGGACAAGAACGTGCGGCTGATCGGGCCGAACTGTCCGGGGATTATCACGCCGAACGAGTGCCGGATCGGCATTATGCCGGGGCATATTTTCAAGCCGGGCAACATTGGCGTGGTGAGCCGGTCGGGAACGTTGACGTACGAGGCCGTGGGGCAGTTGTCGGCGTTGGGGATTGGTCAGTCGACCTGTATTGGGATTGGCGGCGACCCGATTATCGGGACGACGCACCTGGATGCGATTCAGCTGTTGAACGCCGACCCGGATACGCACGCCATTATCATGGTGGGCGAGATTGGCGGCAATAACGAAGAGATCGCGGCGGCGTGGATCAAAGACAACGTGACCAAGCCGGTGATTGGGTTTATTGCCGGACAGACGGCGCCGGAAGGGCGGCGGATGGGCCATGCGGGCGCGATTGTGGCCGGCGGGTCGGGCAAGGCGGAAGACAAGATGGCGGCGATGACGGCGGCGGGGATTACCGTTTGCGCGACGCCGGCCGAGATTGGTCAGAAGGTAAAGGAAAGATTAGGACTGTAATGGAACGTACATTTGCCATGATTAAGCCGGACGCGGTGGCGACCGGGAAGACCGGAGCGATTCTGAGCGTGATTGAGCAGAACGGCTTTCGGGTTGTTGCGATGAAGAAGCACACGATTAGCCAGAAAGAGGCCGAGGGTTTCTATGGCGTGCACCGGGAGCGTCCGTTTTTCGGGTCGCTCGTGTCGTTCATGACTTCGGGTCCTTCGGTGCTGCTGGTGCTGGAGAAAGAAGGGGCGATTAAGGCGTGGCGGGATCTGATGGGGGCGACGAATCCGGCGAATGCGGCGGAGGGGACGATCCGGAAGATGTTTGCCGAGTCGATTGAGCGGAACGCTTCGCACGGTTCGGATGCGCCGGAGACGGCGGCGGTGGAGACGGTGTTTTTCTTCTCGCACTCGGAACTGCTGTAGGCAGGCGTTGGTTGCTGGTCAGTTGGGCGGCCATTTCGGTGTTGTCAGCCGAAAAGGTCGCCTTTGACCGGTTGACGGATGTTGTTTTGGACCGCCGGTTGGAGGCGGTGCAAAAGTTGAATCCGGATCGCAAGATGGCGATGCAGGAGATGTTCACAGAAGCTGGTTGCTCCGGGGAGAGCCTTCGTGAAGATCGGGTGAAGGGTTCGAAGCTGCCGAACCTGGTTTGTATCCTGCCGGGTTCGAGCGAGCATATCCTGCTTGTCGGCGCGCATTACGACAAAGTGAAGGATGGCGAAGGCGCGATTGATAACTGGACCGGAGTATCGCTGCTGGCGAGCCTGTACCAGAGCCACAAGGCTTATCCGCACCGGCATGCGATCTGGTTCGTGGCCTTCACGGATGAGGAGGCGGGGCTGGTGGGTTCGAAGGCCTTTGTGAAGCAGATGCCGCGGGAGGAGTTAGCGCGGCTGAAGGCCTTTGTGAATCTGGACAGCATGGGAGCAGGGAGTTTGAAGGTGTGGGGGAAGCGGGCGCACCGGCCGTTTACCAACCTGGCGGCGGCGGTGGCGAAGAGTCTGGAGATTGAAATCTCCGTGATGGATGTGGATGCGGTGGGGGATTCGGATTCGCACCCGTTTGTGGACAAGAAAGTGCCCGTGATCGATTTTCATTCGTTGGATCAGAAGTCCTTGCGGCTGTTGCACACGGACTAGGACGTCCTTTCGGCGGTGGACCGGGAGAGGTATCGGGAGACGTATCGATTCCTGGCGGTGTTTGTGGGGATTCTGGACCAGCGAATGGAGAAACTGGCGGGCGGCGGGCAGGGCGAGAGCCTTTGACGGCTTGAGGCAAGCTGAATCGCAACAGGCGCTCCTGCTACTTACGGGGAGCCTTGCGCCGGATTTTCATAGAGCTTGCGGG
Source organism: Acidobacteriaceae bacterium (assembly GCA_020247055.1). Lineage (GTDB taxonomy): Bacteria > Acidobacteriota > Terriglobia > Bryobacterales > Bryobacteraceae. The sequence goes on along the minus strand of JADCJL010000244.1, from coordinate 5,750 downwards.
AGTCCACCACGGCTCCTAACTCAGGCATGCGCTTGCCGTTTACCAGCACAACCTTGTGCCTGGCTCTGATTTTTTCGAATTCGACGGCAACGCCTTCATAGCCGCGGGGATTCCGGTAGGTTACCGAGACCAGCACGTTCCAGGCTCCCTCATCAGAGCCCGTATCCATCACCTTGAACTCTTTCATGAGTCCCTGCGCCACGGCGATTTTGTCCATCGCAAACCAGTTCAGAGCAATGAACTGCTTGAGATTCTCGCGATTCCCTGGGGTGGCCTTCAGGAATGTCAATTCCACGGCGCGCAAGGGAGGTTGCTCGGCTGTTTGCGAGCACAGTTGGCTTGCCGCGGCCAACAGGTACAACATTCGGCGCAGCAGCGACATCCTGCACCTTCGATTCGGATTCGCGTTTTGGTGAACCAACATTGCCCTGCCCAAAAGTTGAGATGAGGATTAATTCGCCCGACTCGCCGTTGCGACTATCGACCCCCTTGATCATACCAAACCTTACCGACGCCTCCAGCCGCTGGGGCGTGACAACTTCGGCGAGGTGCGCGCTCTGCGCATGCACCCGCTCCGGGTGTAGCCCTGGTGCGGAAACGGTCGCTATCCGCCAAGGAGTCATAACTCTCAGTCGTCGTATTTTGCACCGTAGGTTCGTCATTAGCCGGTGGTTCTCCGGCGGAGGTCCCTTAAGCGCCCTGGCCAGCATCTCATGCAACGGATCGTCGTTGTTTGCTGACTCGATGCGGGGCGGCCGTTTGGTTTGGGGGGGGACGTTCGTTAAGGGGCGGGGGGGCGAAGGATGGTGGCGAGGCGGACGACGCGATGAAAGTGCTGGTCGCTGGTGACGAGGGGGGCACCGTGGCGGATGGCGGTGGCGGCGATCCAGATGTCGTTGGTGGGGATGGGGGTTCCCTGCTGCCGCAGGGCGGTCAGCAGTTCGCTGTAGATCGAGGCGACGGATTCGTCCACGGCCAGTGTTTCGACCACGGGATGCGCCAGAAACGACTGCAGCAGATCCTGGTTTTGGCGGGTTCTGGTTCCGTTGGCAAAACCGGAGAACAGCTCGCCGAGCACGATGGACGGCATACCGATCCAGGAGGCTTCGTCGATGAGGGTGATCACCCTCGGGTCCTGGCGGCGAAAGGCGCCGTAGGCGCTGGTGTCGAGGGCGTAGCGACTCAACGCCAGATCTCAGGATCGATTGCAGAGAAGCTGGCCGTGTTGCGTTCAAACTCTTCGGCGTCGGCCTTCGTCCAACCGCCGGCGAGTTTGGCGAGACCGTTCGAGCGCCTGGTGGCGACGCCGAGACCTCGCTCGAGAACAGCAATCACGGTGCTGTTCAGGCTTTTTCCGCTTTCTTGGCGGGCTTGGTCCAGGGCCGCGGCCAGTTCCGGCGGGAGGTTTCGGACGGTCAAATGCCTTGCATTCATTATCTGCATTCTATCACGGTGCTGGATGAATGCATGTGGCGCGGCGTTAGGGCTGGAGGAGGCCTTCGGTCCAATGGTGGAACGTGAAGCCGGCGAAGGTCACGTCGGCGGTGAGGACGCCGAGTTGGGTGGGGCGGCTTGTTTTGAAGGTCAGGCGGGCTTTGCCTTCGGTGCGGGCGGGGACGCGGACGGTCTCGTCGGCATGGTCGATGGTCCAGCCGGGGGGGAGGTGCCATTTGACGCGGAAGGTCTGCTCTTTGTCGGTGTGATTCATGAGGCGGAGCTCGAGGGGCTCGCCCGAGGAGGCGTAGGGGTAGATGCGGGCCCAGCTTTCGTCGACGGCGTAGTTGGCGTGGGGCAGGGGAGTGAGTTCGGCCAGGAGCTGGGCGCGCCGGCGGAGTTCGAGGCGCATGCGCTCGACGCGGGCGGCGTCGTAGCGGAACATGGGCAGGACGTGCTGGTTGATGAGCCAGGGGTTGCCGCCGAGCTTTTCAAGAAGACGGAGGCAGTAGAGATAGCCTTCGTCCTCGCCGGTGAAGTTGCGGTTCTGGAGGCAGTAATCGTCGGTGCCGGAGGGGGTGAAAGAGTCGCCGACGAAGAAGATCTTTTCGCCGGATTCGCGTTCAATGTGCAGGCCGCCGTGGTAGAGGGTCTGGCCGGGGAAGAAGTAGCTGGCCATGCGGAACTCGCGCCACTGCCAGGAGTCGGCCTCGCCTTTGACTTCGCCGGTGATGGGGTTGGTGGTGAGGCAGGGCATGCGGTAGCGGCCGGGGTTTTCGACGATGTCCTGGATCTTATTGCTATAGAGCACTTTGGCGCCGAAGCGTTTGGCGACTTTGGCGGCGTGGTCGGTGTGGTCGTCGTGGTAGTGGGTGATCCAGAGGCCTTCGAGGGTTTTGAAGCGGCCGGCGGTTTGGAGTTCTTCGAGTTTTTCGATGATTTGGGGGTAGCCGGCGTCGAGGAGGAAGGCGGCGCCGGAGGGGGAGACGAGGAGGCGGGAGTTGCCGATGGGGATGATCCAGTCGGGCAGGTCGCGCTGTTCGGACATGGGCATGGGGGCGGAGGGGGCGCGGCCCATGGCGAGTTTGGCGCGGGTTTGCCAGCTTTCTTCGCCCCAGTACCAGCGGAGGGCGTCGGTGGAGAAGTGGCTGTCGAGGAGGCGTTCGAGACGGGAGATGAGCAGGGCGATCTCTTTTTGCGGGTCTTCGATGGCGGGGCCGCGGGCGGGGAGGAGGCGGTCCGGCTTTTGGGCGGCGACGGACCGGAGGCTGGCGATGAGTTGTCCGGCGCGGGCGGCGAAGCCGTGGTAGCCGCGGGTTTTGGTTTCGGGGACCTCGTTCTGGAGGCTGTAGAGATCGAGGAGGCGGCCGCCGGAGTAGATGAGGTCGCCGGTGGCGATGACGCGTTTGCCGTTTTGTTCGAACAGGTAAGAGACGGCGGCGGGGGAGTAGCCGGGGGTATCGAGGACGGTGATTTTGGTGGGGCCGAAGGTGAGGACGTCGCCGCCGCGGACGGTGCGGGCGACGGGGCGGGGTTCGACGGGGACTTTGGTGGTTTTCTGGGCGTAGTCGTGGAAGCGGAGTTGGGCGAAGAGGCGCCAGAACTTGGCGGGATCTTCAAGAGCGGCGGCTTCGCCGGCGGGGACAATGAGGGGCCCGCCGGGGGGGAGGAGGTCGCGGCGGGTGGAGGTGAGCAGGACGTGCTCGGCCGGGCCGGAGTAGATGGCGACGCCGCCGGGGAGGAGGATGGAGTTCAGGGCGAGGGCGGCGAGGAGGATCATGCCAGTTTCCAGGGTTTGCGGTATTTGCGGGTGACCATTTTGTTGGCCTGGGGGTCGCCGACGATCTGTTCTTTCGTGTCGTCCCAGGTGATGCGGCGGCCGGTGCGGTAGGCGATGTTGCCGAGCAGGCCGGCTTTGGTGAGTTTGTGGCCGTACTCGATGTCGCAGGTGGCGAGTTTGCGGGATTTGACGCTGTCGAGGAACTCGCGGATGTGGCCGGGGGAGTCGGGGATGGAGGGGGCGGGGCGGGGGAAGTCTTTGACGGGTTTGCCTTTGACGAAGAGCTGGTGGGAGCCGTAGTCGACAAAGAGGCTACCGGCGCTGCCCTGGAAGATGCAGCCGATGCCTTTATCTTCAAAGCCGGCGGGGGCCATGGGGTTGAGGCCCCAGGTGAGGTTGAGTCCGGGGTATTCGTAGACGAGGTCGAGGTAGTTGGGGGTTTCGGCGTTGTCGTCTTCGATTTCGCGGCGGCCGGTGGCGACGACGGATTTGGGGGCGGTGAGGTCGAGGGCCCAGTAGGCGACGTCGGTGATGTGGCACCAGAAGTCGATGAACATGCCGCCGGAGTAGTCCCAGAAGTAGCGGTAGTTGAAGTGGGAGCGGTTGGGGTTGAAGGCGCGGCGGGGGGCGGGTCCGAGCCAGGTTTCGTAGTCGAAGCCGGCGGGGGGCGGGGCGTCGGGCGGGGCGCCGAGGCCTTTCGATTCCGAGGTTTTCCAGACGTGGACGCGTTTGACCTTGCCGACGATGCCGCTGCGGATGAGTTCGACGGCGCGGCGGTAGTTGGGCAGGTCGTTGTGGATGTGGTTGCCCATCTGGGTAACGCGCTGGTATTTGCGGGCGGCGGTGACCATGGCGCGGCCTTCGCCGATGGAGTAGCTGAGGGGTTTTTCGACGAAGACGTCTTTGCCGGCGGCGCGGGACTGGACGGTGGGCATGGCGTGCCAGTGGTCGGGGGGGGCGATGCAGACGGCGTCGATCTCCTTCATGGCGAGGAGTTTGCGGAAGTCTTTGAGGACGGGCGGTTCGACGCCGCGGCTGGCTTTGACGATGCCGGTGGCGCGGGCGAGGTATTTGTCGTCGAGATCGCAGAGGGCGACGACGTTGACGTCGGGGTGTTTGAGGAAGCCGTTGAGGCGGCTGGTGCCCATGTTGCCGACGCCGATGAAGCCGACGTTGATGCGGTCGTGGGGGGCGGCGAGGGCGGCCCCGCTGGCAGCGAGAAAGGTGCGACGAGTCACCTCGTTATCTTAATCAATTGTTGGTTGCGATAGGCTAGGAGGCCTGTGAAAACCTTTCTTTTGCTGTTGCTTGCTGTGCCCTTGGCGGGGCAGTCGCCGTATCCGTGGCTGGAAGGGCTGGCGCAGCGGCAACTGGCCGAGCGGCGGCGCGTGGTGGCCGGGTTGCGGACGCCGGACGAGATTCGGGCTTACGGGCGGGGGGTGCGGGAGAAGCTGCTGCGATGGATGGGGGGATTGCCGGCGGAGCGGACGCCGTTGCAAATGCGGCGGACGGGGGTGATTGAGCGGGAGGATTATCGCGTCGAGAAGATTGTGTTTGCGTCGCAGCCGGGGTTTTTCGTGACGGCGAATCTGTATGTGCCGAAGACGGGGGCGGGACCGTTTCCGGCGGTGTTGCAGCCGACCGGACATAGCTTGACGGCCAAGGCGCGGGAGTTATACCAGAGCCTGTCGATTGGGTTAGTGAAGTATGGCTTTGTGGTGCTGACTTACGATCCGTTGGGGCAGGGGGAGCGGCGGATCTTCTTTGACCGGGAGTTGGGGGATTCGAAAGTGGGCGGGACGACGGTGGAGCACCAGATGGTGGGGATTCAGTCGCTGCTGGGGGGCGAGCGTCTGGCGCGGGCGAGGGTGTGGGGCGGGAGGTGGAGGCGAGGGGGGTGGGGGTGGCGGGTGGTGGGGGGGGCGGGACGTTGACGGCTTACCTGGCGGCGCTGGACGAGCGGGTGCAGGCGGCGGCGCCGGCCTGTTACACTTCGGCGTGGGAGGAGCAGTTGGGCGGGACGGGGCCGCAGGATGCCGAACAGCAGTTTCCGGATCAGCTGCGGGATGGGTTTGACCACGGGGATCTAGTGATTGCGGCGGCGCCGAAGCCTTATCTGATTGCGTCGACGACGGAGGACTTTTTTCCGCTGGCGGGGGCGCGGCGGACTTATGAAGAGGCCAAGGGGATTTATAACCGGTTCGGGGCCGAGGATAAGATTGCGTGGTTTACGGCGCCGGGCGGGCACGGGATGCGGGCGGATACGCGGGGGGCGATTTATGCGTGGATGCGGAAGTGGCTCACGGGGAGGGCCGGGGCGGCGCCGGAGCCGCGGTTTGCCGTGGAGTTGGAGGAGGATTTGCAGGTCTCTGAGCAGGGGCAGATAGGCGGGGAGACGGTGAGCACGTTGAACGTACGGCGGTTGGGGGCGCTGCGGGCGGCGCCGGGGCGGGGGCCGGGTGGGTTGGCGGGGCAGGTGCGGGCGGTGACGCGGTATGAGGCGTACGCGGGGCCGCTGGGGGTGGAGGAGTTGGGG
>JADCJL010000243.1 GCA_020247055.1 Acidobacteriaceae bacterium | reverse complement strand
CGGACGGCAAGGACCGGCCTACTTACTAAGCGGCTTCCCTCCGTCTTCTACACTTCGTCGAGGGGGCGGGCGGCGTCGCCGAAGCGCGGGGGCCGCACGTCCATTTTGTCCATGAGCGAGAGGTAGAGCCGGCAGAGCTGGCGGTTCGACTTCTCGCGATAGTCGAGCACGCGGCCGCCCTGGATGCGGCCGCCCCCGCCGCCGAGCACGACGACAGGCAGTTGGCGCGCTTCATGGCTGCCGGTGAGCATGCTCGAGCAGAACAGGAGCATGGTGTTATCAAGCAGGGTGCGGTCGCCTTCGCGGATGGAGTCCAGTTTGCGGGCGAGGTAGGCCAACTGTTCGAGGAAGAACTGATTCACCTTCAGCCAGTCCGGGGTATCGGCGTGCGAGAGCAGATGGTGGATCATGTAATCGACGCCGAGGTTGGGGAAGCGCAGCGAGCTGTGATCGTTGTTCAGCTTGAGGGTGGCGATGCGGGTGGTGTCCGTCTGGAAGCCCAGCACGACGATGTCGGCCATCAGGCGCATGTGTTCGGCGATGTCCTGGGGGATGCCATCGGCCGGCCGCGGGATGTTGGGTTTATCGAGGGTGGGGCGCCAGCCCTGGAGTTGGCCCCGCTTGCCGGCGTTGGCGATGCGCTGTTCGACGTCGCGGACGGATTCGAGATACTCGTCGAGCTTGCGCTGGTCGCCGGTGCTGATGTCGCGCCGGAGGTCGCGGGCGTCCGAGAGAACGGCGTCGAGGACGCTCTGGTCGGCCTTCGAGGCTTCGTCTTTGAAGAGCCGGTCGAAGGCGAGCGCCGGGTAGAGTTCGAGCGGGGTCGGGGTGGTCGGTGAGCTCCAGGAGATATGGGAGCTATAGAGCATGGAGTAGTTCTTGTGCACCGACGGGTTCGACTTTTCGCAGCCGAGCACGAGGCTGGGTACGCGGGTGGAGGCGCCGTAGCGCTGGGCCAGGAGCTGATCGAAGCTGGTGCCGGAGCGGATCTCGCCGCCCGAGGCGAGGGGCGCGCCGGAGAGCAGGTTGCCGGTTTGTGAGCTGTGGATGTTGCCCTTGAGCGCCTCTTCGTTATAGAGGCCGCGGACGAAGAGCATTTTGCGGCGGAGGTCGCTGAGCGGAGTCAGGACCTTACCCAGTTCCATCGCAGCGCCTTCGCCCTGGGCCCACCACTCTTTGCTATGAAAGCCATTGCCGGCAAACAGGACGCCGAGGCGCACGGGGGCCTGGCTGCCGGCGGCGCGGGCGCCGGGGGTATCGCCCCAGACCGGCATCGATTCGAGCCACGGGAGCGCCATGGTGACTCCCGCTCCGCGCAGGAACAGCCTCCGCGAGTAAAGATGTTTTTTCGTCATGGGGCGGTTTCCTCCTCGATGGCCGCTTGGCGGCCGCGGATCTGCCGGAACTGCTTACTTTCGATGATACTGGCGATGGCGGTTTCGACGGAATAGCCGTTGGCCGCCAGACGCGCCTGCATCTGGTCGAGCAGCGGCTCGTCGGAAAGCTGCAGGCCGCGCGCCAGGGCGTAGCCGAGCAGCTTGCGGTTGAACTGGCGGACGAAGTCGTCTTTGCGCTGCGTCAACAGATAGCGGCGGAGGCCGTCGAGGCCATCGATGGCGGCGCCGTCCATGAGCCGGGTGGCGGTGTGCACGGGACGGCCGCCGAGGTCCTTATCGCGGGCGCGGCCGATGGCATCGAAGCGTTCGAGGGCGTAGCCATAGGGATCGATGCGGCGATGGCAGCCGGCGCAACGCGGGTCCGCAGTGTGCTTTTCGGTGAGTTCGCGCATGGTGAGGGTGAGGCCGGCTTCGTCGTTGGGGAGCTGCGGCACGTCTTTGGGCGGACGCGGGAGCTTGTCCCCGAGGAGCACTTCGGCGACCCAGTTACCGCGAAGGATGGGGCTGGTGCGCGAGGCGCCCGAGTGTTTGGCGAGGGTCGCCGCCTGGCCGAGGACGCCGCCGCGGCCGCGGGCCTTCATGCCGGCGACGCGCTGCCAGGCGGCGCCGGTAACGCCTTCGATGCCGTAGTGGCGGGCGAGCGGTTCGTTGACGAAGGTGTGGTCGGCATCGAGGAGGCTCAGAATGGACCGGCCGTTGGCGAAGAAGTCGGTGAAGAAGCGCAGGGTCTCTTCGTACATGGAGCCGCGCAGGGCGGCGAACTCCGGGAAGTGGCGTTCGCTTTTTTCGTCGAGGGTGTCGAAGCCGGCGACGTGGAGCCAAGCGGCGCCAAACTCGCTTGACAGGCGCGCGGCCTTGGGATCTTGGAGCATCCGGCGGACCTGGGCGGCGAGGCCGGCCGGGGTCCGCAGCGCGCCCGCGGCGGCGGCCTGGCGCAGGGCTTCATCGGGCTGCGAGGACCACAGGAAGTAGCTCAGGCGGCTGGCAAGCTCCCAATCGGAGACGGGCGCGGACGCGGCGCCGGCGGGCGCTTTCTCGGTGCGGTAGAGGAAGGCCGGACCGGTGAGGACGCGGACGAGGGTCATGCGGATGGCGTCGTCGTGGGGCAGCTCCTGCTGGCGGAGGCGGGCGTAGAGCGCGCGCAGGCCCTGCTCTTCGGCCGGGGTAACGGGACGGCGATAGGCGCGGTCGGCAAAGCGGACGACGGCGTCGAGATGTTTGGGTTCGGCCTCCAGCAACTGGCGGCGGAAGAGCGCGGCATCATGCTGAATGGGCTGGCGCAGGGGTT
>JADCJL010000242.1 GCA_020247055.1 Acidobacteriaceae bacterium | reverse complement strand
TTCAAAATCAACCCGAAATCCCGCACCTGACCCATCCGCTGCCGCTCCCCCAGCCCCCATCGCCGCTCAAAGCTCTCCGCCAGCAGCATCCCCAGCCGCCCCCCCTTCACCATCCGCCACTCCGACGCCCGGTCAATCACATCCGCAATATACGGCTCCGCCATCTTCTCGTGAAACCGGTCCCACGCCCCCACCTCCCGCCCCAACAACTCCGGCCGCTTCCCCGCGTAGTACGCCAGCGCCGCCGAACCGCCCGATACCCCGCTCCCCGCCACGATCGACCCCGCCGGCACCCGCCCGGTGATCCCCTCCAGTACCGCCGCCGTAAACAGCGCCGCCCGCGTCCCCCCTCCCGACGCCGCCACCACAATCCGTGGCCCACCCCCACATCCGATCAAGGCCCCCAGCTTCTCGCCACCTCCCGGCTCCCCCGCCGCCACCAGCCCCGCCATCTGCGGCCGCCCGCTCAACCACCACGCCCCGCCCCCCAGCAGCAACGCCACCGCCAAACCCACCACCGTGAAATACTGGCTCAGCCGTCGCTCGATCCGCCGCGGCTTCGGCTCCGCCTTCCCGCCCGGGTTCGCCGTCGCCGCCAAATGCACAAACAGATCCCGGTACGCCCACGCTTCAAAATACGGCTCCCCCTCCCGCGCCGGATTCGGCCGGAAAGCTACAAACCGCCCCAACCCGTGCAGCGCCACCGTCCGCCCGTCCGCCGGCACCCGCGTCACCGCCGGGCCCTCGTATCCATACGGGATCTCGCAACCCGTCCCCTCCTCCTCCCGCAGTAATCCCAACAGCTCCTGCCCCACCAGCCGCTCCGTCCAATAGTCGTACCACCACGTAATCGCGTACGCGAATCCCAGATACAGCAGAATCTCCAGCCCCGTCGCCCCGTCAAACACCGTCGTCACGTACGACACCCCTCCCATCCGCGCCGCCCCCAGCGCAATCAGCAGCAGCGAAACCCCCAACGCCGCGTTCCGGAAAAACCGCACCGTCAGAATCCGCACCATCGCGTACAACCGCTCGTTCAAAGCCGCAAACAACACCACCAACACCATCCCCCCCAACGCCCCCACCCCCGCCCACCAAGTAAACGCCGGCGGCGCCAGCAGCACCGCCACCGCCGCCGGCAGCAGCACCAGCAACCCGCTGCTCAACAACCCCGCCAGCACCTGCCACAACAGCTCCCGCCCCACCGCCTCCGTACGCCCCCGCGATTGAAACAGCTCCGTCACCCGCAGCCCCCGCCGGTAGGTCGAACCCTCCGCCAGCGGCGCAAACAAAAGCCGCGCCAACCGCGCCGCCAGCAGCAGCGAACAACCTACCACCACCGTCACCGGAATCAATAAATGCCGGTACACCCCGCCGTTCTCCGGCGCCCGCTCCGGCCCCCAATTCCAAATCCCTCCTCCCAATAAACCCAACACCGCCACCTGCACCACCAGCAAATGCCGCCGCCCCGCGCGGAAGATCGCGTAAGCCAACACCCCCACCAACAGCCCCAGCCCCAGCCGCCACCCCCACCGCGGCATCCCCGTCCACAGCGCCGCCGCCACCAGGCTCGGCCAGATCCAGGCGTCGATATTGTGCCCGTCCGCCCCCATCCGCTGCCACCGGATGTCTGCAAACCGCATCCGGTCGTCCAACCAACTCGCCGCGCGCCGCAATTGCCCAATCATGTTGGCCAATCGTACTAAATCAACCCCCCGCGCGGAAGCCGACGCTCTCTATTCCAACTCCCTACTCCAACTCCCGCAACGCCGCCATCGTCACATCCGACGGCTTAAAGTTCCCAAACCGATACCCTTCCGCGATCCGCATCGGCGTCCACCCAAACCGGTTCTTCCGGTCCCAGATCTCCCGCTTCGCCCCCCGCTTGGCCAACAGCCGCACCGCCCCCGGCAGGTTCTTGTAAGCCGCCCCGTGCATCGCCGTCTCCCCGTTCTGGTCCACGGCATTAATGTCGTTGCCCAGCTCGAGCGCCACCGCAATCGCCTCCATCACCTCCGCCTCCGTCCCCGCGTCCTCCCCCGGCGACCGCGTCCCCAACCCCGCCGCCGCCATCAACGGCGTCGAACCGTCCACGTTCCCCAGCTTCGTATCCGCCCCCAACCGAGCCAGCAGCCGCATCAACTCCGCGTCCGCCGTCCGCGCCGCCAGAAAAAACGCCGTCCCCCCGGCCGAGTTCAACCCCGTCAGCCCCACCCCAATCTTCTTGCTCATCCGCGCGTTAATATCTGCTCCCTTCGCCACCAGCGCCTTCACAAACTCGAGACTCGTCAACTCGCCCGAACCCTCCGGCGCCGGGTCGTTATCCCCCAGCCCCGGCTTCCGCACCCACGTCACCGCGTGCAGCGCCGTATAGCCCGGCCCATCGGCGTTCGGGTTCGCCCCCGCGTCGAGCAGCACCCGGCCCACCTCATAATGCGCGTTCAGCGTCGCCAGAATCAGCGCCGACGTCCCCGGCCGCGGCGACTTCGCCGGCGCCGTCCGCCGCCCGCCCACGGGCGTTGTATCGTTCGCCTCCGCCCCCGCCTGCAGCAACGCCTTCACCGCCTCAATCCGCCCCTCGCGCACCGCGAACAGCAGCGGCGTGTAGCCGGAGTCCAGCCGGTCCTCCACCACCGCCCCCGCCTCCACCAACTCCCCGATCACGTCAGCATGCCCCTCCGCCGCCGCCCAGTGCAGCGCCGTCTGCCCGTATTTGCTCTCCCGCGCCTTCACATCGGCGCCCTTGCCGAGCAGCGCCCGCACCGCCTCCACGCTCCCCGACCGCGCCGCCGTCATCAACGCCGTCTCGCCGCCCGGCAGCGCCGTGTTCGCATCCGCCCCGGCCGCGAGCAGCCGCGCCACCATCGCCCCGTTCCCGTTCGTGCACGCCAGCGTCAACGCCGTCACCCCGTACCGGTTGGCCTCCCGCGCGTCCGCCCCGCCGCGCAGCAACCGCTCCACCGCCGCCAGGTCGTCCGCATACGCCGCCCGGTGCAGCGGCGACGACCCGTCCGCCGCCGCCAGCACCCCCGCGAACACCCATCCCGCTGCCCAGCGTCGCATTGTTACACCGCCGTCAATTCCGGAATCCTGCCCGTGCTATCGGCAAACCGGTCCAGCCGCACGCCCACGCGGTCCAGCAGCGTCAAATGCAGATTCGCCAGCGGCTCCGGCTTCGTGTACCGCAAGTGCCGTCCCCCGGCCTTCCGCCCCGCCAACCCGCCCGCCACCAGAATTGGCAGGTTCACATGGTCATGTTTGTCCGCGTTGCCCATGCCGCTCCCATACAGATAAATCGAGTGGTCCAGCAGACTCCCGTCCCCGTCCGGCGTCGCCTGCAGCTTTTGCAGGAAATACGCAAATAGCGAAACGTGAAACGCGTTGATCTTCGCCACCCGCGCCAGCTTCTCCGGATCCCCGCCGTTGTGCGTCAACGGATGGTGCGCGTCCGGCACCCCGATCTCCGGGTAAGTCCGCGTGCTCGTCTCCCGCGCCAGCTGAAAGGTCGTCACCCGCGTCACATCCCCCTGCAGCGCCAGCACCTGCAAATCAAACATCAGCTTGGCGTGCTCGGCGTAGGAGGCCGGCACCCCCACCGGCCGGTCCAGATCCGGCAGCTTCGTCTCCGCCGTCGCCTTCTCGGCCTTCTGAATCCGCCGCTCTACCTCCCGCACCGTATCGAGGTACTCGTTCACCTTCGTCCGGTCCCGCGCCCCCAGCTTCCGCTGCAAACGCGCAATATCGGCGCTCATCCAATCGAGCAGACTCGCATCTTTCCGCAGCTCCGCCTGCCGGTCCGCCGCGCTGCCCCCGTCGCCAAACAGCCGCTCAAACGCCACCCGCGGATGCGCCTCCGCCGGCAGCGGCGTCGTCGGCGACGACCACGAAAGATTGTTCTGATATACGCACGCGTAGCCGTTGTCGCACTGCCCCACCGTCGTCAACAGGTCCATCGCCAGCTCAAGCGATGGCAGCCGCGTCCCCTGCCCCATCTGCTGCGCCGCCACCTGGTCCGCCGTCGTCGCCAGTTGATAATCCGTGCTCTCGGTCCACTTCGCCGTCGCCGCGCTCAAAAACGCCGCGTTCGACGTCGCATGCGTCCCCGGATAAGCGTTCCGCAGCTCCATATTGCTCAGCACGGAGACGTAATCCACCACCGGCGCCAGACTCCGCAGCGTCGGTGACAGCGTCCGCAGGTCCGCCCCCGGCGGCGTCCACTCGGCAATGTGCGCGCCCATCGGCATATAGACATACCCCAGCCGCCGCACCGGCGCCGCCGCCGCGCTCAACGCCGGCGCCATCGCATCGAGCAGCGGCAGCGCCAGCGTGGCCCCCATCCCGCGCAGCAGCGCGCGCCGGGGCAGGGCTTTCTTCGTGATGATCATTGGGCTCTCCTCATCTGAAACGACGGGCTGCCGGCTATCCCCTCAATCAGCGAAGAGAACCGGAAATTGTTGCGCTGAGCCTGCCGGACAATCTGCCGCACCGCCGGGGCGTCCGTAAACTCCACCCCGCGGCCCAGCGCGTACGTCAACAGCTTCTCTGTAACGGTTGTAGCAAAAAGCTCGGGCCGCGTCAGCAGGGCCTTCTCAAGCCCCGCCACCCCCGCAAACTGCGCCCCGTCCGGCAGCCCCCCGCTCACGTCCACCGGCACCCCGTCCTCCGCCCGCCGCCAACGCCCCACCGCGTCATAATTCTCGAGCGCAAACCCCACCGGGTCCATCAACTTATGGCACCCCGCGCACGCCGGGTTCCGCCGGTGCTCCGCCAGCCGCTCCCGCACGGTCAACTTCTTCATCGCTGCCTTGGTCTCCTCAAGCGCCGGCACGTTCGGCGGCGGTGGAGGCGGCGGCACCCCCAGAATGTTATCCAGCACCCACTTGCCCCGAATCACCGGCGA
>JADCJL010000241.1 GCA_020247055.1 Acidobacteriaceae bacterium | reverse complement strand
GCCAGGCTAAGCGGGCGAGTTCGGCATAAGACATCCGGCGGGTGCGGAGGCCGTCGGCGTAGACATAGGCGAGGTTACGCTCATCGCCGGCCAGGTCCTCGAGATAGGTGCCGAGATGGCGCCGCATTCCCCTATCCTATCGGGAAATCAAGGGGTGGGTGCGGATGCCGAGGCCGGCGCCGCGGAGCCGAACCGCGACCGAAGCCAGTGGGAGCCATCTTCAAACAGCGAGTAAAAGACAGGAACGGACAGCAGGGTGAGCAGCAGGCAGAGGCTCTGGCCGCCAACGACGAGCAGGCCGATGCTGCGGTTGGTGGCGGCGCCGGGGCCACCGCCGAGGACAAGGGGAACCATGCCGGCGACAAGCGCGAGGGTGGTCATGAGGATGGGGCGGAGGCGGTCCCGGTTGCCGGCGAGAATGGCTTCGTAGCGGGGCATTCCTTTGGCGCGGAGTTGATTGGTGTGGTCGATCTGCAGGATGGCGTTTTTCTTGACGACGCCGAACAGGAGTAAGATGCCGAGCATGGAGAAGATATTCAGGGGCTGGCCGGCGAGGTAACTACTGAGCAGGGCGAAGGGGATGCTGAGCGGCAGAGTAAGTAAGATCGTTACCGGATGGATGAGGCTTTCAAACTGGGCGGCGAGCACCATGTACATAAAGGCAAAGGTGAGGCCGACGGCGAGTAAGAAATAGTAACCGGTCTTTTCGAGCTCTTTGGCGTTGCCGGTGAGGGCTTCGGTGTAGGCGGGGGGCATGTTGAGTGAGCGGACCGCATCGCGGATGGCGGTAACCGCTTCGCTTTGGCTCGCGCCGGGGGCAAGGTTGGCATAGAGGGTGACCTGGCGCTGGCGATTGAGGCGGTCGATGGAGCCGGGCCCGGCGGCGGGTTCGAGGCGTACGAGCTGGCTGAGAGGCACGAGGCCGCGGTCTTCGGTATCGCCCGGCAGGCGGCGGGGGACGAGAATTTCGTCGAGGCGGGCGGCGGCGCCGCGCTCGGCGAGGCGGGCCCGGAGCCGGATGCCGTACAGGTTCTTTCCTTCGCCGTAGTTGCCGACGAGTTCGCCGGCATAGAGGGTATTGATGGCGGCGGCGATGTCCTCGACCTGGACGCCGAGGTCGGCGGCGCGTTCGCGGTTGACGTGGATGCGCAGCTCGGGTTTGCCGGGAAGCAGGCTGCGGTCGCTGTCGGCGAGTTTGGGGTTTTTCTTCATGATCGCGAGGGCGCGGGCGGAGTACTCTGCGAGCCGGTCGAGGTCGGGGCCGCGGAGGACGAACTGGACTTCGGTGTTTTTTTCGCCGCCGCTAAACGGGTCGATGGGCTGGACGGAGGTGTAAATCTCCGGGGGAAAGCGCTGAATTTTCTCGCGGGTGAGGGCGACTAGAGCCTGCTGATCCTGCTCGCGTTCGGCGGGCGGCACGAGGCGGACGAGAATATTGCCCTGGTTGACTTTCTGCAGCGCGTTGAAGCCGGGTACGGTGAGGGTGCTTTTCACCCCCGGCACCTCGCGGCGGATGAGTCGGGCCATCTCTTCCATGACGTTTTCGGTGGCGGCAAGGCTGGCGCCCTCCGGAAGACGGACGGAGACTTCGAACTCGCTTTCGTCGTCCTGCGCAACAAACTGGAAGCCCGTCAGCCAGGCGAGGGGGAGCGTGCTCAGGACGACGAGTAGGCACAGTAGCGCCACCTTTCCGCGGTGGGCCATGCTCCAGACGAGAAGGCGAGTGTAGGCGGCGTCGAGCCAGCGGTTGAGCGGTGAGGCTGCGCTGGCCGGGGCGCCGGGCGTGTGGCGGAGCCAGCGGGCGGCCAGGCTGGGCGTGAGCGTGAAGCTGACCAGGAGGCTGACGGCGATAGCGGCGGCGCTGGTGAAGCCAAAGCTGGACATGAACATGCCGACGATGCCACCCATGAAGCCGATGGGGACGAAAACGGCCAGAAGGCTGAGGGTGGTGGCCATGACGGCCAGACCGATCTCGCGGGTGCCTTCGATGGCGGCCTGTTCCGGGGGCAGACCGCGCTCCTCCATGACCTTAACGATGTTTTCGAGAACGACGATGGCATCGTCGATGACGATGCCGACCATGAGGGTGAGGGCAAGCATCGTCATGAGGTTGAGGGTGTAGCCGAGGGCGGCCATGAGGGCGAAGCTGGTAACGATGGAGGTGGGGATGGCGAGGGCGGCGATGAGGGTACTGCGAAGGTTGCCAAGGAAGATGTAGACGACGAGGGCGGCGAGGAGAGCGCCGACGACGAGATGTTCTTCAATGGAGTGGAGGCTCGCGCGGATGAATTCGCTCTGATCGCGGATCTTGGTGAGTTGCATGTCGGGGGGAAGTTCGGCGCGGATTTCGGTGAGGCGCTCTTCGACGGCGTCGATGAGGGCGACGGTGTTGACCCCGGATTGCTTGGCGACGGCGAGAACGATGGCGTTGGCGCCGTTTTGGCGAGCGATGCTTTTGGCTTCCCGGCCCGCGTCGCGGACGGTGGCCACGTCGGCGATGCGGATGGGGTAGGCGTTGCGTTGCGCGACGACAATCCGGGCGAAGTCGTCGACGGCGGTAATCTTGCCCATGGTTTTGACGGTGAGGGAGCGGGTGCCCTGATCGAGCGCGCCGCCGGGGAGTTCGAGATTTTGAGCGCGGAGCGCCTGGGCGAGATCGCTGATGGTGAGCTGGTAGGCGCGGAGTTTATCGAGGTCGGCGAGGATCTGCAGTTCGCGGGGGCGGCCGCCGTAGAGGGTGACCTTGCCGACACCGCTGACGCTCGCCAGGCGGTCGACGATCTGTTTATCGACGAGTTCGGTGAGGGCGGTGAGTTCGCGGGGCGAGGCGATGGCGTACAAAAGCACGTCGGCGGCGTCGGAGTTGATCTTCTGTACGACGGGTTTTTCGGCGGTACGAGGCAGGTCGTTGAGGACGAGGTCCACTTTTTGCCGGACCTCGGCGGCGGAGGCGTCGACGCTGCGCCCGAGATGAAACTGGACGACGACGTTCGAGACGCCTTCGCTCGAGATCGACCGGAGCTCTTCGATCCCGGCGACGGTGTTCACGGTAGCTTCGATTCGTTCCGTGATTTCGCGCTCGATTTCGGCAGGGCTCGCGCCGGGGTTGGCGGTGGTGACGGTGACAACAGGGAGGTCGACGTTGGGAAAGCGGTCGAGACCGAGCAGAAAGAAGCTGACGGCGCCGACGACGGACATCGACAGGATGAGCATGGCGGCAAACACGGGCCGCCGGACGCAGAGGGCCGCAAGGGTTTGCATGTTATTGTTTCCCCGCGGCGATTACCGTCATGCCGTCATGGAGGCTGGGCGGGGGATCGACGATGACCGAGAGCCCGCCGGCGAGTCCGGGCGCCGGGGGCAGTTCAACGGCGTCACCACGCTTGCGGGGGAGGCCGACCAGATGGAGTTTGGCGCGGCCGGCGGCGTAGGTCCAGACGCGATAGGTTTCGGTGCGGGGGTCGAAATCGAGGGCGCGGAGGGGGAGGCGGATGAGGGGTTGCGAGCCGCCGAGCACGATACGGGCCTGGGCGAAGTAGCCGGGTTTGAGGCGGCGTTGGGGGTTCGGGAACTCGGCTTCGACGGAGAGGGCGCGGGAGGCGGGATCGAGGGCGCCATTGGGGGCGCGGAGCTGGCCATGAAAGGTCTCTCCGGGGAGGGCGGCGACCTGGGCTTCGACAGCAAGGCCGGGGGTGAGGCGGGCGGCCTGGGACTCGGGCAGCGCAAAGACGAGGCGGAGCGGATCGACGCGCTCGAGGCGGAGCGGCTTGGATTGGGGGGAGACAAACTCACCGACGGAAGCCGACCGGCCCGTGACGACCCCGGCAAAGGGAGCGCGAAGGACGGCGTCGGCGGCACGCTTGGCGGCCTGGGCCTCCTGGGCCTGCGCGGAGGCGAGTTGGGCGCGGGCGATGGCGATGCCGTGGGCCGCCTGACGGGCCGTGCTGGTGGCGAGGGCGACCTGCTGGCGGGCACCGCGGAGCCGGGCCTGGGCCGAGAGGAGGTTGCTTTGGGAGCGGTCGTAGCTGTTTTGGGAGATGTCGCGGGTGGCGCGCAGACGGCTCGCGCGGGCTTCGTCGATGGCGGCGAGGCGGACGTCTTCAGCGGCCTGGTCGAGGAGGGCCTGGGCGTTGAGGACGTCGGCGCTGCGTTCGACGGCCGCCTGGCCCTCGGCGCCGAGGCGGGCTTCGGCCTGCCGGAGCAGGGCTTCCATCTCGCGCACACGGGCGCGGGCTTCGGCCAAACGCAGTTGGGCCTCGCGGTCCTCCAGGCGGAGGAGAGGGGCGCCGGCGGGGACGGAGTCGCCGGTCCGGACGTAGATCTCGCGGACCACGCCTTCCGTTTCCGGGGCCAGTTCGGCAGCGTCAATGGCGGCGAAGGCGGCGGAGCTTTCGAGCGCGGGCGGGGCGTCGAAGGCCTGGATGGCAGCAATGGTGACCACCGGCGCCGAGGCCGGGGCATTGGCCGCGGGCGCCGGGGTGGGGGTGCGGTTGCAGGCGGAAAGCAGAAGGCAGACGACGACGGAAGCGGAAAGAGGTTTCATGGGAGCGGCTATTCGACCTGGATGGAGAAGGTTTCGAGGGTGAGGGCGGCGGCGCGGCGGAGTTCCGCGGCGGCGAGGTTGAGCGTGCGGCGAGCGTTGACGAGGAGTTGCTGGCTTTCGGCGAGTTCGCCTTGCCGCACGTTGAGGCTGAGGTTGTTGGACTGGCCTTCGCGATAGAGGCGCAGTTCGCTTTCGAGGCGCTCGCGGCTGGCGGTCTGGCTGTCTTCGGCGGCGCGGACCCGGGCCTGGGCGGCGGAGTAGGATTCCCAGGCGCGGCGGACTTCGAGGGTGGTCTGCACTTCGAGCTGCCGGACCTGCGCCGCGGCCCGGCGTTCGAGCGCCTGCTGCTGGCCGAAGCGGCCTTCGGCTTCCCGGTTGCGGAGCGGGAGTTCCACGGTAAGGGTGGCTTCGTAGGTGGGGTAGATGTTGCGCCAGACCTGGGAGTAGGCCCGGCCGTGGCCGCCGATGAGTTGGCCCGGCGGGTCGAGCGAGAAGCCGGGGAAGAGTTCGCCCTGCGGCACGGCGCGGCCGGCCAGCCCCTGGGCGGTGCGGGAGAGCACGAGGTCAACGGCGGGTTTGCGGGCTTCGGCGGCGAGTTTGGTGCTCTCCTTTTCGGCGGCGAGGCGATGGGCGGCGGCGGCGAGTTCGGGCCGGGAGCGGAGGGCGCGTTCGGCCAGTTCGCCGGCGGATTTGGCGTCGAGAGGAAGTTGCGTTTCGACCGGGCGCCACTGCTGCTCCCAGATGGGGTCCGAACCGTTGGGGGCCAGGAGCGACTTCAGGTGCTGGGCAGCTTCGCCGGCCGCGCCGCGGGCCTGCGCGGCCTGCTCTTCCACGCGGCGGAGCTGGCCGCGGGCCCCGGCGAGTTCGTTGTCGGCCTGTTCGCCGGCCCGGACGAGGCGGGCGGTGGAGTCGAGCGCCTCCCGGGCATAGTTGACGCTGGCGGTAGCGGCGGTTTCCGCTTCAAGAGCGGCGACCCAGCTCCAGTAGGCGGCCTCGACGCGGGCGGCGATATCGAGCACTTTGGCCTGGAGTTCCCGG
>JADCJL010000240.1 GCA_020247055.1 Acidobacteriaceae bacterium | reverse complement strand
TGGCGTCGAAGGGGGCGGGCCAGGCGACGGCCTCTTTCGACAGCGCGAGGCGGAAGCGGCCGGTGGTAGAGCGGCGGAAAGCAGAGTCGTGATGGAGCCGGACGGTGAGGCGGCCGCCACGGAAGGGCTTCGAGAAGCGGAGGGAGAGCACGGCGGCGCGGGGGTCGCCGTAGGTGTTGATGCCCCAGCCGGTGCCGGGTTGGCCGTCGAGCACAGCCATGGCCGGCAGGTCTTTGGTGGAGAAGGTGGTGTTGGTGGCGGCGAGCGAGAGGGGGACGCTGGCGGTGACTTCGGTGATGACGAGGCGGTCGGCGCCGCGGGCCATGTTGGCGCCGGGGAGGCTTTCGTCGGATTGGACTTCGAGGGCGAGGTGGGTCCAGGGGCCGGGGGCGGCGTCGAGGGTGACGGTGTAAGTAGAGTTATCGGGATTGGGGCCGGAGGCGACCAGGAGGTTGTCTTTTTCGAGTTTGAGGAGCGTGCCGTTCGAGGCCTCGAAGCTGGCCGGGGTCTGGACC
Organism: Acidobacteriaceae bacterium; assembly: GCA_020247055.1. Classification (GTDB taxonomy): domain Bacteria; phylum Acidobacteriota; class Terriglobia; order Bryobacterales; family Bryobacteraceae. The sequence continues at coordinate 4,491 of JADCJL010000240.1, read as the reverse complement.
ATCCAGCCGAAGGTTTCGGCCTTGGGCACGGAGACGGGCCCGCGGCGGGCGGCGAGTTCGGCGAGGCGTTTTTCCTGGGCGGGGGTGGGTAGGAGGAGCTGTTTACCCCAGGAGTCCTTGCCGCGGTCGGGGACGAGGCCGGTTTCCTGGATGTCGGCAAAGAAGGCTTTCATGGCGTAGAAGTCTTTGGCGAGGTAGGGGTCGAACTTGTGATCGTGGCACTCGGCGCAGCCGAGGGTGGCGCCGAGCCAGACGGAGGAGACGGTGCGGACGCGGTCGGCGGCGTACTTGGCGAGGTACTCTTTGGGTTGGATGCCGCCTTCGGCCGAGGTGCGGGTGAGGCGGTGGAGGGCGGTGGCGGTGCGTTGCTCGCGGGTGGCGTTGGGGAGCAGGTCGCCGGCGAGCTGTTCGCGGGTGAAGACGTCGAAGGGCTTGTTGGCGAGGAAGGAGCGGAGGACGTAGTCGCGGTAGGGCCAGGCGGGGAAGGCGTTATCGCCGTGGAAGCCGCAGGTATCGGCGTAGCGGACGGCGTCGAGCCAGAGCATGGTCTGCTTTTCGGCGTAGCGGGGGGAGGCGAGGAGACGGTCGACGATGGCTTCGTAGGGTTCGCGGGAGGCGAGTTCGGTGGGGGTGGGTGGGAGGCCGGTGAGGTCGAGATAGAGGCGGCGGAGGAGGGTGGGGCGGTCGGCCGCGGGGGCCGGGGTGAGCTTGGCGGCGGCGAGGGAGCGGTTGATGAAACTGTCGATCGAGCCGGGGACGGGGCGAAGGGGTTGATAGGCCCAGTGGCCTTCGTATGGAGCGCCTGCGGCGACCCATTGGGTGAGGAGCTGCTTCTGAGCGGGGGTGAGGGTTTTATGCGCGGAGGCCGGGGGCATGAGCTTGGGGCCGGTGGCTTCGATGCGTTGGATGATGAGGGAGTTTTTGGGGTCGCCGGGGACGATGGGGGTGCCGGCGCGGCGGGCGGCGGTGGCTTCGTTTCGCAAATCGAGGCGGAGGCCGGCCATGCGGGAGCTCTGGTCGGGGCCGTGGCAGCGGAAGCAGGTATCAGAGAGGATGGGGCGGATATCGCGGTTGAAGCTTACTTCCGCGTGAAGGGGGAGACAGAACAGGGAGAGTAGCCGGAGACGCCACATAGTGACTCCATCATATAGCGGCACCAGAGGTTTTGAGGATCGCGCCCAACGGACTCGCTTCGGCCTGTGCGCTCTTTTTGAAAACGCGCACAACGGACTCGCCTCGGCCCGGCAGGAGGGGCGCGTTCCTCGCCCGTGGGTGCCGGGCCTGCGCGGCCTGTGCGCTCTTTTTGAAAACGCGCACAACGGGCTCGCCTCGGCCTGTGCGCTTGTGCCGGGCTCGCTTCTCGCGAAGATCAAGCTTCCGGGACGCTCCCGGCCCTCTGCGCCCGCCGGTGTGGCGGTTTCTCCTGGTCCCCCGACCGGTCCGCCTTGGCGGACTCCCCTCCGGGACAGTTCCGCGCCAAACCCCAGGCACCGCCACCTGATTGCTCCACCTCCGGCACCTCCCGGCATCGCGGGAGAAGCCGGCGTCCCGCGGAGGATCACCCGCACTTTCGGCCACGCTTACCGAACCGGCGCCACGTGATTGGCGGTGCGGGGGCGGATCGGTAGCATGACAGCTCAAGCCGACTCCCGGTGCTCTTGCCGGCGCGCGGCCGAGACCCGGGGGCGAGGCCGAAGATTCGCGGGGCAAACCTCTGCCTCGGTGATCCTGCGTTCGACGGGATGCCGGACGTCGCGGGGGCGAAGCGCGCCGGGGAACATCCCCGGCCCGCGCGAGGCGGAACCCGGTGCTCTACCGGGCCGGCAGCCCGTCCAACTCCCGCATCGCCTGCGCGACGGCCGCCGTGGCGGCGGCCGGGTCGGCGGCGGCATCGAAGGTCAGGGGCGCACCAAGGCGGAGGCTCAATTCGCCCGGCCTCGCGCAGCGACGGCCCTGCGCCCGCAACTGCCGCAGCCCTCCCAACCAAACCGGAACCACGGGCAGCCGCAGGTCCCGGGCGAGGAGGCCCGTGCCGGGTTGCAAGGGAAGAAACTCGCCCGTCTCCGAACGGCGGCCCTCCGGGAAGACCAGGATCGAGTAGCCCGCGTCCGCCAGTCGGCCCGCGTGTTGAAACGCGCGGCGGACCCCCGCGCCGCGCGGCAGCGGGAACACCTGATAAGCCAGCAGCAGGAACGCATACTGCACCCGCAGCGCCAGTCGCCGGAACCAGGGCAGCGACGGCGAGGGGCGGCGGTACTCGGCAAGCAGCTCCCCGCTCATGGCGATGGCCACGCGGCGGGCGCGCCGCCAGGGCAGACGCCCAACGAGCAGCGCACCGTCAATCGCCGTAAGATGATTGGCCAGCAGCAGCGCGGGGCCGGAGATGGCGGCCAGATGGTCGAGGCCGAGGAGAGGTGCGCGACCGGAGAGCCAGGCTGTCAGCGGACGGAGGAGCAACCCGTGCAGCAGAGCCCGCAGCGCGGCCGCCCACCAGGATTGGGGCCAGCGGGGAAAGACGTCCGCGGGGGGCAGAACAGCTTCGGGGGCCGGGCTAGAGGTAGGCAGGAGAGACGCCGGCGCGGCGGGGGAAACGGCTCCGGCTTCGAGGCGAGACGCGATGGTGTGCCGGAGTGCTCCGATGGTGGTTGATTCGTCGACCTGAGCATCTTCGAGCGAGAGAGAGAAGCGGGATTCGAGCGCGGTGAGGAGGCTGACGCGGGCCAGCGAGTCGAGGGCGAGATGGCGGCCCAGTTCCCAGTCGTCGCTCAGCGCCCCCTGCCAGCGGGCGCCGGCGTTGCGGAGTACCTGTTCGAGGGCGCTGGCGCGGAGGTTCTCAACAGGCTCCCCGGTGGCGAGCGCTTGCGCGTACTCGCGGACGGCGCCGCGGCGGACTTTGCGGGTGCCGGTGCGAGGGAAATCCAGCTCGGGCCACTCGGCCCAGCGGGCGATGCGCTGGTGGGGTTCGAGGCGCGTGTTGGCACGCTGGATTACGGCCTCCCAGTCTGCGTGGCCGCGGAAAAGGGCCATGGGGGTGGGGCCACCGGGGAGGTCAACACCGACGACGACGACGTCCGCGACTTCGGGTTCGGCGCGGAGGGCGTGCTCGATGTCCTCCGGGTAGATGTTCATGCCGTTCGAGGCGACGATGAGTTCCTTGCTGCGGCCGCGGAAGAAGAGGTTGCCGGCGGCGTCGGTTTCGGCCAGATCGCCGGTGGAAAACCATTCGCCGCCCCAGCCTTGGGCGCCGCCTTGCTTGCTCCAGTAGCCGGGAGAGACCGTCTCTCCCCGGACGAGAATCTCGCCGGTTTCGCTAATGCGGACCTGGCGGCCGGGCATGGACTTGCCAATGCTGCCGCGGGTCATTTTAAACGGGTGGTTGACGCTGATCAGCGAAGCCGTCTCCGTCATTCCGTAGCCTTGAATGACGGCATAGCCAAGGCGGCGCCACAGCCGTTCGGTCTGCTCCGGCAGCGAGGCGCCGCCGCAGACGAAGGCCCAAAACTTCCAACCGAGGTGGGCGTGGACATCACGGAAGACCCACCAGCTTTTCAAGAAGTGCCCCCGCGCGGGGATGGCCAGGCGCGGGGCTAAGCGATGCTGGTGGATGGCCTCGGCGGCGAGCAGGTCGAGGTAGCGGGGCACCGTGGCGAGGACGGAGATACGGCGTTCCCGCAGGCAGCGGATGACATCGGCCGGGCTGAGCTCCGGTACAAAGTGCATTTCGCCCCGCAGGAGCAGGGGCACGAACAGGCCGAGCATCTGGCCGAAGACGTGGGACAGCGGCAGCTGGACAAGGAAGCGGACGGGATGGAAGGGGCGTTCCCAATGGAGGTATTTGGCGATTTCCTTCTCCATGGGCTCGAGGCTGGCGAGGGTGTTGCCGTGGGTGAGGCAGACGCCTTTGGGGGCAGCGGTGGAGCCGGAGGTGAAGATGATTTGGGCCAGGTCGTCGCGGGCGGGGCCTTCGCCGCGGGGAGGCACGGCGGGGAGGCCGGCGACCGTGCGGCGGAGATGGGCCAGGTCGCGGTCCTGCCAGAGGAGTTTGGCGCCGGTTTCTTCGACAATCCGGTTGGCCCATTCCTGGCTGGACTGGGCGTCGAGGGGGACAGCGACGATGCCGGTGGCGAGACAGGCCCAGAAGACGGCGGCCCATTCACCGGAGTTTTCGGCCCAGAGGATGACGCGGTCGCCGGGCTGGATGCCTTGGCTTTGCATCCAGGCGCCGGTCTGCCAGGCGAGCTGAGCCAGTTCGGCGTAGGTCATGCGGCGGGTGCGGAGCCCGTCGGCGTAGACGTAGGCGAAGTTGCGATGATCGCCGGCCGAGTCCCGGAGATAGGTGCCGAGATTGCGCCGCATCTCTTTGATCTTAGCGGATCCTACCGGGAAATCAGGGAGTCGTTGCGGGAGTCGAGGCCGGCGCCGCGGAGCCGAACCGCGACCGAAGCCAGTGGGAGCCATCTTCAAACAGCGAGTAAAAGACAGGAACGGCCA
>JADCJL010000024.1 GCA_020247055.1 Acidobacteriaceae bacterium | reverse complement strand
TCTCCTTGCCGCATCGCGGCCCCCTTCTCCTCGGGGAAGGGGCGGCGCGTGGCCGCCCCCGTGGTACCTAAACCTCCTGCGCCGACCGCACCGCCAACATCACCGCCGCCCGCAACTCCCGCGCCGGCATCCGCTTGTACGCCGGGGCCAGTTCCGCCACCGTCGCTGATCCCCGGTCGAGCGCATCGGATAGGCCGACCGAGTGGCACCAGTGCCGGATACCCGACTCGCACGCGCCGACCGACCGCACGTCGCGGAGCGTGACGACGACGTGACCGTACTTCCGGGCGGGGAGCGCCGGGGGCCGCGCCGGGGTGCCGGAACGCTTTCGGGCGATGCCGCGCAGGGCGGCGGCGGCGTCGGCGGCGTGGTAGGCGCACTCCTCCCACGCACTCGCACTCCGCCCCGGAACGCGGGCGATCACGCCCGTGACCATTCGCGCCGCGTAGCCACGGCCCCGCTCGACCCATGACGCCGCATACAGGTCCACGTCGTCGACGCGCTCGAGGTGACGGGCCTCGAGGGTTAGCAGGCCATCGACCGTGGCCAGGCCGCGCCAGTAAACCATCGAATACCAGTTTCGGGGAACGGTGATCCGGGCGGTCACACCGGTCGCCGACCAGCCCTTGAACCTGCCCCGATACACGTCCCGGTCCTGGTAGGTCTCCACCGACACCGACGGCGGGCCGAACGCGATGGTAATCTCCGCCCCGGCGGCGGCGTCCCGCATCCACCCGAGGTGGTGGCGGATCAGGATGTCGGCCCGACCGAGAAGCCGCTCGGCGGGGGTGCCCTTCGGCAGAAGGCCACCCGGCCCCCACGGGCGGGAGCCGACGGGGGGGCGCTTGGCGCGGTGGCGGGTGGCGGCAACGGAGGACTGGCGCGTTGCCTCGGCCAGGACGTCGGCGGCGGGGAGCTTGATGCCGTTGGCCTTCAGATGTTTCCGGGCAGCGCCCCCGGTGGTGACGCCGGCGGCGCGGAGGGCGGCGGCGGCTTTCTCGATTCTCATTGTCCTAATCTCCTATCGTTTTCGGGCGGCTAACCGCCCGTGTTTTCAGTATACGCCTAAACTCACATACGTATCGGCGTTAATCGAATCTTAATCTTGGGGGCGTCAAGCCCAGATCCCGTTCCTCCGGCGATGCTTGATCCACGCATCCATCAGCGCGTGGTATTCCTCTGGGTTACTGGGGACCGGCGTAGACATTTCCAACATCCACGCCAGGAAGTTGGTTTTGTCCGCGATTTCAGCGCGTTCGCCGTTGGTCATGGTCTTCATGCCTTGCGGCCAGTGTTTCCTATCTGTGATCAGCATCTGTGGTCTCCTCGGGGGCCAGCTACGGGCGTCCTTTGGCGCGGGCGATGGCGGCGCGGGTCCGCGTAATCCAGCCCGTGGTGGCCGGGTCGCCGTCGTGGTGCTCTGCATCGGTCCATCCATTGCGCTCAGCGTAGCGCGCCCAGATCTCCAGCGCCGCCAGTAGCTCGGGGGCGGCGGCAATCAGGCGGGCGTTGCGCGACGTCTCTGCCAGGCTTAGGCTGCTTATCATCTCGCACACCGTCTCCGGCGCGTTCTCGCCCAGGTGCTCGCGCTCGTGCTTGCGTACCATGATGGCGTCGTTCTTTACGTACCAGGTGCTCATAGTGCCTCCGCCAAGCTCCCGCAATGAATATCGCGGGACTCCTGATAGTTGAATACCTGACGGGTCCGGACGTTGCAGTTCAGGTAATGAACGGTCCGCAGCCCGTCTTCGTCGTGCGTGATCTTTCCCAGCGTGTACTCAGCATTACTGAGTTGCCGCGTCTCCGCATCGGCGGCGATATTCTGAAACGTGTCAGCATCGCCAAGGTAAGCGGCCTCCCGGAAACTGCCGGAAATCGGCAGACTGCTATGCTGCTTATGCGGCGCGACCTTCTCAAGGTCCACCGATAGGCCGCGCTCTTCCATCCAACGCAGCAGCGCCGCGCGAGTGGTGAATGCCGTGAATGGTCCGAAGTTTTGCTGGACCAAATACCAATAGTTGCAGGTGCGCTGGTGTTGCTCGGGCGTTAGCGTGATGAGCCAGAGATTGTCGTAAGTGCGGGTGTATGGCATTAGAGCACCTCCGGCACGAACACAAAGCAGTACCCGGTTTCGGTACCGCCAGCGATCATATCGCCCGCCCAATCGAACTTCGCGCATAGGGCGCGCGCGGCGCGGGCGTGAGCATCGAACGTCTCTTCGGCTTCGCCGACGTGGTAGGACACCATCAGCGTCCGGCCCATACCCGCATCGGCTTTGATGCGGGCGGGCGTCGTTGATGTCGGCCCGACGTAGCGGGTCCGGATTGCGGTAACGTGGCTGGGCGTGATCGTCTGGTATATCGTGGTGTTAGGCATTCGATCCTCCTGTGATCGTGTGTCTAGGGTCCGTCGGCGGCGGCTACCGTCGGCGGACCTGTTAGGGTTTCGCGGCCCGGATAATCCCGGCCCACGTTCTCAGTAATTCCATGCGCACGGAACGCGATACGCGCGCGCCTTCTTCTTTCAACCCCTTCCGCCCCATCAGGTCTTTCCACAATTGAGCGGCGGCATGATCGGCCCAGGCTTTTTTCGGTGCGACCGGTTGAAGGTAGTTGTCTTTCACCCGTTGCAGCAGGTTGACAACCTCCGCCGCATCATACCGGCCCGCGTTCTGGATCAGCCATTCAACCTGATCCCGCGCGGCGGCAATGCGAGCGTCCTCACGCGGCATCGGCGTCTACCTCGATCCATACCGCTTGCCCTTTGCTGATAGCGATGTCCGCTTGCGTGTGGCTGATGTCTTGGCGACGCTGCAAAGCATCGTAGCGGTAGACTCGCACGGCGTCTTTCCCGTGCTGATCCTGTGCCTTCCAGTAGTCGCGTTGGTTCTGTTTGGTGACTAGCATATCTCTCCTTATCGGGCTCTGGCCCCGCTACGCCTCTCGGCGTTTCGGCCCGGCCCGGGCCTCGTCAGGCGGTTTCGTCAGGTTCGCCGTCATCCCGCACCCGGACCCACGCGGCAACCCACGCGCCGCCGGCGACTACGGACACAGATTCCTCTGCGTCGTCGTCGATCTCGATCTCGCCCTCCTCGTGCCAGGTGGCGCGGGCGCGGGCGACGGCCTCGGCGGGGGTCATGGACGGCCTCCGAGCGATGTATCCAGCCCGGTCTGGTCGCGGAATAGCCGCTGTAGGCCGTCCGCATACACCATCGCGTGCTGGCTGATTATGTCGTAACGGGTGCCGCGCACCCGCCCGAAACATACCGAGTAGGTGTCGTCCGCGTCGAGGGTGATGCGGACGTGATTAATCCCGCGTCGGGCGAAGTTGGCCGGCAACCGGAACGACAGGCTATGGATTCCGCGCAGAAACCTGTTAGCCCCGGTCATCGCGATGAATCGCGGGCCGCCTAGTTGGTTCAGGATGGTGGCCGCTACGTCTACCGTAGCCTCGGCGGGGGTCATCGCAGCACCTCCAGATTCACCGCCAGCACGCGCCTCGAACCCTCGCCACGGGTCCAGTCGACGGTAACCAGCACGAACCCCTGCCCGTGGTCCTCGACGGCGGCTACCGTTCCACGGGCGAACGGCAACTCGCCCGTGTATGCGCCGATCGAGCACAGCCAGTTCGTCGCGTACCTCACCCGGTCGCCGGCGGCGGGGGGACGGCGGGGGGTCATACGCGCACCCCCATCTCCGCCGCCAACCGCTCCCCCTCGGCCCGGAGCTCGGCCAGCAGCGCCTCGACATCGACGGCGGCAACGGCCGCCTCGAATTTTAGGCGCTGCAACTCCCCGCGCCGACGCGAAAACGCCGTGGGCCGGAACGCTACCGTTGGCCAGGTGTCCAATGCCCCCGCGGGGACGCCCGTCCGGGCGGCGATGGTCCGGGCGATATCGGCACGCCGTTGGCCGGTGCCTTGGGCGGCGTAGCAGGCGGCGCGGAACCGGCGCCGGGCGGTGGTGACTCTTTCTCTAGCAGGCGACATGTAGAGCACCGCTTCCCAAACTCCAGTGGTGCGCGTTTTCTCAATTTTCGCGGTATCCCGCGTTAGTAAGTATTTCGTGGTCATTGTCCTAATCCTTTTGCGTCCCGATCTTTCGTCGGGTACGCTCGCCAAGCAGCATCGAACTGCTGTGTACTCTTCATTTATACTCTAGGTACTTTCATGAGTGCAAGCTTTTTTTCAATATATTATTCTTATGGGATCATCGGCTGCGCTTATCCGACAATTGAAAGAGGATACGGTTGTCCGGTATCCGCGGGATGTCGAGGAAGCTCTATCAGAACTCACAACGCCACAACGGAAGTTTGCTGTCCTATACGCGAGTGGTGAGCCGCAGCATGAAGCGTACCGAATCGCATACGGGACAGAGAACCCCGACTCATCCCGTTCGGCAGCGCATCGACTCATGAGGGAGAATGAGCCTGTCCGGACTGCGGTACAACGGGTTCAAAATTGGGTTGAGTCGAAGCTCATTCAGGACCAACCTTTGGCGGTTGATTTCTGTAGTAGGAAGTGGGTCGAGTGGGCGAATGGGGATGACAAGTCGAGCGCTATCCGCGCCACCGAACTAATAGCCAAAGCAGCGGGCCTATTCATAAGCCGCTCCGAGATCACCCACAGGCACATTCTCGACCTCGACCAGGCAGACGCGCAACTCCAATCGCTGCTCGCAGATTTGGGAGTTGCGGACACCATTGATGCTATGTTCCACGTGGAACATTCCGTGGAACATTCGCAAGTTATTGAAAACAAAGGACTTCTCACGCCTAGCATAGGCGTTTCACGGGAATGCTGTCCGACTTGCGGCCGTCCCATAGAGGAAGACGGGCGCGCGTGACGCGCCAGGCGCGCGCGTGTGCGCCCCCGGACGCGCGTTCATAAATCCGCGCCCGCGCGACCCCCACCGGCACGCCACCCCCCGCCTATACCCG
>JADCJL010000239.1 GCA_020247055.1 Acidobacteriaceae bacterium | reverse complement strand
CTCCTTCACCTGGGGCAAGTCGATTGACGACCTCAGCTCCTACCGCATTCAGTTCGGCGACGGTGGCATCTCCGACCCGCTCAACAAGCGGGCCTCGCGCGGCCTGTCGGCCTTTGACTTCCGGACGAACCTGACCAACTCGCTGATGTACGAACTCCCCTTCGGCCGCGGCGCCAGGTTCTTCTCCGGCGCGAGCCGGGCGGCGAATGCCGTGGTCGGCGGCTGGCAGGTGGGTTCGATCATCACGCTCAGCGCCGGCTTCCCGGTCTCGCCCGCCTGCGGCTCCGGCGCGGTGCAGAATGGGGACGGCGGCTGCTACCCCGACAACGTCGGCCGCACCCCGAACCTCGCCCGCGGCAGCCAGGACCCGCGCCGCTGGTTCGACACCTCCGTCTTCGTCAACCGGCTGCCCGATAGCGGCTTCCGCTTCGGCAACGCCGGGCGCAACACGATCATCGGACCGGGTCTCGTCAACTGGGACTTCTCGGTGCTCAAGGAGTTCCGCTTCAGCGAGAAGCGGGATCTGGAGTTCCGCTGGGAGATCTTCAACCTGCCCAACCATCCGCTCTGGGGCATCCCCGGCGCCACGGTGGGCGCGCCCACCTACGGCGTCATCTCCGACACCAGAGCCGACAACCGCCAGATGCAGCTCGCCCTGCGGCTGACGTTCTGATCACAAACCCGTCAATCCCCTTCCCGGGGGCTGACGGGTTTTCCTCAAGGGGTCCCGCGCCTCCCGCCCACCAGAGCGGGAGGCATTACTTTTTGGGGAGGCAGTTTCGCACCGCGCCCCCTTCCTGTTCCGTCAACCGCTTCTGCTCCGCACGAGCGGCACCGTCCGCCACGTCGGCTGCGGTTTTCGAGGCGCGATACTCCCTGAGTCACAGCGACGAGGATTTGTCTCAACACCGGGGGCAAGCGCCCTGCGGGACCTGATCGCGCGACGGGAATCGGCGTGTTCACCCGTCCACGACTCCTGAGCCGCCTCATCGTATTTCGCGGCACACTCGGCTCGGTGGTGCCTTGATAAAACTAGAGGACGATCGAACCAACGAGGAATCGATGAACCGCCTGCTGACGATGCCAAGACTGATCTTTAGCCTATCTGCAACGATCCTCTCGGCCGCTGCCGAGCGAACCGCCGATAGAACCATGTATGAGCCGGGAGTTCCAGAACAGGACATGGCCGGCGCGTATTTCGGGAATCTTTACCTGCTCGGCGAGATCGGATTTGAGAATTTCGGCGAGGGCGGCGGTGTAGGCTCCTGACCAGATTTCCTCCTCTGTCGCGCTGGTATCAACATCCTGGGAGCCAGGGAGTACAAAAAAGCGGGAAGCCGTGGGGTGGATATCCTCGAGGGCAACCCAGACGGCGGTCAGGTGGCCGGGAGGAAAGCGGTCGCGATAGCCGCAGTCCTGATGGGGAGGCGTAGCGGCCTGTTCAAAGACCATGACCTGCCGCGCGGATGGATTCCGAGCAGAGGCACTCGGCGACTGCGGTCCGGAAGCCGGCAATCGAGTTGGAGGACTCGTCACGCCGGGGGGCGGATTGCTGAGAGTGCGGGCCGTCGAGAGCGATTTCAGAACTAAGGGACAGGAAGGACCGATGGAGAGCCGGAGGCCGGCGGGTCGGGTGAGCCGGTGAGGCGGGAGGTGGGCCAGGGGACGCGCTGGGAGAGGCCGTCGGGGGCTCGGGGGCCTGGGCGAGGGCGAGGAGGGGGAGGATGAGGAGGAGGGGGTGGAGGCGGGGCATAAGGCGGATGGTCCGGGGGCGTGTCAGATTGCGGAACAGCGTATCAGTTTTTCCGTGTTTCCGGGTTTGCCTCAATTTCGATGTCCCGTAGGGGTTGGGCTGGGTCGATGGGCGAGCGGAGCGGGCGTCTTAACACCTCTTAACTGGCTGGGCGGAGGGAATAGCGCTACGCTCAGAGGCGATGAAGGCGAAGATTGTGATGCTATGGGCCGCGCTTGGCGTGGCGTTCGGACAACCGCCGGGGCCGCCGCCGGGGGGGCCGGGGGGCCCGCCGCCGGGAATGCAGGCAGGCGATGGCATCTGGCTGCGCGATGCACTGTTTGGCGAGAGAGATACGTTTGACTCGTGCCTGGCCCACCAGCCAGGGCAGGGGCAGTATCACAACCACGTGCAGCCGGTGTGCCTGCGGGCGCAGTTGGGGGACAACATCGAAGTCGTCGCGACGAGCCGCACCGGGAGCACGTACCGGGAGAAGGCGAGCGGGTGGAAACACTCTCCGATACTCGGCTGGGCGCTGGACGGGTATCCGATCTACGGCCCGTATGGCTACAGCGACCCGAAGAGCGCGACGAGCCCGATCCAGCGCATGCGGTCCGGCTACCGGCTGCGGCAGATGACGCAGCGGGACACGCTGCCGGACTGGGCGCTCGACTATCATCCCGGGGTGCCGAAAAGCCTGCCGGCGGCGCAGCAGGGGCCACCGATCAACGATCGTTTTCCGCTGGGAAGGTATCTTGAAGACAACGAATTCGTCGCGGGGCTGGGGGACCTGGACCAGTTCAACGGGCGGACGACGGTGACGCCGGAGTACCCGAACGGCACCTACGCCTACTTCATTACAATCAAGGACGACGGGACGCCGGCCTTTCCCTATATTCTGGGGCTGCAGTATTACGGGACGGTGGCGCGAGGGGCGGCGACGACGCCGGCGCCGGCCGAGGCGCAGGATTACTTTGCCAACGGGCAGTACAGCGGGCCGCGGAATCCGGCCGATCCGACGCTGCACTCCTGGCAGACGGAGAACGCGACGACGGTAGCCCGGGCGGTAGTGGGTTGGGATCCCGCGGCGGGTCCGCAGACGACGTGGCCCGGGGTGCAGCCGGCGGGGGCGAGGGCGCCGGGCGGGGGCGTGACGACGCCCGCGAAGGCGGATATTCAGCGCATCCGGACGACGGCGAGCACGGTGTATGTGAACTCGAACAACCTGCCGAGCTACGTGATCGGGCCGTGGTTCGCGGGGGGGATGAACGGCGGGGTGTTCATGAACTTCGCCGCGTCGATCGACGTGCAGGCCGCGCTGCCGCGCGCGCCGCAGGCGGCGGCGGGGACGCGGACGAATACGGGGTTGGGAGCGGTGGGGATCTGGGTGAACGGGGTGGCAATTTTCAATGCGGCGGACGGGGCCTCCTATCGCAACGCGAGCGGGGACGATGCCGGAGGCGGAATGGTACAGGCGAACGCGATCCACTGGTCGTCGGCCTCGCTCGAAGGCGGGCCGGTGACGCCGGGGGCGTTGATAACGGCCTTCGCGCAGTTTGAGGCGAAGCTGGCGACGGGAACAGAGGCGGCGGCGACGGCGAACTGGCCGGTGACGCTGGGCGGGGCGACGGTGACGATTGTGGACGCGGCGGGGGTATCGACGCCGGCGCCGATTTCCTATGCTTCCGCAAGGCAGGTGAACTACCGCATACCGGAGACGGTGGCGACGGGATTGGCGACGGTGCGGATTACGGCGGGCGGGGTGACGGTGCCGGGGGCGATCCATGTTGTAAGCACCTATCCGGGGCTATTCCGGGCCAACGCGGAGAACGCGGCGGTGGGGCAGGTGGCGCGGGTGCGGGGCGGGAGCGTGGTGTATGAGTCGGTGCAGGGGCCGGTGACGCTGGGGCCGGCGGGGGAGCAGGCGACGCTGGTGCTGTACGGCACGGGATTGAACGGGGCGAAGGAGGTGACGGCGACGGTGGGCGGCGTGGCCGTGCCGGTAGCCTACGCGGGGCCGCAGGGCACGTACGCAGGGCTGGACCAGATCAACCTGACGCTGCCGCAGGGGCTGGCGGGGCGAGGGAAGGTGGATGTGGTGGTGACGGCGGGCGGGAAGCCGTCGAATCCGGTGAACGTGACGATCCGGTAGGATGCGACTGGCGGCGGCAGCACTGGTGGTTTCGACGTTGGCGGCACAGCCGGTGCGGGAGGGGTGGATCCGCGCGCAGGCGCCCGGGGCGGCGCAGCCGGATGTACACAGCGTGGAGGTGACGGAAGAGAAGGTGGTAGTGCGGTCGGCCGGCATTTCGCTGGCGTGGCTGGGGCCACTGGCGCTGCCGGCGCGGGCGGCGGCGGGGCTGCGGCAGTACACGTTCCGGCTGCCGCTCCGGCCGAAGCCGGCGGCGGGGCGGCACGCGCATCTTCCGGCTTATGCGGGGGTGTTCCGCAACGGGGTGCCGATACCGAATCGGGTGGAGGGAGAGTCGTACCGGGGGCAGAACCTGTGGCACTTTGACGGCGTGGCGCGGGGTGCCCGGGCGGCGCACGGCACGGCGCGGGCGGGGCTGCTGGAAGGGTTGCTGGCCGCGGGGCGGGGGGATTCGCCGGTGATTGGATATGCGCTCGACGGATATCCGGTGTACGGGCCGTGGTGGGGCGGGAGACGGATGCGGTCGAGTTATCAACGGCGCAAGATGGCGACGCGAGAGAGCTGGCCGGACGGGACGCGGATGGCGCCGGGGCAGGAGGGGCCGCCGGTGGGGGCGGAGTATCCGTTGGGGAGTTTTGCCGAGGATTATGAGTACGTGCCGGGGTCCGGGGATTTGGATGAGTACAACGGGCGGACGGTAAAGACGGCGGAGTATCCGGAGGGGACGTACGCGTATTTTCTGTCGACCGATGCCAACGGGGAGGCGGCGTTTCCGTATCTGCTGGCGCATGAGTTTTATGGCGAGTACCGGGTGCCGGAGGCCGAGGGGATGCTGCGGTTCCGGGTGGCAGGGGCGGGGGGGCGGCTGGTGCGGCATTTGGAACACGTGCACGAGAAGCCGATGCATGTGCTGGTGATTGCGCACGACCGGAGTTCGTTCGCTCATCTGCATCCGGAGGTGAACGAGGAGGGGGTGTGGGAGGTGGCGTACGCGTTTCCGCACGCGGGCCGGTTCCGGGTGTATGCCGAGTACACGCCGCCGGGGGGCAATGCGCGACGGGAGCAGTATGACGTGACGGCGCCGGGGGCCGCGGCGGGAAGAGCAGAAGAGGTGGAGAATCCCGGGGTGACGCTCGAGAACCGGGGAACGGTGCGGGCGGGGGAGGATGGGGAGCTTGTCTTCCGGGTGGGAGACGGGATACGCGGCTGGCAGCCGTACCTGGGGGCGTGGGCGCATGTGGTGATCGCCGGGGAGGGATTGGCGAGCCTGTTGCACGCGCACCCGATGGACGGCTTGCCGGCCGGGGAGGAGCACGACCACACGCGCACGCCACCGCCGGACCGGGTGCGGGTGGCGGCGAACTTCGCGGCGCCGGGGGAGTACAAGCTGTGGTTTCAGATGCGGGTGGGAGAGCGGGTGGTGACGGTTCCGTTTTCGCTGCGGGTGGAGCGGGCGGCGGCGCGGCGGCGGGGAGAGGAAGCGGTACCGGCCGGGGCGGTGCGGGTGCGGATCACGGCGCAGGGGTATGAGCCGGCGCGGGTGGAGATTCCGGCGGGGCGGCCGGTGACGCTGGCGATTACGCGGACGACCGAGGGCAACTGCGGGGGGCGGATTGTTTTTCCGGGGCTGGGGATGGAGCGGGCGATTGCTCCGGGGGCGACGGTGGTGGTGCGGTTACCGGCGCAGCCGCGAGGCGAAGTGCGATTTGGGTGCGGGATGGGGATGTACCGGGGGAGCGTGGTGGTGGTGGGCGGCGCGGGGATAGAATGAGGCATTCTCATGACGCACACGGTTTGGGTTCGGTCTTGTCTTCTTCTGTTCGGACTGTGGGAGCTTCCGGCGGCGGTGGTGCTGCCGGAGGGGCCGGGTAAGGCGGAGACGCAGAAGCTGTGCAGCCGGTGCCACTCGATGGAACAGACGGTGTCGCTGCGGCAGGGGCGGGCGGCGTGGACGGAGACGATCGGGAAGATGATCAATCTGGGCGCGACGGGGAATGACGCAGATTTTCAGACGGTGCTGGGGTACCTGGTGAAGCACTACGGGGCGGCCGGGCCGGAGGTGGTAGCGGGTCCGGCGGCGGCCGGAGCAGGCCCGGAATCGGCGGCGGTGGCAGCGCGGGTGGAGACGGGGCGGGCGGCACGGATGCCGGAGGCGGGGTGGCCGGCGGATCCGGCCAAGGAGTGGCGGACGTACGGGCACGACAGCGGGGCAATGCGGTTTTCGCCGCTGCGGCAGATTACGCCGGAGAACGTCGGGAAGCTGAAGGTGGCTTGGATTCACCATATGAAGCCGGCGGGGTTCGCGGGCGGCGCGGCGCCGCGGCCGCGGGCGGCGGGCGGGCCGGTGGGCGATGAGCCGGAGGCGGGGCGGAGCCGGGGGGCGCAGTTTGGATCGGGCTTCCGGCCGAGTCAGGTGACGCCGCTGGTGATTCGGGGGGTGATGTATATCACGACGCCGTATGCGCGGGTGACGGCGCTGGACCCGGTGACCGGAGAGGAGTTCTGGTCGTTCGCGGTGCCGGCGGGGGTGCCTTCAACGCGGGGCCTTGAGTACTGGCCGGGGGACGGGAAGACGCCGGCGCAGGTGGTGTTCGGGTCGAGCGACGGGAAGCTGTATTCGATTGACGCCAAGACCGGGAAGCCGAATCCGGGGTTTGGAGATAACGGGGTGATCAACCTGAACACGGAGGACATCATGCGGGGCTTGCCGGGGCGCAACCTGCTGACTTCGCCGCCGACGGTGTACAAGAACCTGGTGATTACGGGCGGGACGACGCAGGAGAATCCGCCGCAGGGGCCGGCGGGGGATGTGCGGGCGTGGGATATGCGGACGGGGAAGCTGGTTTGGCGGTTCCGTTCGATTCCGGGGCCGGGGGAGAGGTTCCATGAGACGTGGGGTGGGGAGAGCTGGAAGAACCGGACGGGGGTGAACGTTTGGGGATTTTTGACGGTGGATGAGAAGCGAGGGATTGTGTACATGCCGTTCGGGGCTCCGTCGGTGGACCAGTACGGCGGGGACCGGCCGGGGGACAACCTGTTCGGGACAAGCCTGGTGGCGGCGGATGCGAATACGGGGAAGTATCTGTGGCATTTCCAGGTGGTGCACCACGACATCTGGGACGCGGATATGACGGGGGCGCCGCTGCTGCTTGATGTGAAGAAGGCCGGGAAGGTGATTCCGGCGGTGGCGGCGGTGAACAAGGTAGGGCTTGTGTTTTTGCTTGACCGGGTGACGGGGAAGCCGATCTACGGGGTGGAGGAGCGGCCGGTGCCGCAGAGTGAGGTGCCGCTCGAACGGACGGCGAAGACGCAGCCGTTTCCGGTGAAGCCGGAGCCGCTGAGCCGGATGCGATTTGAATTGAAGGACCTGGCGACGGTGACGCCGGAGATCGAGGCGGCGTGCCGGGAGTTAGTGCGGGGGATGGCGGTGGGGGGGCCGTATCTGCCGGTGACTTACAACCGGATGCGGGTGCAGTTTCCGGGCAACCACGGCGGGGTGAACTGGGGCGGGACTTCGTATAGTCCGGAGTTAGGCTTCCTGTTTGCGAACGTGAATGAGTTAGGACAGGTGGCGGGGCTGCGGGATCATGACCCGAAGAGCGGCCCGGCGCTGGGGGCGGGACAAGGGAACCGGGTGGACCCGGGGGGGCCCTACGAGGGGCTGCCGGGAGCGGGGGGGCGGTTCAGCGTGAAGGGTCCGACGACGCAGCAGTATCCCTGTCAGCAGCCGCCGTGGGGGCAGTTGGTGGCCGTGAATGTCCATACGGGGGAGATTGCTTGGCGGGTGCCGCTGGGGGTGACGGACAGCTTGCCGGAGGGGAAGCAGAAGACGGGACGGCCGGGGAACGGAGGGACGATCGTGACGGCGGGGGGATTGGTGTTTGTGGGGGCGACCGACGATGCGCGGTTCCGGGCGTTTGAGGCCAAGACAGGCAAAGAGGTATGGACGGTGAAGTTAAAGGGGGCAGCGGAGGCGACGCCGATGACTTATGAAGGGCGGGACGGAAGGCAGTATGTGGTGATTACGGCGACGGGGGGCGGGTTTTTCAATAATCCGGTAACGGATGACGCGGTGATTGCTTATGCGCTGGAGGGGCAGTAGCGGGGGGAGACCGGGGTCAAGGGCGGAGAGCGACGAGGGGTAGATCGGTTTGGTTGAAATCGTTGCCTTTAAACAGTAGAGGCTGGCCGGTGGACTTGGCGAGGCTGTACGTGAAGCAGTCGCCAAAATTCAGGGCCGCGGGGTGAATGCCTTTGCCGTAGCGCCAGAAGGCGAGTAGCGCTTGCCGGCCCTGTTCGACGGAGACCGGCTGCACGTCGAGTTGCAAGGCAGAGATGGCGTTTTCCAGTTCGCGGGAGCCAGCGGAGCCAAATTGCTTTTCGAGCACGATGCCGGCCTCGACAATGGAGACCACCGACACGAGCCGGGTGCGCGTGCGGGCAAGAGCGCGGAGAAGATCGGCCGTTTCCGGTTCCTGTCGGATGATGCAGACAATCGCGGAGGTATCAACGACCATCTCAGTGGGGGAGTCCGTCGGAACCGTAACCGAGAATTTCGTCATCGGGGCGGGGGTCGCGATTGGGGACAAGGCGGAGGCGGGACCAGATGTCGCGCATCGAAGCGGACAGGGCCGCGAGGGAGTCGGGTTCCTGGCTAGCGGCCAAGCGGTTCTTCTCCCGCTCCAGGCGTTCGGCGAGGGCGTTGCGGACCACATCGGTCAGGGTCTCCCCGGTGAGGGCCTGAAGTTCGCGGAGCAGGCGCTCGGCTTCGGAGTTGCGGATGTGGAAGGCCACACCCGCAGTATACACTTCCCGGGATGCGATATACACTCTGGATCAGAGTCTAGCGGACGGGGAAGTCCGGGGAGTCGGTGCGGACGGTGACGAGGAGTTTTTCCATGCGGGCGACGACGGCGGGGTTCTGTTGGGCGACGTCGGTGGTTTCGTGGAGGTCCTTGCTGAGGTCGTAGAGGGCGGGCTTCACATACTTCCAATCGCCGACGCGGAGGGCTTGCTGGAAGCCTCCTTCGTGAAACTCCCAGTAGAAGTAGTCGTGGACACGGGGTTGGCCGCCGGTGAGGGCGGGCAGGATGGAGAGGCCGTCGGTGTCCTGGGGAACGGGCTGATTGGTGAGTTCGCCGCAGGTGGCCAGGAGGTCCCAAAAGGCGAAGGGATGGTGAGAGACCTGGCCGGGCTGGATGCGGCCGGGCCAGCGGGCGAGGAAGGGGACGCGGATGCCGCCTTCGGTGAGGCTGCGTTTGGTGCCGCGGAGCGGGCCGGAGGATTGGAAGAAGTTAGGGTCGTGGCCGCCCTCTTTGTGGGGCCCGTTGTCGGAGGTGAACAGGATGAGAGTGTTGTTGTCGAGGCCGAGGGCTTTGAGTTTGTCGAAGAGGCGGCCAAGGTCGCGGTCGAGGCGGGTGATGGTGGCGGCGAACTTGCGTTCGAGCGGGGGCCAGGGTTCGGCGGAGTAGGGGGCGTCTTCCGGGATTTCGATGCCGTCGCCGGTGTCGCGGCCGAGTTCGTTGTTGGCGTGGGGGATGGTGGAGGAGAAGTAGAGGAAGAAGGGTTTGGCCTGGTTGGTGGCGAGGAACTGAAGAGCGCGGTCGAGGAAGAGATCGGGGGCGTACTGCTTCTTTTTGCCGCCCCAGTTGCCGGTGAGTTCGAGGGCGTGGTCGCCATCGAGGAGCATGTCGGGGTAGTACAGGTGGGCCTGCAACTGGCTGAAGAAGCCGAACCAGGAGTCCCAGCCTTTCCTGGTGGGGTAGCCGGGGTAGCCGACGCCGCCGAGGCCCCACTTGCCGAACATGCCGGTGGTGTAGCCGGCCTTTTTGAAGAGTTCGGGCAGGACGAAGTCGGTGGCGCGGAGGAGCATTTCGTTTTTGCCGTTGCCGCGGACGCGGGTGTGACCGGTGTGGTAGCCGGTCATGAGGGCGGAGCGGGAGGGGGCGCAGACGGTGCAGCCGGCGTAGGCTTGCGTGAAGCGGATGCCTTCGGCGGCCATGCGGTCGAGGTTGGGGGTTTTGATGCGCTTTTGGCCGTAGCAGCCGAGGTCGCCGTAGCCGAGGTCGTCGGCCATGATAAGGATGACATTGGGGGGGCGCTGCTGGGCGCGGGCGGGAGCGGCGGCGGCGGCGGCGAGGGCGCCGAGGAAGCGGCGGCGGTTGCAGGTGGGAGTGGCCATGGCGGTTTGACCATGATAGCCGGGGGACGGGGTGGTAGTGGAACGGCGCCGGTTTCAGTACACTATGGCGCATGCTTGATTGGTCCATCATCGCGGTCTACTTCTTGATTGTTTTCGGGATTGGGATTTACCACTCGCTCAAGGAGCGGAACGCGTCCGAGTATTTTTTGGCGGGCGGGAACGTGGGGTGGTTCGCGGTGGGAGCGTCGCTGTTTGCGACCAACATTTCGAGCGAGCATTTTATTGGCCTCGCGGGGAGCGGGGCTTCGACAGGCTTCGCGGTGGGGTGCTATGAGTGGTCGGCGGCGATTTGTCTGCTGCTGCTGGGCTGGCTGTTTGTTCCGCACTATCTGAAGAGCCAGGTGTTTACGATGCCCGAATTCCTGGAGATGCGGTTTTCGCCGGGGTGCCGGTGGTATCTGACGGGGGTTTCGCTCTTTGCGTACGTCTTCACGAAGATTTCGGTGAGTCTGTTTGCGGGGGGCATTCTGATTCGCGAGATTCTGGGCTGGGACTACATGACGTCGGCGATTCTGCTAGTGGTGGCGACGGGGGTCTACACGATCTTCGGGGGGCTGGCGGCGGTGATCTACACGGACGTGTTTCAGGCGGTGCTGCTGGTGGCGGGGGCGATTGTGTTGACCGTGATCGGCCTGAATGAGGTGGGCGGATTTGCCGCGCTGCGCAGTTCCCTGCCCCCGGACTTCTTCCACATGGTGAAGCCGGCCAGCGACCCGGTGTACCCGTGGGTGGGAACAATTTTCGGGACGCTGATTCTGGGTACTTGGTATTGGTGCACGGATCAGGTGATTGTGCAGAAGACGCTCTCGGCGCGGAACGTGCAGCAGGCTCGCTACGGCACGCTGTTTTGCGCAGCGTTGAAGATTCTGCCGGTGTTCATCCTGGTGCTGCCGGGGTTGATTGCCAAGGCGCTGTGGCCGGCGGAGGTGACGGGGGACAACGCGTATCCACTGCTCGTGATGCGGCTGCTGCCGCCGGGGGTGAAGGGGCTGATGGTGGCGGCGCTGCTGGCGGCTTTGATGAGTTCGCTTTCGAGTGTGTTCAATTCGTGTTCGACGCTGCTGACGATGGACATTTACAAGAAGTGGCGGCCGGAGGCGAGCGAGCGGCAACTGGTGCGTTTCGGGCGGTATTCGACCGGGGTGATTGTGGCGTTGTCGGTGGTGTGGATTCCGTTCATCCGGAACCTGAACGATCAGGTGTACATGTACCTGCAGAGCGTGCAGGCGTATGTGGGCGCACCGATTGCGGCGACGTTTCTGACGGGGATTCTGTGGAAGGGCGCGACGCCGCGGGCGGCGCTGACGACGCTGCTGGTGGGCGGGGTGATTGGGGGCGGGCGGTTTCTGCTGGACGTGATGAGAAACGCCTTCAAGATGGATCTGGGGATTTTCAACGACGTGGTGGCGATCAGCTTCCTGAATTTCAGCGTGGGGGTGTTCGGGCTGTGCGTGCTGCTGATGGTGGTGGTGTCAAAGTTGTCGGCGGTGAAGACGGGAATTGAGGAGCTGACGATGGCGTTCAGCCACATTCGAGGGACGCGGATGGAGGTGGCGGCGACGGTGGCGATTCTGCTGGCGGTGGGCGGGCTTTGGGTGCATTTTGCCTGATAGAGTGGAGGGCGGTATGAGCAATTTTTCCCGACGGAACTGGTTGGGCGCGGCCGGACTGGCCACGCTGTTTCAAGAGAACCCGGCACTGGCGCAGAACGCGCCGATCGCCAAGAAAGACAACCTGAAGATCACGAAGCTCGAGACGATTCTCGTCAAGCCGCGGTGGCTGTTTTTGAAGATCCACACGAACGCCGGCATTGTGGGGCTGGGCGAACCGGTGGTGGAGGGGCGGGCGCTGACGTGCGCGACGGCGATCAAGGAGATTGAGCCGTACCTGGTGGGCAAGGACCCGCGGGCGGTGACGCACCACTGGCAGGCGATCTACCGGCATGCGTTTTATCGCGGCGGACCGGTGCTGACTTCGGCGCTGAGCGGAATTGACCAGGCGCTGTGGGACATCAAGGGCAAGGCGCTGGGCGTGCCGGTGTACGAACTGCTGGGCGGGCCGACGCGGAACCGCGTGCGGGTTTATGCGCATTCGCGGACACCGGAATCGATGAAGGCCGATCTGAAGAAGGGCTTCACGGCGTTCAAGACGGGGCCGGCCAAGCGGCGCCCGGCGCGGTACATTGAGACGCCGGCCGAGGTGAAGTACGCGGTCGAGAAGTTCGCGGAGCTGCGGGCGGCGGTGGGCGATAACGTGGACATCGGCGTGGACTTCCACGGGGCGATTTCGCCGGCGCACGCCAAGATGCTGATCAAGGGCATGGAGCCGTACAACCCCATGTTCATTGAAGAGCCCTGCCAGGCGCAGAACCACGACATCATGGCCGAGATTGCGCGTGGGACGCATTTACCGATTGCGACCGGCGAGCGGGTGTTCACAAAGTGGGGCTTCCGCGAGGTGCTCGAAAAGAAGGCGGCGACGATTCTGCAGCCGGATATGTGCCACGCCGGCGGGATCACCGAGGTGCGGCTGATTGCGGGGATGGCCGAGGCCTACTACGCGACAATTGCGCCGCATAATCCGCTGGGGCCGATTTCGCTGGCGGCGGGGGTGCATCTGGCGGCGTCGATTCCGAACTTCCTGATTCAGGAGCAGGTGAGCCTGGGCGAGGGGTACATCAAGAATCCGTTCCAGGTTCGCGAGGGGTATCTGGAGCTGCCAACGGGTCCGGGGTTGGGCATTGAGCTGGACGAAAACGCGATGGCGGATAAGATCGGGCACGACTGGCGAAACCAGGAGAGCTACGATGCGGATGACGGTTCGGTGGTGGATTGGTAATCTAGTGGTTTCATGACCAAACAGCAAATCGTTTCGAGCATGCTTGAGATCGGGATTGTGCCGATCATCCGGGTAAACTCCGAGGAGGCGGCGATCAAGTCGATTGAGGCCGTCTACGAAGGGGGGATCCGTTCGGCGGAGATCACGATGACGACGCCGGGGGCGATCCGGGCGCTTGAAAAGCTGGCCGATGCGTTTGGCGACAAGATGATTCTGGGCGCGGGGACGGTTCTCGATCCGGAGACCGCCCGCGCCACGATTCTGGCCGGGGCGCGATTTTTGGTGACGCCGGCGCTGAAGGTAGCCACCATTGAGATGGCCCGGCGCTATTCGACCGTGATCTGCCCGGGGGCGTTGACGCCGACCGAGATTCTGACAGCGTGGGAGGCGGGGGCGGACTTCGTCAAGGTGTTCCCGTGCTCGAACGTGGGCGGGGCGAAGTATATCAAGGCGGTAAAGGCGCCGCTGCCGCAGGTGGAGATGATTCCGACGGGCGGGGTGAACCTCGACACGATCGGGGACTTTTTGAAGGCCGGGGCATCGGCCGTGGCCGTGGGCAGCGAATTGATCGACAACGAGACGATCAAGGCGGGAAAGTACGAAGTGTTCACCGAGAGGGCCAAGCAATTTCTGGCCGCGGTGAAAGCCGCTAGGAGCTAAGCATGGCGGTCAGCAAAGAGTTGCTCGAGATTCTGGTTTGTCCGCTGTGCAAGACGAGCCTTGATATGAAGGCGGACGGCAGCGGCCTCAAGTGCGTGCAGTGCCGCCGGGTCTACCCGATTCGGGATGAGATTCCGGTGATGCTGATTGACGAAGCGAAAGTCGAAGATTGAGCACCGTACTGGAGCAACTGCCCGCGGGAGCCAAGGTCGGCATTATCCGGCTGCGTTCGCTGGGTGATTGCGTGCTGACCACGCCGGCGATTCATCTGCTGAAGAGCTTTCGGCCGGACCTGAAGATTGCGGTGGTGGTGGAGGACCGGTTTGCGGCGGTCTTTCGCGGGAACCCGGATGTCGATGCCGTGTTCAGCCCGGCGCCGGGCGAGTTGACGATCTGGCGTCCGCAACTGGTGATCAACTTTCATGGGGGGACGCGGAGCCTGTGGCTGACCGCGCTTGCCCTGGCAGGATGGCGGGCGGGGTTTCAGCACTTTGCGGGGCAGGCGGTTTATAACGTAACGATGCCGCGGGCCCAGGCGGTGTTCGGCGTGGAGCGGCCGGTGCATACGGCGGAACATTTGGCTTCGGGAATGTTTTCTTTGGGGGTACCGGTGGGCGAGGTGCCGCGGGCGCGTCTGTTCTCGCGGCCGGCGGTGGCGGAGCGACCGTACGCGGTGATTCACCCGGTGGCCTCGGCAGCGGATAAGAGTTGGAGCGCGGCGGGATTTCGGGCCGTGGCGGAGCATTTGCGGGAGTTGGAGCCGGTGTTTATCGGGGGGCCGGGGGATGATCTGTCGGCGTTCGCGGGGTTCCGGACGGTGGTGGGGGCGCCGCTTGAGGAGACGATGACGCTGCTGGCCGGGGCGTCGCTGTTTGTGGGCAACGACAGCGGGCCGGCCCACATGGCGGCGGCGTTGGGGGTGAAGCAGGTGGTGATTTTCGGGCCTTCGGACGCGGTGACGTGGGCACCGTGGCGGGTGCGGGCGGAGGTCGTGAACGGGCGGGGCTCGATGGCAAACGTGACGGTGGAGGCGGTGCTCGCGGCGGTGGACCGGCTATGAGGCGGATTTTGCAGTATGTGCGGCCGTACGCCGGGGCGCTGGTAGCGTCGGTGCTGTTGATGGCGCTGGCGGGCGGGGCGCAGGGTTTGATTGCGTACCTGATCCGGCCGATTTATGACCAGGTGCTGAGTTCGGGCGGCGCGGACGGGTACGTGACCGGGGTGATGGCGATTGTGGTAGCCGCGTTTTTTGTGCGGGGGGCATCGGATTATTTCGGCAACTACCTGGTGAACCGGGTGGGCATTTCGGCGGTGACGGACCTGCGGCAGGCGGTGTTTGAGCGGGTGCTGCGGCAGGACGCGCAGTTTTTTGAGACGACGTCGACGGGGCGGCTGATGTCGTCGATCATGAACGACATTGAGAAGATTCAGGTGGCGACGTCGCACATTCTGGCCGATTGGATGCGGCAGACGTTTGTGGCGGTCTCGCTGCTGATTGTGATCTTTCAGACGTCGTGGAAGCTGGCGCTGTTCAGCGTGACGGTGGTGCCGATTGTGATGCTGCCGACGGTGCAGTTGGGGCGGAGGATTCGCCGGTCCACGCGGAAGGCACAGGACGATACGGCGGAAGTGAACCAGATTCTGCAGGAGACGCTGAGCGGGCACCAGGTGGTGAAGTCGTTCGGGGCCGAGGCGGTGGAGTCGGCGCGGTTCCGGGAGGCGGGGCGGCGGCTGCGGCGGAGCAATTTGAAGTATGTGATGCAGCAGGCGATTGCGTCGCCGCTGATTGAGTTCATGGGCGCGGTGACGGTGATCGGGCTGCTCGTGTACGCCCGGACGGAGATACGGGCGGGGGCGATGACGGCGGGCGAGTTCACCAGCTTCGTGATTGCGCTGCTGATGCTGTACGAGCCGGTGAAGCGGCTGGTGGGCATCCACAACATTTTCCAGCAGGCGTTGGGCGCTTCGCAGAAGGTGTTTGAGTATCTCGACCAGCCCTCGACGGTGGTGAGCGGAGAGCGGGAGCT
>JADCJL010000238.1 GCA_020247055.1 Acidobacteriaceae bacterium | reverse complement strand
TGCCCATGGGGGCAGTGGACCCGGCGGAGCAGCGGCCGGAGGCGGTGGCGGGGATTCCCGTAGCTGACAGGGCCAAAACCCTGGGCCTGGTGTTCAGCAACGGCAGGGCTGACATCCCAGAGGTGGACTGGGATGAGCGGTTGAAGCCGGTGCGCTCACGCTTCTCCAAGATCGCAGCGCTACACTTGTCGGCGTTTGGCCGGGCGCAGTGCGGGGGAGCGTATGGGCTGGGAGGGCTGCACTACCACATGCAGCATGCAGGGGCGTCGGAGGACGTTCTCCAACAGGTGGGCAAGATGACGGTGGCCCTGGTGGACAGGGGGTTGGGGCCGGACTCGGGGGAGCGGCGGCTCCCGGGGGTGCCGTCGGACCTGCTGGTGGGCAAGCCTGCATGCGGGGGCTTCAGCCTCCTGCCTGTCAGACAGCATGTGGCGGCCCGCCACGCGGTCCTTGCACGGCACTTCATCGTGTGGGCGGCTGGGGAGCCGCGCGTGCTGCTGGGCAAAGGGGCGAGGGATGCCCGCGTGGCGGCGCCGCCGCGGCCCGATTGGGTCGCCTTGGCTTGGCACCTGCTGGCCGCGGCGTGCCCGGGAGCCCACCCGGCGTTGTGCCTGCTCGCAGCCACCGCGGTAAGGGGGCCGGGGGGGCGGTTACCAGGGCAGGAGGTGGGGCGGAGCCTGCCGGAGGGGCCATTACAGCGCATGTTGCAAGGGTTGCGTGCGTTGGGGCCAGTGGAGGTGGTGAGTGATGAGCCCTTGCAGCTGGGGCAGGCGGGGCAGGAGGCGTGGCGGATGCCGCTGTGGGGCAACCCACTGCTTCAGCTTGAGTATGGGGAGGGGGACAGGACGATGCAGTGGACGATGGAGGGGTATGAGGGCATCCTGCCAGCAAGAAGGGCCTTGTGGCAGGGAGAGCAGGCCGCTGGGTTCCAGACGTGGGTGGGCACCCCGGGCCTTCACACCGTCGGGGACCTGCGGCGGCTTGTGCTTCGCTTGACGCAGGTCAGGCATGCCTGGCAGGGGCGATACAGGCAGGGTCAGGACTGCAGGGCGGCGTGGGAGGCTGGGGGCGGCTGGACCCAGCAGGTGGTCAAGGAGGTGTGGGGTGTGGCGTCGGTCTACCTCCCCACGTGGGTGAGGCAACTCATCATGGTGTGGCGGCCATGGGTTGAGGACCTGCAGGACCTTGTGCAACTGTGGGATGCAGCGCAGGCGATGCATGCAGCTCTGCCGCGGGAGTGGCGGCGAGCGGCGGATGGCTCGCCGGTGCCGCCCGGGGCTGGCCTGGGGGTGCTGGACCCAGGGCAGCGCAGCCTGCCCTGCCAGGCATCGCAGGCGGTGGTGGAGCAGGTGGTGGCGAGGCTTGGTTGGGGCGACGTGCTGCTCGCAGGTGAGCAGAAGGCGGCAGGCGACCCTGGGCCTGGGCACCTGTCGGTCAGGGCTGCCACACGGAGGCAGCTGCTGCCCATCTTCGCAGCGCAGAAGGCAGCACGGGAGCAGTACACTGCAGATGCCTATGTGGCGGTGGGAGGCGTCCGGCCGGCAGCGGACGTGCTAGCCAAGGGCCGTGAGCGGCTGGAGGCGGGGATGCGATGGCTGTGGCGGTTACGATGGGAGAACCGGTGCAAGGAGGCGCTGTGGCGCCTTTCGGTCAATGGCGTCCCGGGTGCCGGGGGACACGAGGTGGATTTGAGGGGCCCGTGCCCTTGCGGTTGGGCGGGGCTGCAGCTGCCGGGTGTGGGTGAGCGGTGCAGGGGTTGGAGGGTGCACCATTTCTGGGAGTGCCCGGTGGCCGAGGGGGTAGTGCAGCAGGTGCAACGCGCCCTCCCGCAGCAGCAGCAGCAACAGCGGCAGCTGCGCAGGTCTGAGCTGTGGCTACTGCAGCCACCGCCAGGGGTGCGCACATGTGTGTGGGAGGTGGTCGCGGCGGCGGCGGTTGAGGCGATGTGGTATGGGCGGCGGGTGATGTGGAGTTTGGAGTTTGACGCGTGGGCTGCGGGGGGGCAGGTGCCGCAAGGGCAGACCCTCATCACCACGTACATGCCGGTGGTCGGGGGCGTGGCCCCGCCGCCGGCCCCGACGGTTGCGGAGCGGGCTGCGGCGAAGGCGGGCGCTAGGTTTTGGG
Organism: Acidobacteriaceae bacterium; assembly: GCA_020247055.1. Lineage (GTDB taxonomy): Bacteria > Acidobacteriota > Terriglobia > Bryobacterales > Bryobacteraceae. Next base: position 748 of record JADCJL010000238.1, on the reverse strand, counting down.
AGCTGCTGGAGTCACTAGTGGCCTTGGGGGCGGTCCCCAAGGACGAGCGGTGGACGCGGGTGGCAGCCACCCACCCCTTCGTGGGGGTGCAGCCGGCGCCAACGGAGCGCGATCCGGCACGCAAGGGGCTGATTCTGAACTTGCCGGCTTAGCGGCCAGGTGCTAGCTAGGGTCTTGAGGCTGCCTGGGCTGCTGCTTTGGACGCGCATTGACGCTTGACTGCCTGCGGGCTTGTGCTTGGCTTTTGGTGGTTTGCCTGCCTTGTTTTTGCCTTTCGCTTCTGGTCAGGCGTTTGCCTGACTCAGCGGGGTCAGACTAGGGGTGCGGCCGTCCGCCTTACGGCGTCCCCCCCCCAGCCCGTGGTTTGCCTTTGCTGCCTTGCCAGCGTATGACGCGCTCAGTACGCTTAGCTCTGCGTTGGGGCTGCTTTGGTGGGTGAGGGCTGTTGGGGGGCTGCCTATCGAAGGTGGCGTTGGGGAATTCCTGTTCCTGGGCTGGCGCCTTGACCCTCCTGCCTCCCTTCTTCATTCCTTGCATTGCACGCCTGCCCCCCTCGGGGGGTTGGTTTCCACTCTTTCCCCCTTAACACCCCCTGCTACCGTGGGCACTAGTGGTGTCCGTGTAAATACCTCATCATCATCATCATCGGGTGGGCTGCACTACCACATGCAGCATGCAGGGGCGTCGGAGGACGTTCTCCAACAGGTGGGCAAGATGACGGTGGCCCTGGTGGACAGGGGGTTGGGGC
>JADCJL010000237.1 GCA_020247055.1 Acidobacteriaceae bacterium | reverse complement strand
GAGAAACGGATGAGCCTCTTTAATTTACTCTCCGTCAGCGCCTCCGGTATGGCCGCGCAGCGGCGCCGGGCCGAAGTCCTCGTTGAAAACCTCGCGAACGCCGAGACCACGCGCACCCCCGAAGGTGGTCCCTACCGGCGTAAGGATGTCATCTTCGAATCGGCCGCCGCCGAAGGACCCTTCTCGGCGGTCTTTGCCTCCCAACTCCGGGGAACCCCCGGCAACGGGCAAACACCCGGCAACAGACAAACTATGGAGGGGGTGCGAATCGCCGAGGTCGTGCAGGACCAGCGGGAACCGGAAAAACGCTATCAGCCCGGTCATCCGGATGCGGATAAGGAGGGTTACGTCAGCTATCCTCACCTGAATCCGGCCGAAGAGATGGTGGACCTGATGAGCGCCAGCCGGGGCTATCAAAGCAACGTCGCCGCCATGGCTGCGGCGAAAGAGATGATCCAAAAGACGCTCGACATCATGCGTGGTTAGAGGCGGGGTTAGAGAACAATGCTCGACAAAATCTCCATGCTCGGCCTCAAAGGGGTGGCGCCCATCGTGCCGCCGGCCCCGGTCGGAGAGGCGGAACCATCGTCCGGCGATGTCTTTCAATCGGTGCTGACGGATGCCATCAACCGGGTCGAACAGTTTCAACTCGGCTCTCAGCAATCCACCGACCGCTTTCTCCGGGGCGAGGAGGAGGAACTCCACCAAGTGGTTCTGGCCGGCCAGCGTGCCGATGTAGCATTCGAATTGTTCCTCGGCGTGAGAAACAAAGTGGTCTCCGCCTACCAGGAAATCATGCGCATGCAGCTTTGAGGGTGGCGGCGTAAAGCAGAATGAGCGCATATCTCGAACAGCTCAGGGAACTCTGGCAGCGCCTGACCGTCCGGCAGCGGGCCGTTATCGGCATCGTCGCCGCACTGGTCATTGCGGGCATCTTTGTGATCTCACGCGAGCAGAGAGAGCAGAGTTTCAAGCCACTTTTCCAGAATGTCGCCGGGGAAGACGCCGCCCCGGTCGTCAACCGGCTCCGGGAAATGGGGGTTGAATTTCGTTTAGCCGACAACGGGACCACCATCAAAGTGCCCGCTGACCGGCTCGATGAACTGCGGATTCAAATGGCCAGCGCCGGCCTCCCCAAAAGTGGCCGCATCGGCTTCGAACTGTTCGACAAGACAAATTTTGGCGCTAGCGAGTTCTCTGAACAGGTGAACTTCCATCGCGCCATCGAGGGAGAGCTGGAACGATCCGTAATGTCGTTGAGCGAGGTCGAACAGTCCCGCGTGCATATCACCTTCGCCAAGAACAGCATCTTTCTTGACCGGCGGGAGCCGGCCAAGGCGAGCGTGATGGTCAAACTGCGCCCGGGTGCCAAGCTGTCGCCCCAGAACATTTTAGCGATCACCCATCTGACCGCCAGTGCCGTCGAAGGGCTCTCTCCCGAACAGGTCTCCGTTCTCGACGTGCGGGGCAATCTCCTGAGCCGGCCCAAAAAAGAAGATCCCAACGGTGCCGAACCCTCCGAAGCGATCCTGGCCTATCGGGCCAACCTTGAGAAAGATCTGCTTCGCAAGATTCATGACACCCTCGAACCGTCGGTCGGCGCCGACCGGTTCCGCGCCGCCGTCTCCGTGGACTGCGACCTCGCCAGTGGAGACCAAAGCGAGGAGACCTACGACCCGACCAGGTCGGTAATGGTTACCGCGCAGCGGTCCGAGGACGGCTCCGGCATTCCCGGGCCCAGCGGCATCCCGGGAACTCCGTCCAACCTGCCCCGTCCCACCTCACGTCCCGGCACCGCCGGGACGACCGCCGCCTATCGAAAGTCCGAAAATACCACCTTTCAAACCAGCCGGGTCGTTCGCCGGATTCAGTTTCCGCAGGGCCAGATCAAGCGGCTCTCGGTCTCCATCCTCCTCGACCACGTGGTCCGCCAGGAGGGACAGAAGCGACTGGTCGAAGCCCCTTCGCCCGAACGGATCAAGTCCATCCGCGACGTGGTGGCGGCCGCTGTCGGGTTGCAGGAGGACCGGGGCGATAAGCTGACGGTGGAAGCACTTCTCTTCGCCACGAGTCCCGATCCCAGCGACACGGCGGCGCTGACCTCCCCGAGACCGCGTGTCACACTTCCCCTGATCATCCCCGATTGGCTCCGCATCCCACTCGAAGGACACGCGCAGTGGCTTGTTGAGCAGCGTTGGCTACCTGCATTGATCGTCGCCATCGTCCTCGTCCTGCTCGCCCTGCCCTTCCTCCTGCTCCGCTGGGTCTTGCACAGCGTGAAAATGCACCGCTTGCGCCAGGCCGAAAGGCGGGCTCTTGCCAAGGCGCAGGCCGAAGCCCAAGCTTCTATCGCGGCCCCCGCCACCGACCATGGGCAGTCGGGTGAACTTCCGGAACCCGACGCTCGAGAGTCTTCCGACTATCCGCCCCTCACCACCGGAGACTCGAAAGGCGAGTTGCGGCGCTTACGGGAGCAACTGGCGAAGGACGCCCAGGAGCGCGAACGCATTACTCTCGAGGCCATACAAGCGCTCCGGCCCGGCGAGGTCCAGATCAGCCGGATGGACGTCCTGCAGAAGTTTATTGCCGAGCAGGTCGAGAAGGAACCCGAACGCATGGCCCATATTGTCCGGGCCTGGCTACGGGAGGGTGAGTAAATGAAGGAGATTTGCCATGCCCCAAACTGATGCGGCCACCGAAGCAGCCCGGGCAAAATTTACCGGCATGCGCAAAGCCGCCATGCTCATGGTGATCCTGGGTGAAGATGTGAGCGCCAAGCTCATGAAAGGTCTTGACGAAGAGGAGGTCCACTTCATCGGGCGCGAAATCGCCCGCATTCCCCACATGACCTCCGAGACCGCCGAACTGATTCTCGAAGAGTATTACCAGATGACGATCGCGCACGAATACGTCCTCAAGGGTGGTGTCGATTACGCCAAAAAGATCCTGATGAACGCCTTCGCGCCCGACCATGCGCAGTTTTTGCTCGCCCGTCTGATGAAGACGATTGGGGTTGACTCGGCCAACTTCGACGCGCTGCAAAAGGCCGATCCGCAGCAACTCGCCAAGTTTATTCACAGCGAACATCCGCAAACGGTCGCGCTGATCCTCTCGCACCTGAACCCTTCGCAGGCGGCCGCCCTGCTCAACTCGCTGCCGCCCGAACTTCGCGCCGACGTTGCCCTGCGCATGGCCAATCTCGACCAGATCTCCCCCGATATCATCTCCCGCATTGCGGCCATTATCGGCCAGAAACTCAAGAACCTCGGCGAACTCAGCCGCGAATCCTACGGCGGCGTGCGCGCCGTAGCCGAAATGTTTAATCGCCTCGACGCGGCCTCAAGCAAAGAAATCCTCGAGAAAATCGAAGGCGAAGACCCGGCGCTCGTCGAAACCGTTCGCCACCTGATGTTTGTCTTCGAGGACCTGCTTACCGTCGATCAGGGTGCGATCAAGGAGATTCTGTCGCGCGTCGACCGGAAACTCCTTACGGTGGCTCTCAAAGGCGCCAGCGAACAACTCCGCAATCACTTTCTCGATTGCATGTCGCAAAGGGGCTCGGAGATGATGCGGGAGGACATGAGTTCGCTCGGACCCGTCAAGATCAAGGATGTCGAAGCCGCCCAGCAGCAGGTCATCGCCGTTGTCCGGCAGCTGGAGAACGAGGGCGTGATCAACATGAAGGGCGGAGGAGGCGGCGAGCAGTATGTCGTCTAAGATCCTCCGGGGCGCCGCCCAGCCGCCGACTGAGGACTGGCTCGTCGTACCGGACCACCCGTCCGCATTTGAAATCTCTCACGGCGATAGCAAAGGGCGCGAGGAGCGCGGCCAGGAGGAGTTAATCCAGCAGCAGGCCCGCCAGATCAGCCAGTTGGAACAGAAGGCGGCGGGTCTCGAGGCCGAACTGGCCATGCGGGTGGACCAGGCTCGCCAGATGGGCTTCCGCGAGGGGGAGTCGGCCGGTCACCAGAAAGCCCACGCCGCCCTCGACGCTGCCCTGCAGCGCCTCGCCCGCGCCGCCGCCGATCTGGCCGCCTATCGCCCCTCCTACCGGCGGGAGAGCGAGCAGGAGATGGTCCGCCTCAGTCTCTCCATCGCCCGCAAGGTCCTGAAACGAGAGTTAACTGTCGACCCCAGCGCGCTCCACGGCATCGTCAAGGCCGCCCTCGAAACCCTCAACACCAGCGAGGTCTACCGGATTCGCCTCGCCCCCCCCGATGCCGCCGCGCTCGAACGCCAGATCCTTGCCATGGGCCTGCCGCAGACGGTCGAGGTAGTCGCCGATCCCGCCCTCGAGCGCGGCGCCGTTCACTTTGATACCGCCCGCGGTCTGCTGGACGCCAGCCTCCAGACCCAACTCAACGAAATTGAGCAGGGCTTCACCGATCTGGCCGACGCCCGTTGAAACCCCTTTGTAAAACCCTCTAGGAGAGAATGATAAACCACGACCGGTTCGACGCCACTCTCTATCTCCGCCAACTGGGCCGGATTAACCCCTACGTCTCCTGCGGTAAGGTCTGCCAGCAGATCGGCCTGCTCGTCGAATCGGAAGGACCTGCCGCCGGACTGGGCGACTTCTGCGAAATCCGGGCCGCCAACGGGCGTACCATTCGCACGCAGGTCATCGGCTTTCGCCAGGGCAGGCTCCTGTCGATGCCCCTTGAGGAAACCGATGGCCTCCAGATGGGCGACCGCATCGTCGCGCGGAGCGAGGCCGCGCGCGTCCCGGTCGGTCCCGCGCTCCTCGGTCGGGTCCTCGATGGCTTCGGCCGTCCCATCGACGGCGGTCCCACCATCGACCCCGCCGCACTCTATCCGCTCTATACCGCCCCGCCCGGCCCCCTTGCCCGGCCCCACATCTCCGAACCCCTCATCACCGGTATCCGGGCGATTGACGGCATGCTCCCCTGCGGCAAAGGCCAGAGAATTGGACTGTTCGGCGGCAGCGGCGTCGGCAAGAGTACGCTGCTCGGCTGTATGTCGAAACATAACTTCGCCGACGTCAGCGTCATCGCCCTGATCGGCGAACGCAACCGCGAGGTCCGCGGCTTCCTCGAACACGAACTCGGCCCGGAGGGTCTGGCCCGCTCCGTCGTCGTTGTCGCCACCTCAGACCAACCCGCCCCGCTCCGCCTCCGCGCCGCCTTCGTCGCCCTCGCCATCGCCGAGTACTTTCGCGATCAGAGCAAAGCCGTCCTCCTCGTCATGGACTCGGTAACCCGGCTCGCCATGGCCCAGCGCGAAATCGGACTCGCCGCCGGCGAACCACCCAGCCAGAAAGGCTACCCGCCCTCGGTCTTCAATCTCCTGCCCAAAATCTTCGAACGCGCCGGCAACTTCGAAGGAGGCTCCATTACCGGCTTCTTCACCGTCCTCGTAGAAGGCGACGACTTCAACGAACCCATCTGCGATGCCACCCGCGGCATCCTCGACGGCCACATCATCCTCTCGCGCGACCTCGGCGCCGCCGGTCACTACCCGGCCATCGACATCCTGCAATCCGTCAGCCGACTTTCCTCCCAAATTGCCACCCCCCAACAAAAGGATGCCATGCGCAAGGTCCGCGAATCGATGGCGGCTTACCGCCGTGCCGAAGACCTGATCAACCTCGGTGCCTACGCCGCCGGCAGCAATCCGCTGCTCGACGCCGCCATCCGCACCCGCGCCTCCCTCGAACAGTTCCTCAAACAAACCCCCGAAGAGAAAATCAATCGCGAGGGCACCCTGACAAAACTCACCGCGCTGGCCGCTGAACTCGGATAATCCGCCGTGAAACGCTACCAGTTCACCCTTGATGGCGTTCTTAGACTCCGCATCCAGCAGACCGAGGCCGCCGAGGCGGCACTCGCTGGCCTCTACCGCGAACTCGACGGTCTGCAAGCGCAACAGGAGGCCCTTCGTAACGATCTTGAGCGCAGTCAGGCCGACGTCCTCCAGTCCGGCGGCCCACTGACGGGCGAAGACCTTTTGCGATTGGAAAGCTACCGCCGCTGGGTGACCACCCAACAACGCCGTCATGCCCAGTCCACCGCCGACTGTATCTCCCGGATCCAGGAACAAAACCGGCGCGTCCTCGAAGCCAAACGAAATCAACAACTTCTCGAAAAGCTGCGGGATCGGAGTCGCCAGCGCTGGCAAGACGAAGCCGCGCGCGAAGAGCAGGCCCTCGCCGAAGAGGCGTACCTCAGCCAGTGGGCCCAAAAAATGGAATCCCGTTAACCTATGCCAAACTGAAAGTCTACCCGTCCCACTGTTCCGACTCCACTGTCCCAACCATGAGAAAACTGCTTGCGCTCAATCGAGGCGAAATCGCCATCCGCATCCTTCGCGCCGCCAATGAACTGGGCCTCCGTACCGTCGCGGTCTACTCTCAGGAAGACCGTCTCAGCCTCCATCGCTTCAAGGCCGACGAAGCCTATCTGATCGGCGAAGGCAAAGGTCCCGTGCAAGCCTACCTCGACGTCGACGGCATCTGCGCCCTCGCCGCCGAAAAAGGCGTCGACGCCATTCACCCCGGCTACGGTTTCTTGAGCGAAAACCCGGCCCTGCCCCGCGCCTGCGAAATGCACGGCATCACCTTCATTGGACCCAGCGCCGAAATCCTCGAAATGCTCGGCGACAAAACCGCCGCGCGCACGCTGGCCGAAAAAGCCGGCGTCCGCGTCGTCCCCGGCACCCCCAAGCCCATCCGCGACCCCAAAAAAGCCGTCGCCGCTGCCGAGAAAATCGGTTTTCCCGTCATCGTCAAAGCCGCTTTCGGCGGCGGCGGCCGCGGCATGCGCGTCGTCGATACCGCCGCCGACCTGCCCGCTAAACTCGCCGAAGCCCAGGCCGAAGCCGGCGCGGCCTTCGGCAACGACGCCGTCTTCATCGAACGCTACATCCGCCGCCCCCGCCACGTCGAAGTCCAGATCCTCGCCGACAAGCACGGCGAGGTCATGCACCTGTACGAACGCGACTGCTCCGTGCAGCGCCGTCACCAGAAGGTCGTCGAAGTCGCGCCCGCCATCGGTCTCGATCCGCGCATCCGCGCCGAACTCGCCGATGCCGCCGTCCGCCTGGCCCGCACCGCTGGCTATTACAACGCCGGCACCGTCGAGTTCCTCGTCGATACCGATACCGGCGAGTGGTTCTTCATCGAAGTCAACCCCCGCGTCCAGGTCGAACACACCGTCACGGAGATGATCACCGGCATCGACATCGTCCGGTCCCAGATCCAGATCGCGCAGGGCTGCGCCCTCCACGGCCCGGAAATGGACCTCCCGCCCCAAAACCAGGTCCCCCTCCACGGCACCGCCCTCCAGTGCCGCGTCACCACCGAAGACCCCGCCAACGGCTTCGTCCCCGACTACGGTAAGATCCAGACCTACCGCTCCCCGGCCGGCTTCGGCATCCGTCTCGATGGCGCCAGTGCCTACGGCGGCGCCGTCATCACCCCGTTCTACGATTCGCTGCTCGTTAAAGTCACCGCCTGGGGCCGCACCTTCCCGGAAGCCTGCGCCCGCATGGACCGCGCTCTGCGCGAGTTCCGCATCCGCGGCGTCAAAACCAACGTCCCGTTCCTTGAAAACGTGATCAATCACCCGGACTTCCAGGCCGGCCAGATCAACACCTCCTTCCTCGCCAATACGCCCGCGCTCCTCCAGTTCGCCAAGCGCCGGGACCGCGCCACCCGCCTGCTGACCTACCTCGGCGAGGTCACCGTCAACGGCAACGCCGAAGTCAAAGGCAAACCTATCCCCACGGAATGCCGCCCTGCCCCGCTCCCACCCCACAATCCCCTGCCCCCGCCGCCCGGCACCCGCCAACTGCTCGACGAACTCGGACCCGATAAGTTCGCCGCCTGGATGCGCAAACAAAAACGCCTCCTGCTGACCGACACCACCTTCCGCGACGCTCACCAGTCCCTTCTCGCCACCCGCGTCCGCACCTACGACCTGCTCGCCATCGCCAATACCGTCGCGCACGAACTGCCCGATCTGTTTTCGCTCGAAATGTGGGGCGGCGCCACCTTCGACGTCTCCATGCGCTTCCTGCTCGAAGACCCCTGGCAGCGCCTCCGCCTCCTGCGCGCCGCCATCCCCAACATCTGCTTCCAGATGCTCCTGCGCGCCTCGAACGCCGTCGGCTACACCGCCTATCCCGATAACGTCGTCCGCGAGTTCATCGCCGGCGCCGCCGAAAACGGCATCGATATCTTCCGCGTCTTCGACTCACTCAACTGGCTCCCCAACATGCAGGTGCCCATTGAAGCCGTCCGCCAGACCAACCGCCTGTGCGAAGCGGCCATCTGTTACACCGGTGATATCCTCGACCCCAAGCGCGACAAGTACCCGTTAACTTACTACGTCAACATGGCCAAGGAGCTCGAGAAGATGGGCGCTCATATCCTCGGCATTAAGGATATGGCCGGCCTCGCCAAACCCTACGCCGCCCAGAAACTCGTCAAGGCTCTCCGGGACGAAATCGGCCTCCCCGTGCACTTCCACACGCACGATACCAGTGGCATCAACGCCTCCTCCATCCTCAAGGCCTCCGACGCCGGCGCCGATGCCGTCGACGCCGCGCTCGCCGCGATGTCCGGCACCACCTCGCAGCCTAATCTGAACTCGCTCGTCGCCGCCCTCGCCCACACCCCCCGCTCGACCGGACTCAACCTCGACGCCCTCAATCGCTGCTCCGATTACTGGGAAACCGTCCGCACTTATTATCTTCCGTTCGATAGCGGACTCCGCGCCGGTACCGCCGAGGTCTATCTCCACGAAATGCCCGGCGGCCAGTTTACGAACCTCAAGGAACAGGCCGAAAGCATGGGTCTCGGGCCGAAGTGGCCCCAGATCGCCCGCGCCTACGCCGAGGTCAATATGGCCTTCGGCGACATCGTTAAGGTCACCCCTTCCTCCAAGGTCGTCGGCGACATGGCCATCTTCCTCGTCAGCCACGGTCTCACCATGGCCGAAATCGAAAACCTCGGCCCCAATCACACGATGACCCTGCCCAACTCGGTCATCGATATGTTCGAAGGCTCGCTCGGCGAGCCGCCCGGCGGCTGGCCCAAAAAGCTCGCCAACGTCATCCTCAAAGGCGGCAAACCCCGCAAGGGCCGCCCCGGCGCCCTCCTACCCGCCGTCGACCTCAAAGAAACCGAAGTCACCCTCGAAAAAAAGATCGGCCGGAAGCCCACCCGCACCGACGTCCTCAGCTATCTCATGTACCCGGACGTGTTCACCAAGTTCGCCCGGGCCCACCAGCAGTACG
>JADCJL010000236.1 GCA_020247055.1 Acidobacteriaceae bacterium | reverse complement strand
GGTCCACCGCCACCGCCGTCTCCGGAATCTCCACCCGCCCGCCGCCCGCAAACTCCTCCCGGTGCACCCACCGCAGCACCCCGTACGTCACCACCATCCCGAACAGCGCCACCGGCGCCAGTGCGGCCGCGAATATCCCATACGGAATGCCCGAAAAGCCTCCGATCATCATGTTCTGCGGGTTCCCCGTAATCGTCGCCGCGCTGCCCGCGTTCGATGCCATCGCCACGGCCAGCAGATACGGCAGCGGCCGCCGCCCGAGTTGCCGCGTAATCGCCAGCACGAGCGGCGTCATCACGAGACAAATCGTATCGTTCACAAACAACGCCGACAGAACTCCCGTCACCGCCACCACCATGGCCAACAGCGTCTCCGGTGCGTGCGCCCGCCGCACAAACCACTGCGCCACCCACGGAAAGAAGCCCGCCAGGCGCAGGTTGGCCACCACGATCATCATGCCGAACAGCAGTAGGAGGGTCTCGTAATGGATGGCGCGCCACGCCTCTTCGAGGCTCAGAACCCCGCTGGCCACCATCGCCCCGGCGCCCACCACCGCCGCCCCCGTTCGGTCCAGTCGCAGCCCGGGCAGCGCGCCAAACGCCAGTACCCCAAAGGTGAACGCGAAAAAGACAAGGGCGGCCAACTGGTGAAAAGGATCGATACCGCTAGCATCCCACGCTTCCGCGCGATACTGGAGCTAGAGTGGATACCCCCCGGGAAACCTATCGCGCCCTGCTCGCCGCCCGGCGCCAAGTCTGGACCGCCGCCGTTGCGCGGCATGAACAGTTCGGCTATCTCCGCCTCCTCCTGTTCGCCGCCCTCGCCTTCTTCGCCTGGAAGACGCTCTATCAGGCCCTCTGGTCCGCCTGGTACCTGCTGCTGCCCGTCGGCGCCTTTCTGCTCACGGCACTCTTCCACAACCGCGTCCTCGAACGGCGCGACCAGGCCGCCCGCAGCGTCCGCTACTTCGAACGCTGCCTCGACCGCCTCGACCGCAAATGGGCCGGCGTCGGCAGCGACGGCCAGGCCTGGCTCCCGCCCCATCACGTCTACGCCGCCGACCTCGACCTGTTCGGCCCCGGCAATCTCTTTCAGTGGTTGAACCAGGCCCGCACCCGCATGGGGGAAAAGACCCTGGCCGATTGGCTGTTGCACCCAGCCGATGCCCGCCAGGTCCAGGAACGCGAGCAGGCCGTGCGCGAACTCGCCCCGGATGGCGACCTCCGCGAACGGGTCTATCTCGTCTCGGAAGCCGTCGCCGCCAGCGTCCACCCCGAACCCCTCCGCCGCTGGGCCGAAGCCGCCCCGGAGATGCCCCCCGCCCGGTGGCGCTGGCTCGTCGCCGCTTGGAACCTCGCCTTCGCCGGCGCTCTCGCCCTCGGTTATTTCACCGGCTTCTGGAGCGTCGCGCTGCTGGTGCTGGCCGCCATGGCCGGCCTCGGGCTCTGGCTCCGCCCGCGCGTCCTGCACGCCCTCCACGCGGCCGAAGCCGCCGCCGCCGAACTCGAAGTCTTCGCCGCCGCCCTCGCCCTGTTCGAGAACCGGACCTTCCAGGCCCCCAAGCTCCAGGCCCTCACCGCCAGCCTCCGCGCCGCGGGCCTGCCGCCCTCGGCCCGCGTCCGGAAACTCGCCAAACTCGCCATCTGGATCACCTCCCGCGACCATCCCGCCATGCGCGTCCTCGGGCCCCCGCTCCTGCTCGGCACCCATCTGGCCTTCGCCGCCGACGCCTGGCGGCAAGCCAACGGCCCGCTCGTCGCCGCCTGGCTCACCGCCCTCGGCGAAATGGAGGCCCTGCTCTCCCTGGCCGGCTTCGCTTACGAAAACCCGGAATTTGTCTGGCCCGAATGGGTCGACGGCCCCTCCCCCTTCCTCGACGGCGAGGCTCTGCGCCACCCCCTGCTCGATCCCGCCCGCGCCGTCCCCAACAGCCTCGCCCTCTCCTCCGCCGACCCGCTCGTGCTCATCAGCGGCTCCAACATGAGCGGCAAAAGCACCTTTTTGCGCACCCTCGGGCTGGCCGTCGTCATGGCCCACGCCGGTGCCCCTGTCGCCGCCCGGCGCCTGCGCCTGTCCCGCCTCGTTGTCGGCGCGTCTATCTCGACGCACGACTCCCTCCAGGAAGGCGCCTCCCGCTTCTTTGCCGAAATCTCCCGCCTCCGCGAGATCCTCGCTCTCGCCGAATCCGGCGAACCCGTGCTCTATCTCCTCGATGAGCTCCTCAGTGGCACCAACTCCCGCGACCGCCGCATCGGCGCCGAAGGCATCCTCCGCGGCCTGCGCGAGCGCGGCGCCATCGGCCTCGTCACCACGCACGATCTCGCCCTGGCTGAAGTATCGCAGTCCCGCCAGGTGCACTTTGCCGACTCGCTCCGGGATGGAAAGATATTCTTTGACTACCGGATGAAGCCCGGCGTCGTGCCCGGTAGCAACGCGCTCGCCCTCATGCACGCCCTCGGACTGCCCGTCGACGGGAACTGACCCCGCCCCACCCCACCCACCCCGCCCTCGCCCAGCCCCACACCCTCGGCTCCCGCCCCGCTGCCCTCGCCCCACCCCTCCAAGGTCCCGCTGGTGGCCTCTAACTTGCTTGCACAGTAGCCGCCCGGTAAGTTTCTGTTCGCTCTTGGCAACCTTGCGTCGCCGATTGGAGTCTACACACGTATGAAGTACTGGTCGTTTCTTCTCGCCAAGCTAGCGATCGTCGCCGCCCTCCTCCGGGGCCTCTGGTGGGTCATGGAACTCGTGCTGCCCGCCCCGGCTACCATTGCCACCTATCAACTCGGCCGCTTCGGCCAGGACCTGCCCTGGACTACGGCCATCTTCCTGTACTTCCTCCTCGGCGCGGGTCTCGTCTTCCTCAGCTTTCTCGATCAGCGCTACCGCTGCCGCACCTGCCTCCGCCGCCTCCGCATGCCGCTCTCGACCGGCTCCTGGGATCAGATGCTCCAACTCGGCCGTCCCAAAATGGAATACATCTGCCCCTTCGGCCATGGCACCCTCGATGTCCACCAGGTCCAGTTCACCGGCCGCGAAAAGGACGACTGGCGTAAGCACGACGACGACATCTGGCGGGAACTCGAGAGCCTGAGCGAAAGCGGCAAGTAGGCTGGGGTACCATAGAGGGGTATGGCTGAACGCCCTCCCGTAGCGCGATCCTCCGCCCCGGCGGTCCGGGAACGGGGACGCTGGTTCCGGTTTCTGGTGGGCGCGGCCGTCTTCTCTGCCGTCGCCGGCCTCCTGACCGGGACCTTCCTCTACCTCCACTACTCCCGCCTGATCGACGAAAAGCTTAAGGGCGGCCCCTTCCCGACCACTTCGATGATCTTCGCTGCGCCCAAGTCGGTCGCCGTCGGCGATGAGATCACCGTCGCGAGCGTCGTCACCACCCTCCGCAACGCCGGCTATAGCGAGTCGGAGAACAACCGCCTCGGCTGGTACCGCGTCGAGGGCAACTCCGTTCGCATCCTCAAAGGACCCGACGCCAATCCCGACAGCGAGAGCGTCCTGCTGTCGATCGATAACAGCAAGGCCACCGCCATCGTCTCCCTCTCCGATCAGACCGCCCGCCGGCAGATCTCTCTCCCCCCCGAACTAATTACTAACTTATTCGACCAAAAACGGGAGAAACGTCGCATTCTCGGCTTCAAAGACTTTCCCCGCACGCTCGTCGACGCGGTAACTTCGGTTGAGGACAAACGCTTCTTCGAACACGCCGGCTTCGACCCCCTGCGGATCATGAAGGCGATTTACGTCGATATCAAAGAGCGCCGCGCCGCCGAAGGCGCCTCCACCATCACGCAGCAGCTGGCACGGAACTTGTGGCTTACTCTCGACAAGAACTGGAAGCGCAAACTGGAAGAGCTGGCGATTACTCTGATCCTCGAGCAGAAGCTCAGCAAGGAAGAGATCTTTGAGTACTACGCCAACCAGGTCGACCTCGGCCGGCGCGGCAGTTTCGCCATCCGGGGCTTTGGCGAGGCGGCGCAAGCCTATCTCGGCAAAGACGTCCGCTCGCTCACCCTGCCCGAAGCGGCCATGCTCGCCGGCACGATTCAGCGGCCGAGCTACACCAGCCCAATCCGCTGGCCCGAGCGCGCCAAGCAGCGCCGGAATCTGGTGCTGCTCCTGATGCGGGACAACGGCAAGATTACCGATAAAGAATACGCCGAAGCGATTGCTGCTCCGCTTACCGTCGCCAAAGGCGGCGGCGACAGCTCCGATGCGCCGTACTTCATCGACCTCGTCAACGACTCCCTCCAGAACGAATTTCAGGACTACGACTTCCAGAGCCGCGGCTACCGAATCTACACCTCGCTCGACCCCGAACTGCAGCGCGACGCCCAGGAGGCGGTCCAGATCGGTATGAAGAAGGTGGACGAGGTCATCAACAAACGCAAAAAGAAGAACCCGGGTCCGGCCCAGGTGGCGCTCGTTGCCATCGACCCGGCCAACGGGCAGATTCTGGCGCTCGTCGGCGGTCGCAGCTACGGTCTCAGCCAGTTGAATCGCGCGCAGGCCCGCCGCCAGCCCGGCTCCGTCTTCAAGCCCTTCGTCTACGCGGCGGCCTTGAAGAACCGGACCTTTACGCCCGCTTCGATCGTGGATGACGAGCCCACGCAGTTCTGGTTTGGCGACCAGCTCTACGAGCCCGACAACCACATGTCCCACTTCTTCGGCAAAGTCAGCCTCCGCACCGCCCTCGCCAAGTCGCTGAATATCCCCGCCGTCAAAATCGCCCAGGAGACCGGCTATGACGAAGTCGCGCAGTTGGCCCGGCAGGTCGGCTTGGGGAAGACCATCAAAGCGACGCCCTCGATGGCTTTGGGCTCGTATGAGACAACGCCGATTGAGATCGCATCGGCCTATACCGTCTTTGCCAACCGGGGCGTCTATCTCGCTCCGAGCTGGATAACGGGCATCCGCGACGCGGCTGGTCAGGAGATCGCCAAAAAACCCGCCCCCTCCCGCCGCGTGCTCGACGAGGATGTGGCCTACATCATGACCAACATGCTCGAGGAGGTGGTCCAGTCCGGCACCGCGGCCGGCGTCCGCTCGATGGGCTTCACCTTCCCGGCTGCCGGCAAGACCGGCACCTCCCACGACGGCTGGTTTGCCGGCTACACCACGAAGCTGATCTGCGCGGTCTGGGTGGGGTTTGATGATAACGCCGAACTCGATCTCGAGGGAGCCCGGTCGGCCCTTCCCATCTGGACGGAGTTTATGATGCGGGCGCACGCCCGCCGCCCCTACCGTAACGCCACCGAGTTCCCGCAGCCCGGCAGTGTGGTGGTGGCCAGCATCGACCCGGCGACCGGCAAGCTCGCCTCGGCCAGCAACTCGAACGCCCGGGAAGAGGTCTACCTGCAAGGGACGCAGCCGCAGGCGGCGGACAGCGGCGGCGGCCCCGGCACCGCCGTCTCGGACTGGGGCGCCGAACCGGTCCGCCCGCAGAAGCAGCCCGGCGGCACTCGGGAGGTCCGCCCCGTGCCGGTTCCCCCGAAGCCATCGTGGGCGCAGTGACGCCGCTTGGGCATTTGCGTTAAACTGCACACTGGAAGGAGGTTTGGTGCTATGCGTCCCCTGCTCTTTACCCTTTCTTGCTGTTGGGCGGCCGCGGGTCTGGCGCAGACGCCGGACGCGGGTGGATTACGGCCTGCGACCAACGATGCTCCTTTACCCCGTCCGGTGTTGTCGCCTGAGATGCGGGGGGATATCTACATGGCCCGTAAGATGTTCCGCGAGGCCGTCGATGTCTACCGCGAAGCGCCCGACAGCCATATTCTCGCTAATAAGATCGGCATCGCCTACCATCAGATGATGGCCCTGCCGCAGGCGCGGCGGCAATACGAGCGCGCAGTTAAAATGAAGCGCGATTATTCGGAGGCGATTAATAATTTAGGGACGGTATTCTACGCGCAGCAGAGCTATCGGAAGGCGATCTCGCAATACCGCAAGGCGCTGAAGACGAATCCGAACTCGGCTTCGATTTACAGCAATCTCGGCACGGCCTACTTTGCGCGCAAAAAGTATGACCAGGCCTTTGAGGCGTATCAGAAGGCGCTTTCGATTGATCCGGAGGTCTTTGAGCACCGGAGCACGCAGGGGGTGCTGCTGCAGGAGCGAACGATCGCCGAGCGGGCGAAGTTTCACTACTATTTAGCCAAGACGTATGCCAAGTCGGGCGACACGGAGCGGACATTGATCTATATGCGGAAGGCCCTCGAGGAAGGATTTAAGGAAAGGGGCAAGTTTCTCGAAGAGCCGGAGTTTGCCAAACTGCAGGCGAATGCTGAGTTTCAGGCGATTTTGAAGTTGGAAGCGCGTGTTCTTTAACCGGATTCTGCTCGCTGCCGGGCTGACGATTTGGATGAACGGTTGTGCTCGCGGTCCGGCGCGGTCGGACGTAGTGCGTCTGGTGGTGCTCAACCCGCAGGATGCGGCCGGAGCGACGACCGAACAGAGCCGGATGCTGCGATTGGCTTTGCTGGTCCCGTTTACTGGTTTGGCGGACGCGATGGTTTTTACCTTCTCCAACCGGCGGCAGGCGGCGGATATCTCGCCGCACTTTATTGTTGAGCCGCAGATGGACGGGAAGGGAATCGTCCTGGTGGTTTTTGACGGCGAGACGAACCAGCATCGGCGGGATATCGAGTGCCGGTTAGCGGAGTGCGCGGCGGCCCTGGGCGCGGCGATCGGGGTGACGCCGCGGCAGGTGGAGACGCCGGCGGTGAAGATTCCGCCGCATCCGAGCGAGGAGCAGTTGGCGGCGCTGGCGCGGCAGTTTCCTGGTAGCGCTTTGGTGTACGAGGAGTGGATGAACCTTCTGGTGGGGCGCGGCGAGCGCGAAGCGGCGGGGCGCGTGGCGGCCGAGGCGTTGCGCCGGCCGTGGCCGGCGCTCGAGAAGGCGCAGTTTGAAGTTGCCGCGGCGACGCTGCGCGGCGATGCGGCGGGGCGCTTGACCGCGGTGGCGGCCGCGGCGCGGGCGTGGCCGGGCAATGCGCCGCTGCAGGTGCAGGCGGGGGAGGGTTTGAATCAGGCGAGGCGTTTTCGGGAGGCGATTCCGTTTTTCCGGGCGGCGCGGCGGGCCGAACCGGCGAACTTCCAAATTTATGGATCGCTGTGCTTGACGCAGGCGATGGCGGGGGAGAAGCCGGATTTAAGACCGGCGCAGGCGGCGGCCGAACATGAACTGACGGGCGATGTTGCCTATCTGCGCGGCGAGTTCGCCGCGGCCGAAGCGGCCTATCTGAAGGCGGCAGAGATGGATAACAGTACGCCGCCGGGCAAGGTGTACGCCAAGGCCGCCGAGACGGCGCTGCTGCAGAATCAGATTGGCCGGGCGGATGGGTACATGCAGCGGTACTTTGCGGCAGCGGGCAGTGACGTAGTGCGGGGATTATGGCTGTGGCGGACCGGAAGGCGGGCCGAAGCGCTGCGGCAGGCTGCGGGCGTGCCGGCGGCGAAGCCGCTGTTTGCGTTTTTGGCCAATCCGGCGGCCGGTGGCCCCGCGCCACTTGGCCCGGCGCTGCAGGCGCTGGCGCAGGGCCGGGCGGCGGAGGCGGCCGAGGCGCTGGCGGGCTTTATCGGCCAGCAGCCGCTGCCGGTGGGACTGCGTTGGGAGCCGGTAAGAGCGCTGGCGCTGGCCGAGGCCGGCAAGCAGAGTGAGGCTTGCGCGCTGTTGGCGCATTGGGGGTTGCCGTCTCCGCCGGATGATTGGTCGGGGGCGGTGTTCTGGCCGCGGTCGCTGGCGGTGCGGGCGGCGTGCCTTGAGAAGACCGACGCGGCGCGGGCCAAGCAGTTGCGGGCGCTGGTGGAGGCGCTGCAGCCGCGTTGAAGCGGTTTGTCGTGATATTGTGCTTGCGTGCGACTACTTACTGGCATTCTGCTTTTGGGCGGGGGGATGTTCGCGGGGGAGTTCCCGTCGGCGGAGATTTCGAATGGTTTGATCACGGCGAAGCTGTATTTGCCGGATCCGGAGAAGGGGTACTACCGCGGGACGCGGTTTGACTGGTCGGGCAATATGTACAGCCTGAAGACGAAGAATCATGAGTACTTCGGGCAGTGGTTTGAGAAGTACGACCCGAAGCTGCACGACGCGATCATGGGGCCGGTGGAGGAGTTCAAGACGAACAACGCCGGTTTGGGCTACGACGAGGCCAAGGCGGGCGGGACGTTCATACGCATTGGGGTGGGCGTGGTGCGGAAGCCGGACGAGCCGGCGTATCAGAACTTCAAGACGTACGAGATCCTGGATCCGGGCCAGTGGGACGTGAAGGTGGAGAAGAGCCGGATCCGTTTCACGCACGTGCTGAAGGGGCCGGACGGGTATGCGTACCGCTACACGAAGTGGATTGCGCTCGAGAAGGGCAAGAGCCGGATGCGGATTGAGCATACGCTCGAGAACATTGGCCGGAAGCAGATCCAGACCCAGCAGTACAACCATAACTTCTTCGTGATGGACGGGCAGCCGACGGGGCCGGAGTCGGTGGTGCAGTTTCCGTTTGAGCTGCGGCAGACGCGGGCGTTTCCGAACGGTTTGGCCGAGGCGCGGGGCAAGGAGATCCGCTACACGGCGGAGCTTGAGAAGGGGCAGAGCACGTACGGGGAGTTTGCGGGCGCGGCGCCGTACGACATCCGGATGGAGAACCGGAAGGCGAAGGCGGGGGTGCATATCACGGGGGATGTGCCGATTGCTAAATTGGTGTACTGGTCGATCCGGACGACGTTCTGTCCGGAGCCGTATATTGACCTGACGGTGGATCCGGGGAAGAAGACCCGGTGGACCTATGTTTATGAGTTTTATGATTTGCCCTGAGGGGGAGTGATATGGATAGAAGAGCGTTTCTTGTGACGACGGGGGTGGCGTTTGCGCAGGCGGCGGCGACGCCGACAGCGGTGATTGGGGTGGGCAACCGGGGCAGCTATCTGCTCGACAGTGTGCTGGCGCAGCCGAATGCGAAGGTGGTGGCGCTGTGCGACAACAAGCCGGACCGGCTGGACAAGGCGGCGACGAAGGCGGCGGGGCATAGCCCGAAGACGACGACGGACTGGCGCCGGATTATCGAGAACCGGGACGTGGAGGCGGTCTACATTGCGACGCCGCCGCACCTGCACGCTGAGATGGCGGTGGCGGCGCTGGGGGCAGGGAAGCATGTTTACTGCGAGAAGCCGATTGGGGTGACGCCGGCGCAGGTGGCGGCGGTGGTGGCGGCGGCGCAGAGCGCCAAGCGGGTGTTTGTGGCGGGGCAGCAGTTGCGGTCGCATGCGCAGTTGAGCGAGGCGGTGGGGAAGATCCACGATGGGATCATTGGCGAGATTCTGGCGATCAAGGCGCAGCGGCACGCGACGGGGGATCTGCCGTACGACAGCACTTCGGGGGACTGGTACTACGATGTGACGAAGTCGGGGGGGTATCTGATTGAGCAGTCGGTGCATAACCTGGATGTGTGCAACTGGGTGCTGGGGCAGCGGCCGGTGCGGGCGAACGGGTTTGGGGCGATCCGGCTGCATAAGAACGAGCCGGCGGGGCGGAGCATCTTTGACTGCGGGACGATGAGCTTTGAGTATCCGGGCGGGGCGCAGGTGTCGTTTACGCAGAACGTGTTCCATCCGCGGGGGATGCCGCACGGGGGGCAGAATGTGCTGGTGTACGGGAGCAAGGGGGCGGTGGACCTGATGTATGCGTGCATGCTGTATCCGCTGGGGACGGGGGAGCCGGTGGAGATTGCGGCCAAGCGGCAGGAGCCGGCGCATGCGCATACGGTGGCGTTCTTTGAGGCGATTCAGAGGGGGGGCGCGGTGCCGGCGGATGTGCGGGTGGGGGCGGAGGCGGCGCTGACGGCGATTTTGGGTCATGAGGCGATGGTGAAGGGGAACACGGTGACGTGGAACAGCCTGGGGGTGAACCTGTAGGAGGCTGGGTGGGCCGCCGGGTGCGTGGATTGCTTCCGGCGGCGGGGCTCGTTGCGGGGGGTGTGATGGCTTGGGGGGGGCGGTAGGCAGGTGCGGGGCAGGGGTGCTGGGTGTGGGCTGTTGGGTTGCGGGGGTCGGCTGGAGGTAGGTTGGGGCAGGGTGTGATGGCTTGGGCTTGGGTGGGCGGTAGGCAGGTGCGGGGCAGGGGTGCCGGGTGTGGGCTGTTGGGTTGCGGGGGGCGGCTGGAGGTAGGTTGGGGCAGGGTGTGATGGCTTGGGCTTGGGGGCGGTAGGCAGTTCCGGGGCAGGGG
>JADCJL010000235.1 GCA_020247055.1 Acidobacteriaceae bacterium | reverse complement strand
GAAGCCACGGAACAAGGAACGGCCTAATGCAGGAACGTCTACAGAAGATTCTCTCCGGCGCTGGGGTGACCAGCCGCCGGAAGGCGGAACAGCTCATTGTCGAAGGCAGGGTAACCGTCAACGGCAACATCGTCACCGAACTCGGCACCAAGGCGGACCTCGAGACCGACCACATCAAAGTGGACGGCAAGCTCATCAAAAAGCCCAAGGGATTTCTCTACCTCGCGCTGAACAAGCCGGCCGGCTACGTCACCACCATGTACGACCCCGAGGGCCGGCCCACGGTACAGCAGTTAATGAAAGGTCTCAAGGAACGCGTCTATCCTATTGGCCGGCTTGACTATGCCTCCGAAGGGCTGCTGCTGTTGACCAACGATGGCGAGTTCGCCAACCGGGTGATGAGCGCCCATAGTCAGTTGGTGAAAACCTACATCGTCAAAACCACCGGGAATCTGACCCTCGAGCAGGAGGAGCATTTCCGGCGCGGGGTGCCGCTCGACGGCAAGCGCACGGCGCCGGCCGGGCTGCGGATGCTGAAGAACCAGGAGAACCCGTGGTATGAGGTCCAGCTGATTGAAGGCCGGCAGAACCAGATCCGCATGATGTTCCGCTATTTCGGGCGGTTGGTGGAGAAGTTGAAACGGGTGAAAATCGGCTTTCTGGAACTCGGCGAACTGAAGCACGGGGAATGGCGGTCGTTGAATCCGAAGGAAGTGGCGAAGTTCCGGCGGATTTTGAAGCTCGAAAAGTTGGTGGCCACCGGTGAGCGATGAGGAGATGCGCGCGTTGCTTGCGCGGGTGAAGACGATTGCCGTGGTGGGTCTGTCGGACCGTCCGGAGCGGCCGGCCTACGGCGTCGCCGCTTACCTGCAGCGCCAAGGCTATCGCATCATCCCCGTGCATCCGCAGGCCACCGCGGTGCTCGGCGAAAAGGCCTACCGCGCGCTGGCCGAGGTGCCGGAGCCGATCGACCTGGTGGACGTGTTCCGCGCCTCGGACGCCGTGCCGGAACTACTCGGGGAGATGAAGTCGCTGGGCCTTGCCTTGGCCTGGCTGCAGGAGGGCGTGACGTGCGGGGAGATTCCCGCGGGGATGACCGTGGTGCAGGACCGGTGCCTGCTCAAAGAGCACCGGCGGCTGCTGGCCTAAGCCGCGCGGTTACCGCCCGGCGCTGGCGCCGATGCCGCCCTTGAGGTTGTTGAGCATGGTGAGCATGGCGGGAACCAGCGTGATGATGAAGACTACGGGCAGGATGAAGACCACGGTGGCGAGCACCATCTTGATGCCGGCCTTGCCCACCATCGCTTCCCCGCGCAGGCGGCGGCGCGAGCGCAGGGCATCGGCGTAGACCTTCAGCGCCTGCGAAAGACTCGTGCCGAAACGTTCGCTTTGAATGATCATCGCGGCCAGCGACTTGATATCTTCAATGCCCGTGCGGCGGACCAGTTGCTGGAAGGCCTTGCTGCGGTCCTGGCCGGCCTTGACCTGCATGACGACGGTGAAGAACTCGGCCGAAAGCTCGGGGTAGATGAACTGCATCTCCTCGCAGACGCGGGTAAGCGCCTGGTCGAGCGCCAGGCCGGTGCCGAGCACGATGCCGAGCAGGTCGACCGTATCGGGCAGCGACTCCTGCAGCTTGTTCCGGTAGCGCTTCATGAGCCGGTAGAGCACCTGCTTGGGCAGCAGCCAGCCGAGCAGGAAAGCGGGAGCGAGGCCAAGCATCCGGCTGAAAACCGGCTTGTCATCCGGCTGCACGAACCAGGAGGCGAGCAGCAGGGCGATGAGGAACAGCAGGTTGAACATCGCGTAGTAAGCCAGCGCCTCGCGGCGGCGGAGGCCGGCCTGCCGCAGAAGCATTTCACTCTCTTCGAGAATGCCGTCTACGCCGGGCACCAGGTTAATGATGTAGAGAAAACGCTCCCAGAAGCCGGTGCCGAACTGCCGGCGCCGCTGCGCCGCGGTGCCGCCGCGGTTGATGGAGACGAGTTCGTCGAGCCGGTCATCAAGCGGGTTCTCCTGCGGCTGCAACAGTTGAAAGCCGCTCCAGAGCAGAGCCGCCACCACGGCGAAACTGAAAACGAAGAAGAGCGCGGGGATCATATCTTGGGGCTCGATAGCTTACGGATCACCAGAATGCCGACGACCTCGGAGATGACGCCGTAAGCGAAGAACTTGCTGCCAACCGGATCATTCACCAGCACATCAATGTACTCCGGCTTCATGACCCAGAGCGCGAGCGCGAAGAAGATGGGCATGCCGCACAGCAGGGCCGCCGACCACCGTTGCTGCGCCGTGGCCGCTTTCATTTTCTCCTGCAGCGCGAGGCGCTCGCGGACGAGCATGGAGAGGTTTTCAAGAACCGAGACCATGTTGGCGCCGGTCTGGCGCTGGAGAATCAGGCCGGTGATGAAGAACTTGAGATCGATCAGCGGGACCCGTTCGCCGAGGTTGTGCAGAGCGGCATCGAGCGTGGAGCCGAGCGACATCTCCTCCATCAGCTTCTTGAACTCCTGCTTGACCGGGTCGGAGGCTTCCGTCGAGATGGTTTCGAGACCCGATTGAATGTTGTGGCCGGCCTTCATCGACCGGTTGAACAGGTCGATGGCGTCCGGCAGCTGGTGTTCAAACTTGCCGAGGCGGGCGGCGCGCTGGCGGAGGATGTAGGCCACCGGGGCGAAGGCAAACAGTCCGGCAAAGAGCAGACGAATCAGCAGCGAAGGAACGAACAGACTGAGCAGCAGACCGAAGACGACAAACAGGATCAGGCAGAGGCCGATGACGTCGGTAGCCTGATACTTGAGATCGGCCTGCCGGATGGATTTCTGCAGCCGGCCGACGAGACCGCCCCAACTGAGCAGGTCGGCCAAAAAGGCAAACGAGCCGCTTTCCTCGCGCCGAACCAGGCTGGCGCGTCCGCTGGCGCGGGCGCCGTTGCGGGCGCGGAGTTGGCGGAGGCGGCCGCCAAGTACATCGGCCGCCTGCTGCTGCGGAACGCTGAAGACATAGTAGCCGGCGGCGAGAAAGGCGGCGCTGAAGATGACAAAGGCGACAAGGAAGAAGCCCATCTAGTCGACTACCTCCTGAATTTCATCAAAGATCCCGTCGTTGAGTTTGGTGCCGTAGGCGCGAATGCGCTGCGCAACGTTCGGCCGGTAGCCGGTGCCTTTGAAGCGGCCCAGCACGCGGCCGCCCGGCGAAACGCCCTGCCGCTCGAACACGAAGATGTCCTCCATCTTCACCACGTCGCCTTCGATGCCCACGACTTCAGCAATGGAGACAATCTTGCGGGTGCCGTCGGTGAGTCGAGCGCAATGCACCACCAACTGCACGGCGCTCGCGAGCATCTGGCGGATGACGCGGTCAGGAATCGAGGAACTGGCCATCATCACCATGGTTTCCAGACGCGAAAACGCATCGCGGCCTGTGTTGGCGTGCGTGGTAGTCATCGACCCGTCGTGGCCCGTGTTCATCGCCTGCATCATATCCATCGCCTCCGGGCCGCGGCACTCGCCGATGACGATGCGTTCCGGGCGCATGCGGAGCGCGTTGATGACAAGGTCGCGCTGCGTGATGGCGCCAGCGCCTTCGATGTTCATCGGGCGGGTTTCGAGACGCACCACGTGTTCCTGCTGCAGCGTCAGTTCGGCCGTGTCTTCGATGGTGACGATGCGCTCGTCTTCGGGGATGAAGCGCGAGAGCGTGTTCAACATGGTCGTCTTGCCGGAGCCGGAGCCGCCGGAGACCACGACGTTGAGCCGGGCGCGCACGGCGCCCGCCAGGAACTGGTACATGCCCGGGGTGAAGGCTTCGAGCTTCAGCAGGTCCTCGATAGTCAACTGCCGTTTGCCGAAGCGGCGG
>JADCJL010000234.1 GCA_020247055.1 Acidobacteriaceae bacterium | reverse complement strand
CAACGGCCAAGTGGAAGGCCAAGTCAACAAGCTGAAAGCACTCAAACGGCAGATGTACGGGCGCGGGAGTACCGAATTACTGCGCGCTCGCCTTCTACCTGTGCCCGCATCTTAACTGTGCATCAAACCTGCGCCAGATCCACTTACCGTGCACACCCTACGCCGATTATTTTCACCTCCTTACGCCAGATAACTTGCTACGTGACAGGTAATGGCGAGGCTGCGAAGGTAGCCGGTCATATCTTAAATGCACAATCGAGGGCCGGTCAGAGGAAGAGCTGAGACCGAGCAGCTGGCGGCAACGGGCATCACCACTGCTCTTTTCCGTCCCACTCACCGTTGACGGAAAATCCACCACACTTTACCTCCTCGTCCTTACTCGCTGTCCAGGATAGATCACTTCCGCCAAAAAATACTGCCAGTACTACCCCTTCAATTCGCACCTCTTCGCGAGTTCGGAACACTAGCTCGTGTGTCTCATACACCAGCTTTCCATCGACCTTCACTCGAAGAACACCGTTCGTCTGACCAATGTCGTTCAGTGCCAGCTCCTGTTCTATATAGGTCCTTTCGCCCCTCTTAAATTCCCATCTTTGGTCCCGCAATGATTCTCCAAATTCTACCCGGCTTGGCAGATAGGCATACACTTCGCCGAGTCCTCCCTGACGCCACATCAACCTAGTCGAGAATCCCCGGTCCTTGCTCGCGCTTTGCGCCCCCCCACTCCAGCTGACGCCACCATAGAGACCCGGTAGCTTCCCCCCTTTGACAAAGTCAAACACTGAATCAAAATATACCCAGTATTTCAACCTACACCTCAGCACCGAACCTCGTCCAAACGCTACAATGGCTTGACAGCCACCCTCCGGAGCGCCAAAGCGAGCTGAGACTGTCGGACCTGCTGAGCCAGCCGGCAACCTAATCTTTAGAGAATGGTCTTTCCACATATCCTCCGGCGTGAGGCACTCTATCTTATCCAGTCCCCACCACTTCTCGTACGAAGCCACAAGACCGTCGCCAGCACCAACGGTAATCGCTATCCGGTCTGCCACAAATGGAACAATCCCCCCAGACGCAGGCGAGCCCCTCCGGCCGCCCTGACCGGCAGGAGGGGGTACTGCCACAGCCGCCCTTTTGTGTACCTCGCGTATGAGCTCGATAAATTCGCACGCTACTCGGCTATATGAATGTCGTAGTCTGATTAACTTTCTGCATTCGGCTCCCCGCGCTTCGTAGACGCTCCAATTATCTATTATCCGATTAAATGTTGAGAGTGCCTCCTGCTCACTGGATACAAATTCCACATACCTGCCCAGCTCGTGCTGTCTCAAATATGGGAAGCTCTCTGATACAACTGTTGCTCCGGACGCGAGAGCCTCAAAGAGCCGATTATTAACCATCCCATGCGCCTGCTGACGCATCTCCGTCAATAACAACACAATACGCGCTCTAGAATAAAGCTTCCCGACGTCCATCAGGGGCAACACGCCCTGATACCACTCTGAATAGGGCGATTGTTCCCACCCTCTTCCCCAAATTTCAAAGTGGAAGTTTCGAGCAGGATTAAACAACAGCGCCATCTGTTCTTCGCTCTTATGGGGATACACGCCGAGATAGACGATCCCGCCTTCCCCTCCGGCCTGTCTTGGTAGATCCAAGAACGACTCATCCGCCGCCAGCTCAATAATCGTCGCTAGCTTCGCCCTCGACTGCAGAATGGCAATTCCTCGCGCCGAATTGCCGGCGACCGCAGCGAATGGAGATCGCGACAGCTCTCCAGCCGAATAGAACATGTCAGACAGCCACCAGAACACAATACATTCGGAGCTTTGCCAAATACTTCCCGGAACCCGGCCTGCTGGCACCCCGTGGCAAATAATAGCATCAGATCGTCGCTGAACCTCCGCATACCACGTTTTCTCGTCGCCAATCGACGATCTCCATACGCAATGCCCAAGCCTTTCTAGTTCCTTACTCAGGTAAAAGGATATTACTCCGCCCCCCACAGCCGGTCAGTCTCATTTCCCATGAACAGAATGCCGATTCGCATAGACTCCTATGTCCCATCACCTCTGACGGCTTTTAGACACTGCCTACTTCTGTTTCTTCCTCATTGTGACCGCCGTTGCTCCACCAGTCTTGATTGTTTCTAAGCCACGCTTCGACAGAACATGCAGCACACTGTGTTCGTAGAGTCGGTGCCGACGTCTTGGTTATACATCATCTGTTGCCGCTAGCACGGCACTGCCCGCCTCCTGTACATCCGCCCACACCTGCAGCGCCCTACCAAACGCTTCCACTTGGCTTTGAAGTTCTGCGATAGAGATCGCCGCTCCGTGCTGAGTGCCGCGGAACTGATATCGATCGTAACCTTCCAGCGTCCTGTCCAGGGCCTCGACGAGCCCCCTGCCAACAGACTTTTGTGAGGCCGAGTGTTCGGTTACGGGCAGTGACGTGGCCAGTCGCATCATCCCCACAAGACGCAACGAGATCGCAGAGGTACAGACAAAAGAGAATCCCCTGCTTGTCCCCGACGCTAGCTCCACTAGGTTGCGTCCTAGTTCTGTTATCCCGACGCCCGCGAGCGATCGGGACATCGCTTCTGACGCATACTTTACCAAAGCCATAACGACAAAGTGTACGGGCAACACATAAACAGGAGAAAACCAATCTACGTTGAATGTCTGAGCCCGCGCAGGGGGATCGTGTAGGACTGCATAGGGAAGACTGGCGTGTAGAGCATTCGTACACGTTGATATGGTCGTCGCCCACACCCCATCGCTGTTTCGATATCGTGGGAAAAACGGTGGGGCGGTCTCAGGCGACACTATCGCCGAGCACATAGTAGTAAACCCGGGCCTCGCCGAGATCGTATGGCGATCAAAGCAGGTGAATACCTCCCGGCCCTGCGATGGCTCCAGCACACCATTGCTAGTGTTTGTGGTCCGGTGCACTGGTGAGGCTGTCAGGTGATCAATCACAAACTCATTTGACCACGATCCGCAATCGCCGACCGTGCCGAAGCTAACTGAAGCGAGATCGTGTCCTCGAAAGACCCCAGAGCGTGGAAACGGTGCGCAGCCACCTGCCATAGCCCAGCAGCCACTGCTATCCAGAAAGGAACGAGCCTTGTCTATTGAGTGCTCCATTTCACCCAGACAATCCAGCTCGTTCTCCTGCAGGCCCTCCATCGCGGAACTGCGAGACTCGTATCGGGCAAGAACAGGCCCGTCATCGCTTGCGCAGAATTCCCCGTCCCCTACATGGGCATTCCTAGAAAAAAATCGTGGCAGAACATCGTCATCAATCCTACAGAGTACCCTTCTTCCACATGACAGTAACAGATAGTTCATACTGGCACCCACGTCGACTTCCTTGGACTCACTATTGAGCCCCAGTAGGAACTTAGCCTCATTCGCCACTTGGAAGCCGAGACGTTCAACGATCGCCTCGTAAAGAGCTGCCTTCTCTCGCTGCCCCACCACGGAGATAGGTAGACCGAACTGTTTCCGGAACCCAGCGACGATCTGTGTTGTCGAGGCCTGACTCTCTGGCTCTACACTAGCATCCACTACTACCACCCGAGGTGACTGGCCGTGCTTGCGGAAGTTTGCTCCAAATCCCGCCAACGCACGCGACACATATTCTGGTCGATCCTTGGTGACGAATGCGACGGTTAGAGGGCGCCGGTTCCTCTTCGCTATCGACACATCTCGTCGCCCTGCACTCGCATCGTCATCCACACCCACTAACAACTGAATATCGCAAAAATGCTTGATCAAGGCTGTTACGCCGACGGCGCTTTCCACAAGCCCGGAGTTGATCAGTGCACGCGTGTGCTCATCTATGGTCCTCGGGACGCTGCACAGCCTAAGACCCTCTATTACCTGTATCGGTAAGCGCCTAATCTCTAGAGTCTTCTCCAGCAAGACATACATCATTCTGTCTTCGACCCGAAGGACATTGAATTGGGCTGATCGCACCAGCTCACGACGATCAGTGCTAGCGTTGTCCCGCACCATAACGAAATGCGTCACCTTCCTTCCATTCTGCTCAGTAACCGTTGATCGATCTCGATGTACTTCACGCTAACCTGTCGCTGCTGGCCGGCGATTACCGTAGCAGATGTCAGACTCCGAGATACCTGTGAGATTAGATTGCTATATCCGGCAGGTGACGCCGGTAACTCTTTGACTACGACCAAGGAATATGTCCCGGCAGCGAGTGTTGAGATCTCAAACGTCTCGTCAGCAACTACAGCCGATGCGGTAACGCACGTGGCGCAAAGACTTCCGTCGTCATTGTGTTTAAACACCAGCACAGCAAGTGGCCGTAGGTCCTTAATCTCTTCTCTATTGGAGATGCTCGTCACAAGTCGGCCGGTTCCCTCTTTGATCTCAATCTTTACGCCATCCCGCCGCGCGCTGGTCCCAACTTCGATATAGTGGTCCGTGCTGTCATAGTCATCGCTTTCGATGTTCTTTATATAATAACCCTCAGGAAGAGGTATCACTAACACCTGGTATGTTCCTGCCAGGACGGACGGGAACAGTGCTGTACAGTCCTTCGATAGCTGTATTTCGCTTTTTTCTCCTGGTCGGCTCCGCCGATCAACCGGTGTTAGAACCACCGTCCTTTTTGACGCACAGTCAAAGGGGGCTGAACTCGGCTGCACCGGCGCGACAACAGATATCCTCAGTGGCGCATTTACAACGGCCGCTAAGTTTATGACGGTTGCCTTCTCCCTAGAGACCGTCACGGTATCGCTTGCACTCACGAGTAACGATGTCCCAGCAGTTCCGCTTACTTCAAAGCCATAGGTTCCCGAAGGAAGTCCACATACGCTCAGGCGGCGTCCTCCGCCTGAGATGATTCGGTCGGCGATATCCACCTTTCCTTTGTGCAGTAGAGCCGTCACCGTCAGTACTAGTGACACCTCGTCACGAGATGGAACGTCAGCGCTAAGCGTCACATTGATGGTGTGACATGTATCACTTTGGGGCGGGTGCTCGATCCTGATGGAACGAGGTTGCGTGTCCACTACCTCTACCGGAAGAGCGGTGGAACCCCCTCCCGCGGGATAGAAGTTGACCCCTGCTTGAATGGTCTCAGCGCCACCTCGGCCGGACTTTTCGGATGTCGTGAATAGATACTTCCCAGGCAGCAGCTTTTCAGCCCGAAACGACCCGTCCGGACGAGTGGCTCCACTCCATACCTTCCTCCACATAACAGGCCCTTGGTTTTCGATCCTGATCAACGCGTCTACCACGATGTTGGCAAGCGGCGCGCCTTCAGGAGACAATACTGTTCCGGCTACTTCGAGTAGCGGAAATAACGTTAGATCGGCCTTGACCACAGATGGCGCCTTGGAGACCAAGATTGTTACTATGCTGGCCGCAATGCCATCCACTGAGCTAAAGCCAGCGGCAGAGGCGGTAAGTGAGTACGGTCCCCGAGCGAGACTGCAGAACTCAAACTGTCCTTGGTCGTCTGTCGTCGTACTGTTAACCACTTTACCCCGAAGGTGCCTGATTCGCACCGATGCGCGTGGGAGTGGTCGGTTAGACAGGTGGTCCGTTACCACGCCGATGACTGCACTAGCGGTTTCTTTGGAGTCGGAGCACGCAGCGATGCCCAGACTGGGAGCAAGGACGGAGAGCACCCCGCCAAGTATCATAGGCCATGGGGAAGCCCGACGCGCCACTATCACCGTAGGTACTGTCATAGTAGTGGCCTTAGTTAGCGGGGGAGTACGAGCAACTGGACTCTATCGCCCCGTGTCCCTCAATTGTGGCCGTAATTCCGCGAACATTTAGGATCTTTACTCCTAGATCACATTCTGAATACCGACTGTAGGTACAATCGATAACCACTTCGCGATCGGGGGGCAATTCAATGGGCGCTCTAACTTCAAGTTCATCCCGAGGAATATTCAGTACGTTTTTATGGTTAACTAAAGAAAAGTGATCTCTCTCTCGAACGTCCAAGGCCACGAATGGTGCCTTCGTCGGAATGCTTCTTGTGAACTCCTTGATGCTATCGGGTTGCGTTTTCCAGAACGTCTCACCAGATACAGAGGCGGCAGCGGCGGCAAGGAGGTTGTCGAGGACTGGCTGCTGAGTTCGCGCCCGAAGAGTTCCGCCGAATATTCGCATGATAACGCCATTATGGTTGAGAATTACTATCGTTGGCGTCACAATCGGCGACAGATTGAGTCTTGAAGGATCAAGAGACTCTGTCATAAGCATTCCCATTTGACGATAGAGCGCGACTGGAGATAATGCAAGAGACGACAACAGTGATTTTCGGCTAGATACATCTACTCGGTATAGGGGGAGCTTGAGATCGTCTCGTAGGTGTCGAGCAAGCTCGACATGCTTTGGATGATTGTCGATTGAATAACGGCAACTGAGGGACGTGAGCAACACTACGCTCATGGTCGAGGCGAGGATCGGCTTTCCATCTATTGATAGAACTTTGCCGATTCCGATTGGTGGATTAGGAGGAAGCCTGTTGTGAGTTGAACTGTCTGAAAGAAGATACGTCTTTCCTGCCATCATGGCGGCCGTAATCCCGAGCGCGGCTGCGGAGATGCGGCCGACTTCCAAGAGTAGTGTACGTAATGAGATAGACATGTCTTAACCTGTACGCAAATAGATAGTATCGGTCGCTAAGGAGCCTGGTATGCAGACTTTAATGCAGAAGCTTCGATGGGTGAGGGGGGGCGAGAGGTATCGACTACCAAGTAGGCCCCGTTCGTATTTAGGTAGTAGAAAACCCATCGAACGACCTGCGTTCTGGACCCCCACTTCGGTGGTACGTTGACCACCATAAGATCAGAAAGAACCCTTTCGAGCGACTGTTTGATAGAGACGTGTGGGGCGCTAAGAACTGATACAACTGCAACGTGACCAGTTGAATCGAAGCATATATCGACCGCAGCGACTCCCTGCGCCTTTTCCTTTTTCGCTTGGGAAGGATATTGAAGAAGAGGCTCTTTCGAAACGCCTAGTTTTCTGAGCGCTGCGACATGTATTCGCCTTGGAGGTGCCGTTTGGCCGGGCAATAGCGTCGTCGCACAGCCGTAAACGTGACTGCTGGGAAGCAGAATAAGTATCGTGAGTTGGATAAGAACGATCATCAATGACCTATTGTAAGTGAGGGCCTGAGCTCGGACCGCAGGGCAAAACAGCCTCTGCGCCGACCACTCGCTTTAAGTGAGATACTACTGTATCTCAGTGTCCGTACAGTCCAAACAGGAGCGTAGGCTTGGAGATAACTTATAGGTAGTGCAGGTAAAGTCGGAGGTCTTGGTCTTGAACGTGGCACCCAGACAGGGCGCCACGTTCGCGAACTGAAGAGAACAGGCGTGCGACTAGGAACTCGCTGAAGAATGCTCTACAGGCCCCAATCGCCCGATTTCAGTCGACTCGGTCGTCAAGAGAATCACTGAGTTACGGCTGACAGACGGGGTGGTCTGGCACCGGTTTCACACAAAACAGGGGTCTTTCAGCAAGTTGCTAGGCGCTGCGACAATCGCCACTAACGACACATCCCCCGGTGACCGAGGTGCAGGTGGTAGATCCATTAACATAGCCGTCGTCACAATGGTTGTCGCCCGTACCCTCACATTTATAGCATGCCTCTACAACAGGCGTGGCTCCTAGACTGGACCACATTACCCCAGTTAGCAATGCCGTGCTAACCGATCTCAATACGAACGGAATATTCATGCGTTCACCTTCTGTAATAGTCTTTCGATCTAGATGAGCGACGTATTCGCGCCCAAATCGGTCGAAGATAGAGGGAGATTAACATGGAAAGCTGGAAAAAAAAAGAGAAAATTGATGCGTATTGTGGACTTGTCGTTGCTGGTAATGTGTCACTGTGCAGTATGCGCACGGCCAACCCCAGCCTTGCGCGAATCCCCGTTTCGGTCTAGTCCATTCTCCGTCTGACCCATGCCGACTGAGTCAGTTCCGCCACCTCGCTCACCTTCCGGTCCCCCAACCCCGGCAGCACATCCCCCAGATACTCCCGCACCGGCACCCCCATCCTTCGGCAGCTCTCCATCACCGACAAGATCGCCGCCACGTTCGGCCCCGCCTCCACGCTCCCGACGTGGATCCAGTTCTTCCTTTTATGTGCAGGTGCACATAATGCAGAGCGTTTTTAGCTCGGCATTTGCTTTTAAGCACGATCAAATACATTCTGAGGTTTAAAAGAGGCCCTCTCATGCTGAGCCTCTTGAGCTAAAGATGGGAGGTCGGAGGATTTCCGGCCTGCAACTATCTGGCGCGAATAGCCTCATCTCTCGATCCCGCCTCGCTCGCGTTCTAGCCCTCGGCCCTTCTGGAGTTGAAGCGCCTGCTGATAGACCACCTGCAGTGCCTGGTCTGTAAACTCCACGCGCATCCCATGCTTCGCCGCTGCCAGCGCAATTTGCTTCTTCTGCTCGTCGGTCCCAAACACTTCCAGCCTCGGACCAAACTTCTGCACCGCCATTTCCAGGCCTGCGACCAGCGTAGCCTCGCGCTGATCGAGCAGGTGGATCTTCTGCCCCACGTCGAGCAGTGCCTGTTTGCCGTCAATCACGTACGCGACGTGCCCCGTGCGCTGGTCGACGGACCCTTGGAGTGTTTGTAAATCCGTGAAGAGCTTTCGTCTCCGCAATTGCTCCGTCACGTCAGAGGTATCGCTCCACTCTCGCCAATCGCCGACTCCCCCGCTCTGTATGCTCACCGCACCAGCTGGGCCAACCATCTCCGCCACGCGCCGCCGGTCCTGATACAGGAAGCCTCGAAGCTGGCTGATGGCGGACGCATCCCCCTGCGCGGCTCGCTCGGCCACCCACTCCCGGTAGTTCTTCGGCCGGTGCACGGCGCGGTCTTCCAGAAGCCGCTGCTTGAGCGCTGCCCGTTCTCGTACCGCCTCCGCCGCCAGCACGGACCGAATCGCCCGCTTCTCGATGTAGCCGACAGAGAGCTTCCGCACCTCTTCCCGTTTGGCCCGGTGCACCGCGCCAAGCTTGCGCAGCTCCTCGCTCACCTGAACCCGGTACGCGGTCGATGCCTTGTCCGCGGTCGCCCGGTAGGCTCGATATTCTTTCTTGAATTGCTCCCGCTGGGCTGCTCTTTCCGCTCGCCGGCTGGCGCGCTTCTCAGGATCGCGCTTCGGTTGCGGCTGGTAGGTCTGCTCTGTATCCCGCACTTGTACAAATCGCTTGGGCGATTCCCACTCCCCCAGCTGCTTCTCCGTCCGGGCTCGATTGGCTTTGCCGGAGAAGTTCTCGCGAAATACGCTCGACGCCTTCACCCGCAGTTCGCTGTCACTCGCGCGAACTACATAGCCGCCCCGTTCGGCCTTTTCGATCTCCAGGCCGTACTTCCGCATAAGCTCATGGACATCCTGCCAACCCTTCTCCCCTTGGCGCAATAGATCGCGAAGAGATTCAGCCGGCTTACCCTTCGCATAAGTCTCCAGGCTCTCGGCATCCTGGAAGCGTTCCAGCTTCTGCGCCGCCCGCCCCACATCCGGATTGCCGTGCTCCCGATGCGATTGCATCTCTTCCCGTGAGTTCTTTACGGCCCGGCCCAGCTGCGCATCCCACCGGTAGAGACCTGGCGAATGCTGCCAGCCCTGCTGATGCTCAATCTCCCGCAACGATTTATCGAGCTCGCGTTTGCTGAAGCCCGGATAGTGAGCTTTGTAGGTCTCCGGGTGAATTCGATTGATGAGCACATGGACGTGGAAGTGCTCCCGGTCATCGTGGGCTACTACCAGAAATTGATGCTCGCCAAACCCCAGGTCCTGGACCGTCTTCCGCGCGGCGTCTTCCCACTGCACTCGACTCGGCCGCTCGCCTGGCCGCCAGCAGAGCTGGTAGTGATAGACCGGATCGGTGACGCGCGGATTCTCGAAAGCCACTGCCCGCATCTCGGCCGCCACCGTTTCGCGGGATAGCAGATTGTCGGAGAGCAGATGCTCACCGCGCTCAACGATCTCATCGGTCACCGGGTCGCGGCCCTCGGTCAGGTATCGGGTGAGCGTTCGAAAGCTACTCTTGCCATCGCGGCGGCGGCCGGAGATCGGGGCTAGCATGCAAGCTCACTCCTGTTTACGCCGGGGCAGAACCGGTGGCTTGGTGGAAGCCAGTTGCCGGGCTCTCTCATACAAACCAGGCGTGGCCCGAAAATCAGTATGCTTCAGCTTCAACAGTGCCGCGTCAATCTGCAGCCACTCGTTTTGAGCTGCTTCGACGAGCACCCCTAGAGTACCCGTGATCGTCAACCCGCGCTCCAGAGCGTAACGCGCTCCCGCCGCATCATCCATCAGGATCAACCCGGCTTGGAGTTGCTCCGCCAACGCAATCGCGTCCATCTCCCCGCGGTGTAACCCGCTCGTCAGTGGAGGAGAAGCAACTGGGGTTTGGACTGAGATCCAGGTGGGGAGTGCACCGGCCCATTGCCGAACGATGTCCGAGCTCCCCTTGTCCAAGAGTTCTCCATGAACGGTAGTGGGAAGGATCACTTGACCATATAAGCTGGGCAAGACCGCAATGTAGCCGGTTTCCATCAGGTAGTTGATCGGCGAAGTGTCGGCGACAACAACCATACTCATACGGCGGGCGGGAGCACCCCTTCAGCACGGA
The DNA here is from genome assembly GCA_020247055.1 of Acidobacteriaceae bacterium. GTDB lineage: Bacteria > Acidobacteriota > Terriglobia > Bryobacterales > Bryobacteraceae. The sequence continues at coordinate 10,913 of JADCJL010000234.1, read as the reverse complement.
GCCGCTGAATAGTGGACACATCTCTCTCCAGGTCTTCGACGGAATAGGCGTGCTCAACCACCTGCCTTTCCTTGAGGAAGTGATTCCACTCCAGCCTGGAGAAACCGAGCAGTTCGGCAGCCTGCGGCCCTCCGAGTCGATCCTCTCGGTAGGCTTCGAGCACGACTGCTTCGAAAACATGGCGGGACAATTGCTGAGGCGAACCGCCGCCGAGTTGGGCTGCCAGCGCTTCCGGAATTTCCAACGTGATGGTCATGATCGACGCTACCTTTCCCAATCTTCTTCCATCCTAGCCTTTTGCACCGGCAACAGTCTCCTCTTCGCTGTCCATATCAATCCGCTGGATGGCCGCCTTGATCTCGACCAGCACCTCATCAATGGCGTCCTTCTTGTGCTGGTACTTTGTCGCCAGGTGTTTTTGCAAACCGCCCAACCGGCGTAGCTCGTTGATCACCTTTTCGCTCATCCGGCTCTTCACTGGCTTGCCGAGCGCCCGGCGCCGGATGTACTCGCTCACGGTCAGCCCGGCTTTCCCTGCCTCGCCGGCAATGGCCGTCTTCTCCTCCGGCAGGATGCGCAGAATGATGGTCGCCTCGCGCTTCTTCTTCACCGTACCGAAAGGCATGGCAGGCTCCTTTTCCCCAGCCCCAGGGGGGCGACGCGGTTCGCTTCACACGGGGGTCTCGGGGCGAAGCCCTGAGCAAGGTCGTAGACGGAAGAGGACGAGTAGCCGCAGGCGGAGTGGCCTCGAACGGGTGGATAGGAGGAAACGAGCGTAGCGATGTGACGTATATACACTACGCGACTTGTCCTGTAATCGTATGTTGTAGCCGTCTTTGTTGACCTTCTCATAACGCCTGTTTGAAAACTATCACATTGCCCCCAACACTGCAATATGGTAGCTCTTATCTTAGATGCCCCGAGCTAAACGCGCCGAACTCTCTCCAGACACCATCGATCAAGCTCGCAAACACCTCGCCAACCTCCCCCCGCCTGTCCCTACCTCTCACACCATCCGTCAGGCTGTTGACCAGCTCAAATCAGAAATCACCAACCTCCGTGAGCAAGGCTACTCCCTCAACCAAATCGCTCAACACCTCAACTCCGCAGGCATCCCCGTCGCCGACTCCACGCTCCGCAACTACGCTTCCCAACCCCGACGGAAACGGGGAAAAAACGCACCTCGTACCGATGTCCGAAAGGCCCCTTCTCCCCGCAAGACGGCCGCTGCCCCGTCGCCGACTTCCCTGCCCTCCTCACTTTCTGACGTTCCCCCTGCCACACTTTCTGAAAAAAACCGGTCTCTGGATATAGAGCCCAAACCAAAACGCGGCTCTACCTTCTCCCTCAAACCCGACCGCGCCAAGATCTGACACCCTATTTCCCGGAAAAAGGAGTTTCCGCATGTCTCTCCCGCTCGTCTTCATCGGTGGCAATAAAGGAGGCGTCGGCAAGTCCCTGGCCTCCATGGCCCTCCTCGATTACTGGCTTACCAACGACTCTAAGAAACCGGTCTTCCTCATCGAGACCGACACCTCCAATCCCGATGTCGCCAAAGCCTATGGCGAAACCGTTCCTCACTTCCTGCCTCAGATCTCCGAACGCGAAGGCTGGATCGACATGGTCAACGAACTGGATGGCCAACGGAAAGCCGCTGTTGTCTGCAATCTCGCCGCCCAGACCAACGGCCATTGGGAGCAGTTTGGCGCCACGCTGCTCACTGCTCTGCGTGAGATGAAACGTCCAGCCACCTGCCTCTGGATGATCAACCGCCAACGCGACAGCCTCGAACTGCTGGCCGAGTTCCGCGAAATGGCTCCGGGCGTCAAGATCCACGTTCTTCGCAATGCCTACTTTGGCGACGAGCGGAAGTTTGAACTCTACAACGGCAGCGAGATCCGGAAGGAGATCGAAGCCGCCGGAGGCAAAAGTGTCACCTTCCCCGAGCTGGCGGACCGGATTACCGATCAACTCTACACGCACCGTCTCACCCTGGCCAAAGCAGCCGGCGATGCGATGCCGCTCGGTAGCCGTTCGGAAGTCCACCGCTGGCGGAGTGCGTGCGCCGATGTATTTCAGCAGATCGGATTGTGACTATGGCGACAACTCCCGCAGACTTCGCCCAGCTCCAGGAACGGTTTGCCAAGATCCTTGGCCGCCAACCGACTGCGGCCGAGACCAAGGAACTGATGGCCGACAAGGACGAAATGGGATTGAGCTACCACGACCCCTTGCTGGTGCAGTTGATGGCGTTCAAGCGGGAACGGATCGCGCTGGCCGAACAGTTTCGCGGTCATCAAGAAGAGTTCTTGCGGCAGATGGGGGAATTACGGGACCACGTTCTCCGGGAAACCGATCGGGCTTTGGTGGCGAAGAAGGTGGAAGTGATCCAGGTCTCCGAGAAGCAGATGCAAGCGGAACTGAAGCGAATTCTCGAAATGCATCGTACGGTGCTGACGGCCGAAGTGAAGCACTCCACTGAGTTCGCAGTGCGGGAGAAGTTCAGAGAGACTTGGATCCGGGAGTGGCAAACGGAATTCACCAGAGATTGGAAGGAGCAGATTGGTCCAGCCTATACGAAGCTTCGAGAGCTACTGGAGAATGCGAAGCGGGTGAATTGGCTGTGGATGGTCGCCTCTCTGATTTTCAGTTTCCTAGCCGGAATCAGCGTGACCCTGTGGTGGGCTACGAAACGTATACCTCCATCAGCTGACCCGCCGAGCCAAACGGCGCCAGTCAAGCCGCCAGTTCCCACACGCAAGTAGCCTGGCTTATGCATATACACTTGCTATGATCTGTATAGGTATAGATACGATGCCTCGAAACATGTCTACGGTTGCGCGCCGCCGCGATCTCTTCGCGCAGGGTTACAATGCACGGTCTCTGCAAAGTGCGATGGAAGAGGGCCATCTGAAACGCCTGAGCCGGGACCTGTATTCGATCACCAGTGCGACAGAAGCGATCACGGAGAAGCACTCCTACGTTCAGGTAGCGCGGCTAGTTCCGCAGGGCGTGTTCTGCCTGATCTCGGCGCTGGTGTTCCACGAGCTGACGACGCAGGTGAACCATCGAATGCAGATTGCCCTTCCCCGGCCGGCATTCGAACCGAACATTTCGTTTCTGGATGTGGAGTACTTTCACGTTTCCGACGCACCTTACAAGCACGGTGTGGAAGAGCATCGCGTAGAGGGGAGTGTAGTGAAGGTGTACTCGCCGGCGAAGACGGTGGCCGACCTGTTCAAATTCCGGAACCGGTATGGGACGGACTTGGCGCTGGAAGCCCTACGGGATACGTGGCGGCAACGGAAATCAACTGTCCAGGAACTGCTGGCCGCCGCAAAGATCTGTCGGGTAGAAAGAATCATGGAGCCGTACCTGGAAGCGACGGTCTCGTGAAAGGATCGACCACGGCGCATTCGATCCGGCAGCGGCTCCTGAACCATGCGCAGGCGCATCGAGAGAACTTTGATCTGGTGCTGCTGCGATATGCCAATGAACGGCTGTTGTACCGATTGGGCCGATCAGTGTACGCGGAGCGGTTCCTGCTGAAGGGCGCGACGTTGTTTTTGCTCTGGAACCAAAACCAGCCACACCGTCCGACGCGTGATGTGGATTTACTGGCACTAAGGAGCGAGGGTGCCGAACAACTGCGGGATGTATTTCGGAGCCTGTGTGCGGTGGAAGAAGCCGATGGGCTTGTCTACGACGCGGACTCAGTGACGGTCGCGCCAATCCGTGAGGAGCGGAGGTATGGTGGGCAACGTGTGACGTTGCGGGCTGAACTACACGGGGCGCGGATATCGCTGCAGATCGACATTGGATTCGGAGATGCAGTGACCCCGGCGGCGGAGTGGGCCGAAGTTCCGGTAGTACTTGAGGGATTGGATAAGCCGCGGTTGAAAGCGTATCCGGTGTATACAGTGATAGCGGAGAAGTTCGAGGCGATGGTGCAATTGGGGATGGCTAACAGCCGGATGAAAGACTTCTACGACCTGGATTTTTTGTTAAGCCGGTTCAGTTTGGATAACGAGATTTTGCGGACAGCGATCCGGAACACGTTTGCGCGACGGCAGACTGCGTTGCCAGTTCAAGGAGCGGTCCTGTTCTCCCCGGAGTTTATGAAAGAGAAGCGCCGGTATTGGGAACAGTTTCTGCTTCGGAATGGGATGGAGTTGCCGGAGCGTTCATGGGAAGAGCTTTTGGCGGGTCTGGAAGCTCGTTTGGGTGCTCTGCACGAGTAGAAAGCGTGGTCCAAGACTTTCTATATTTATAAGAAAAGTTTTTGTTCGTTCTGGAGAGTGAAAGGTACGTATACAAGGAATCGTCGTCGTGCCAAGCGGCTGGGGGGCAACGGGCACCGCTTTCCACAGAACGCGTCGGCTGACTACTTGTTCTACTTGATTCTTTACTATTTGTATAGGTATGGTGTTTCAGCGGGCCTGAGGTATGGTGTTTCAGCGGTTCGCCTGTTTGGCAGTATGGTGTTTCAGCGGGTGCTAAACCCTTATAAATCAACGTGGGTATGGTGTTTCAGCGGGCTATTTGCGTGAGGTATGGTGTTTCAGCGTGGAAAACCTGCATTATCCACAGGAGTTATCCACAGCATCTCGTCCAATGCGTCAGCCCTTCAGAGCCTTGGGTAAGATGGAAGGCTGGCATGGACGCACTTCCAAAGCGCCGGAGACGGAGCGCACATCTAGCGTCGGCCAGCACAGCCTGAGCTTAGCGAGCTCGCGTAACGCGTCCATGCGGAAGTTCTGGACGGTGCGCTTGTCACCCGCCTGTGCTGGGTCGGACCCAAACTGGCGGTAGAGTTGGTCCCATGAAAGCCGCTCAGGCTTCTTTCCCTGGCTGTAGAGCGTGAAGGTTTTGTAGGAAAGCCACATGTAGAGATCAAGGCCCAGAGAAGACCGGCGCAGCGTCTTTAGGATACCCATATCAATCGGCATGGGATGTGAGATGATTTCCTGGAAAAGCTCGTCGCCAATCTCGACCCAGCTTGTCCAGAGCGTGTCCTGATCCGGCTGCTTGTAATCCCACCAGAGCATTGTCTTGGGGGCAATCCGGCCCCCTGTGGAGGCCTTGCCTTCCCGCGTCTCGTAGATCATGTCGATGTGACAGTTGAACAGCCGGTCGATCTGGTTCTTGAGGCGCGTGCGGTCGCCCCTGCTCCCGCCGGAATCGCCCTTGATGCCGAGTTGCTGCATGAAGGCAGAAAGAGACTGCCCGAGGACCAGTTTCTTCTCTTGCGTGCGGACGGCCTCCGTACAGAGCCATGCGAGCAGTAGTCTAGGAAGGTTGCCGTAGGGAAGCTTATTGTCGCCGCCTGCGATCATGATGAGTTTGTAAGGGCCGTTCTGGCGTTTGTACTGCATCCGGTCGCCCGGATCGGTGCGCGGCAACGAACAGAGCGTCAGCATCCGAGCCATGAAGCCCATGTCCTGACTTCCGCCCTCGCCTAGCCTAACCAGCTCCGTAACCTGCTGCAGCCGGGTGTAGTGGTGTCGTCCTTGCGCGGTGATTTCGTTGCCGCTAAGGACGAGCTTTGGCTTCTTTGGGAGAAGCGACTTTTGCTCGGCCAACACCTCCAGGCCTGGCAACATATCGCCAACGGACACCAATCCACCTGACGATTCCTTGCCTTCCTTCCTGTCTCTCTTGGAACGCATTAGATTCCTTTCTCTTATTCTATATAAGTATACTTTGCTACTTTCCTACTGTCATCGATTGGTGCGGAGCGATTTCAGGCTTGCCATATTTGGCGAACAGGTCGTTATAGGCTTCGGCCACAAGATTGTGCAGTGTACTGCCCTGCTCAATGGCGAGAATTTTTAGCTGATCACGGACCTGTCTAGGAAAATGGGCCGTGATCGGCGCGGTATCCACCCGGCTTGGTTGTTGATAGACCTCTTTGGTCTCGTCCCCGCCATTCTTCGGCGCAGCTTCTTCACCCTTGCGGAGAGTGGCAGGGCTGCCTGTGCGGAAAGGCGCGGCGGTCGCGCGGCGGGTGCTACCGCCGATTTCAGCCAACGCGGCGGCGAGATCGGGCTTTTGCTTTTGAGTCATTTGCTACTTCTCCTATTTGAGACTTGTCTATAATGCTGATTATATACTTGTATACTTCTCGCACTTCTTCGGCTGCTTTGCCGGATGGATCGTACTCGAGAACACTCCGGCCCATGGCGGCTGAGTCGCCAAACGCGGTTCGACTGCCCAGCATGAATGGGCTGACGGGCATTCCCATACCCTGGATGGCTTCTAGCGCTTCCTGTTGTCTGGTTTGGCGCGGCGGGACCGCGTTCAATACGACAAGAGCCGGCTTTCCTCCTGCAAGGGAGATGATCTCGCGGCTATTGGGGATCGTTTCCATGTCATAAATCTGCGGTCGGCAAGGAATAATGACCAGATCGGCCAGCTTGGCTGCCGCTAACGCGGATTGCTCGGACCTGGCAGGGGTGTCGATAATGGCAAGGTCAACGCCGCTCTCTGCGGCTTTTTCAAGCGCCTTTTGAAGCCGGGCTGGCTGCGCATCGACAATGACGGGGGAATCCATTTTGCGCCGGTCGCCCCAATTGCAGGCGGTCGCCTGCGGGTCGAGATCAATAATGACAGCAATCAAACCAGCCTGCTGTGCTGCTACGGCGAGCGACAAAGCAAGAGTGGTTTTTCCGGTTCCGCCTTTCTGGGCGACGAGAGCGATAGTTTTCATAAGACACCTACAAGTATACTTTGCTACTCCGAGATTTAGCTAGAAGGATATAAGGATACATGAAGTCAAGATGGCTCAATGCCGGCGAACAATGATAATCGCGCTAAGAGCGAAAAGCGCCGTATCCGGGATACCGCGCGCTAGACAAGGATAGTGGTAGCAAGACCTTCAAAGCGCCGAGTCTGTCGCGCCTGATTAGGGCTGGCGGCGAGTTAGTCGGACGGGAATGGGCACTGCGGAGCCAGAAGAATGTCGGCGAACGCCTCTGTTTGCAGAATACGGAGCTGCTGGTTGCGGGCCATATCGAGGACGGCGAGGAACAGGGAGACGCGGCGGAGAGGGGATGGTTGCTCGGCGAGCAAGCGCGTCGCATCGAGTTCGGCAACGCCTGCGGTAAACTGCGCTCGCAAGTATCCGGTCATCTCGGCGACGGTGATGACCTCTTCTTCGGGCGGGAAGCTTTGGCGCCATAGCCGCCGTTCGCGGCTGTATTGGGAGGCCCAGCGGGCGAGATCGCGGGCTTGTTGGGTGAGGTCCGAGACGCTGACGAACGGCGGATCGAGTTCCTCTTCGGACTCCGCTTCCTCCTGAAACGCTGGATCGCCGCCGCGGGAGAGTCGGCCAGCTTCCTCAGAAAGGCGCTGGTTGAGATCCTCGGCGGCCTGTTGGCGATGGGCGAGGAGCAGGCTGACGATCTCTTCGCGGACCGGATCGGCGGCGACGGCGGTGGGCGCGCCGGCCGGTGGGAGGAGCAGGGAGCGCGACTTCCAGTGAATCAGCGTCGCCGCCAGCAGGATCCAGTCGATGTCGAGCGGCCGCTGCTGAGCAGCCGCCGCTTCCATGTAGTCGAGATAGCGGGCGACGAGCGGGGCGAGCGCCACCTCTTCGATCGCGATCTTCTGGCGCCGGACCTCGTCGAGGAGGAGATCGAGCGGGCCGTCGAAGGGTTCCTGGGGCAGGCAAGCGGCGCTCACAGCTCCGGCTCCGTACCCTCGAAAAACTCCTCGCGGTTGGCCCCAGCGGCGTGCAGAAACTCGGCCAGTTGGGCCATCAGATCCGCACCGTCTTCGTAGAGGATCTCGAACCGCCCCGGGCCTTGCCCAACCGCCCGCCGCCAGGTGAGGGACGAGGGCAAAGCGTCCAACCTAGGCCGCGGCACCTCGGGAAAGGCCGCGCGGGCCCGAAACTGCCGTGCGGCGGTCTCCGTCCGGGCTTGGGCCAAGTGTTGGGCGACGCCTTCCCGCTGACGGCGATAGGCGGCATAGGCGCTGCCGGCGGCCACCGCTTCCAGCTGGACAAGCAGGGCCTCGCGGGGGAGGGAAAGGGCGTCATTGCGGACGATGGCCCCGAACTTGTGCAAGAGCCGGATGCTGTCGCGCTCGCTGGTCCCGAACAGCGCCCCCACCTCGGCGCGGCCGAGCCAATCTAGATCCTCGGCGGCGCCGAGGGTAGCGAGGATGGAGTCGAGCTGGTCATACCAATTAGGAGCGCGAGCCATGAGGAGAAGGAGGGGAGACCGCCGCCGGAGCGGAAAAAAGGTCCTTGGCGGGAGTGTAGACGAAGTGGCACGGTTCTGTCAGTAGGAAGGAAACGGCGCGGTTTCTAGGTCGTGATAATGGAAGCGTATCGCGACTCAGGCGGCCCGCCGCCTGCTACACTGGGTCCCAATCCCCCTCGCCATGTCCCCCCTCGCCCGCTCCTGGATCACCGCCGCACCATCCCCCCTTGTCTGCGAACACGCCCTCGACCGCGCCTTCCTCCTGCAGACCAAAACCGCCCTCCGCCGGCTGGCGGCGGAAAAAGGCATCGATCTCACCCGCGAACGGGTCTCGCTTTGGCGCCTAGGCGGTGGCCAGCAGTTGGAACACCTGGCCAGCACCCGCTCTTTCTACCAGGCCGTGCAATTGGCCGAGACCTTGGGCGAAGATCTTTTTCTGTTCGACGCGCCCGCGGGCGACGTACTCACCCTCGTTGCCGCCGGCGACGAGTTTCCTTTGGCCGCCGCCGGGGAAGGGAAGTAGCCGATGGGCGATTCTTCCGGCACCGCCGCCCGCCGCGCGCTCGAGGCCGAAACGGAAATCCTCGCGCTCCCCGCGGCGGCTCCACATAAGGATGTAGCCGGGCTGGCCGCGCTCGTCGACCAGGCCGAAGCGTATCTGCGCCAAGCCCGCGCCGAAAACACCCGCCGCGCCTATGGCTCGGATTGGAAGGATTTCGAGCGCTGGTGCGCCGGGCGCCACGTGCCGGCCTGTCCGGCGGCGCCGGCGACGGTGGCGCTCTACCTGACGGCGCTGGCCGCTACCCACAAGGTCTCGACCCTCACCCGCCGTCTGTCGGCGATCAGCCAGGTCCACCGCACGGCCGCGCTTCCTTCGCCCACCGAAGAGGCGGGCGTACGCGGGTTAATGGCCGGTATTCGCCGCAGCCGCGGCACGGCGCCCACGGCCAAGCGGCCGCTGCTGGTGCCCGAGCTGCAGGCGCTGCTCGCCACCCTGCCCGGCAATTTGCTCGGCCTGCGCGACCGGGCGCTGCTGCTGCTCGGCTTCTCCGGCGCCTTCCGCCGCTCCGAACTCGTTTCTCTGCATGGGGAGGATGTGCTCGAAACCGGGGATGGCCTAGTGCTCACGCTCCGGCGCAGTAAAGTGGACCAGGAAGCCGCCGGGCGCTCAGTCGCCATCCCGCGGGGCAGGGAAGCAGCCACCTGCCCCGTCCAGGCTCTCGCCCGCTGGCGCGAAGCCGCCGGCATTGCCGGAGGCCCGCTCTTTGTTCGCGTCAACCGCCATGGCCACCTTCTGCCGCACCGGCTCTCCGGCGAAGCCGTGGCGCTGGTCGTCAAGCGGTACGCTGCCGCCGCTGGTCTCGATCCCACCGAGTTTGCTGGCCACAGTCTTCGCGCGGGCCTCGCCACTTCGGCCGCCATTGCCGGCAAGTCCGAACGCGCCATCATGAACCAGACCGGCCACAAATCCACCGCCACCCTCCGCCGCTACATCCGCGATGCCAACCTCTTTCGCGACAATGCCGCCGAGGGGATCGGACTGTAGAAGAGTCTTCAACTCTTTGTGGAAATGACCATGCTCTCAGCGCGCGAAGTGCGCATCATTTGCAAATCGTTACGCCAGACAATTTGCAACGTGACACCCAAGACCATAAAGGTGATGTGCACAAACAAGCGGAAACATTCGCTTTCTAGCTGAACGCCGGTGAAGCTGGCGCGGTTCGACTAGCGCCAAAGACTGTCACTTGCAGTACCGCCGAAATCAGTTAAGCGCTCGCTCCGGCCATTATGCAGATAGGATAGTGCCTCTGAAGGTAGGCCTACCCGGTCCAAAATTGTGAGGATGTCGGGGACGCCACAGACAATCCAGCGCGGATCTTCCTTCCGCCAGATCGCTTGGCGCAAAGCCAAGGAGCTATGCAGAGCAGACGGGTCTTCAAAAGATAGGAAGTATCCAGCAATAGCGCGGCTATAGTCGTCGATGACAACCGTGAGCCAGGGTTTGGCGAATTCACCATCTGGCCGGATAAGAAGAATATCCAGCGGCGTGTGATCGGCCTGCCAGATTGCATTGGGTCCAGCAGCTTCCCGGCGATGAATCAGTTCGAAAGTATCGCTGTAGGATTTGGTCCCCTTGTGGGCGAGCATCACGAGATCGGCAGGCAACTCACGGACAATCCGATAAACCAGCCAATAGCTCGGCGGGTTTTCTCCGAGCTTCTCGGCCAATCGTTGGACCTGCCGGTATAGAGCCGTGATGGGAAGCGGAGGTGTTTGTAAGGCAAGTCCTTCGATTGCCTTGCGTATGGCCTCGGAAATACCCCGTCGTCCTCTACTATCGGCACGCTTCTTGCGAACGAGAGCGGCCAGGCCAAATCGTTGATATTGCGCAACCCAACGTTGCGCGGTTCGAAAGGGGATATCCGCCTCCGCAGCAACCACTCGCAAGGATCGCTTTTCTTCCAGATGCGGCCGGAGCAGTTGGAAACGCTCGAGCGCGACCTTCCTTGCACTTTCCGGAAATCCAGCCAGCGGCGGTTGCTCCACGTTTAAAGCTTACGCCACTTACCGGGGTGTGGCGCAGGTTTGGTGCAAATGGCCAGGCCGCTACCCTAGGACTGATGTCTACTGTGCCACATTGCCGGGAGCTCCTTCATTCGTTGGGGCCGCTGAAGTTGCTCAATCTCACTAAAACCGACGAGGGCT
>JADCJL010000233.1 GCA_020247055.1 Acidobacteriaceae bacterium | reverse complement strand
TGCTTTTTTTAACCGCGCACAACGGATTCGCTTCGGCCCGGCAGGAGGGGCGAGCTACTCGCCCGTTGGTGCCGGGCCTGCGCGGCCTGTGCGCTTTTTTTAACCGCGCACAACGGATTCGCTTCGGCCCAGCAGGCGGGGCGAGCTCCTCGCCCGTTGGTGCAGGGCCTGCGCGGCCTGTGCGCTCGTTTTGAAAACGCGCACAACGGACTCGCTTCGGGGAGCGGAGATTCGTAGCGGGCGCGATCGGGAAGATGCGCTTTGTTGACGAGACGCGACGGCACGGGTTTGCGCACCGGCGGCAGGAAGGGGATTTTTTGGCCCGATTGACGGCGGCGGAGCGCCGGCAGATTCGGGAAGACCACGGCGAGGCCGGAGGGGTGGCAGACGAGGCGTTGGGGTTACCGCGGGAGTTGTTTTGGGATCACTGGTTCGCGGAATGGGCGGTGGAGTTTTTGCGAGAACACCAGTGGCGCCGTATTGCTTGTGGGCGTCGTTTTTGCAGCCGCATACGCCGTTTCGTTCGCACCGGGATTACTTTGCGGAGTACCGGGCGGAGGAATTGACGCTGCCGCCGCGGTCGGCCGGGGACCTGGAGAACGAACTTCCGGGCCACTTGGTCCGGGCGCGGGAGCGGGGATGGGCGCAGCAGAGCGAGGGGGAGGCGCGGCGGTCGTTGGCGGGATACTGTCACGGCAGTAAACCATGCGGACGACGTCACAGGCGCCGGAAAGACTGCGCTCAATCGACCTGTGGGCACGGTTAGAGGTCTACGTAAGGCTGGGAAGAGCGACGGCAATCCTGTGATTCCAGATGCTGCGGTTCGCGATTGTCCCAGGTACACTTTGCCCGAGGCAACGGGTGAGCAACTGCCCGGGCTACTTTCCGCAAGGTGGGAGCGATCCGCGAACGAGGTCGCCAGCGAGTGAATGAAGACTTCGACAGCATCTGCGGGGCTGGGGACACCGCCGAGGACTCAGAGAGACAGCGGGGCAGAATGATGGACTATCCAGCAAGGAAAATTCGGGCGGTCCAGACTGTCCAGGTCTTGCTCACTCAAAAGCAATATCATGCCCTTGCAAACTTAACGGCCCCAGGTCCGGAGCATCTTCAGGCCGAAGATCCCTGGGACACCGCGCCCCGCTATTTGCTCCGGGATCGCGACCGGATCTTCGGGAAAAATGTGGTGGATCAGATCAAAGCCATGGGTATCAACCAGGTGCTGTCGGCACCGCGTTGTCCCCGGTAACGAGCTTCCTTGGAACGGGTCATCAGCACCATTCGCCGCGAGTGCCTGGACCTCGTGATCGTGTTCCGCGAACATCCCAAAGGCCGTGGCTCCCGCCCGATCACACCTCACGATGAGGTTTATAAGAACGACAGTATGCCAGGATGAGTTGGTTTTACTGAACACCAAGCCGAGGGCAATGTGGTCCGACCCCTTGTTTCGCCCCCGCGTGCGTTTGGGCCCCCAAGTGCTAAGACCGATGCGAGACTTGCGCAAGGCCGTAAGAGCTCTCGAGGAGAAACCAGATGAAACCAAGTACGAAAGACGAAATCAAAGGCACTTTTCACGAGCTGAAAGGCAAAGTGAAGGAGAAGGCCGGACAGGTGACGGACAACCCCAAACTAGCGAAAGAAGGTCAAGCCGAAAAACTCGCCGGCAAGGTTCAGAAGAAGGTCGGGCAAATTAAAAAGGTGCTGGAGGATTAGAACACCGGACCTGGCCCAAATCGCATTGCCTTGCCTGACGGTGCACGGGTGTGCTTTGGGCCCAGTCCCCTTTAGCCAAATCCCTTTGGAGCCATCCCAAGGACAACCAGGAGGCGCGTGTGAACAAGGTGTTAGGACTCATTCTGATCGTACTTGGTCTGATTGGTCTCGTGTGGGGCGGTTTTACCTACAAGACCAGAGAAAAGGTCGTGGACATAGGACCAATCCACGCGACGCGGGAAAAGACCCACGAGGTTCCGCTTCCTCCCATCGCAGGCGCGATAGCGGTAGTGGGAGGCGTGGTGCTGTTGCTCGCAGGAAGGAAGGGATAACCCGGGCGCAGGGCGCACCGGAAGGAGAGAATTCATCGTGCTAATACTGATCATCATTCTGATTCTCCTGTTGGGGGGAGGCGGTGGATATTATGGGCATTCGCGTTGGGGTCCCAGCGGCGGCGCCGGTGCAGGATTAGGAACTATTTTGTTGATCCTGCTGATTGCTTACATGTTAGGCCTGTTCCGTTGAGCCTTGATTGGGGGAGGATGGCATCGGGTGGCAAACGGTAGTCCTTGGCAAGAGGCCCGCGCGAGGCAAGCGGGGAGCGGTTGTTCGCCGAGAAGCGTGAGGCCGTTGCCGGGCTGTACCTGAGCCTACCGGGAGAGGCGCTGAACGGCACGGAGCCCGGCCCGCGGCTGTAGCGCGACCGGGCTCAGTGATCAAGCCTTTAGCAGCAACGGCGACAGCGCCAAGGGGTGGTTGGAATCGTTGCGACCGATCAACGAAGCGACTGCGCAGGACTGCGCTTGGTCGAACGGTTCGGGCGGGAGTTCCAGGGCAGGCGGCGGCAGAGAGGGTTGTATCAAAGCGTCCGGCAACTGCGCTAGCCCTTCCTCTCGAGTGCGCCAGCGGAGGGCGTTTCCGTTCGAGCAGAAGCGGCGGGACACGCCCCAAGGAATTCCCTCGGTTCTCGGCTAGCGGGTGGCGATTTCCACCAATTCGACGCGGCGGTTCCTGGCCCGGCCTTCCTCGGTTTTGTTGGTCGCCACGGGTGCATAGGGCCCGGCGCCAAAAGCGATGAGCCTTGCGCCAGCGATGCCGTTCTGTTTTTCGAGCGCACTCACGACAGCCTGCGCCCGGGCCTGCGACAGCTTCACATTTCCGGCAAGATCGGCCACCATGTCGGTGTGCCCGACGACGTATACCTTGAGCGCGGCATCGTCCTTGAGCAACTTGGCGATTTCGGCGAGCGCTGGCGCGGATTCGGGTTTCAGCTCCGCCTTGCCGGTGTCAAAGAAAATGCCATAGAGGGCTACCCGGCCGGTCTCAGCCAAGCCGGTCGCCATAGCCTTGGCGTCGATGGTTACATCCTGCTGCATGGCTTTCTTTTCAATGATGTCGAAGAAGATCGGCAGCCCGCTCGGCCGGTTGCCCGTTTGGACGTAAATCCAGGTTTCGCTCCCCCCCTTGCTGAGGTGGAGAGTAGTGTTTTCGCCGTCATCGAAGACCACTTGCCCGCCCGCGGCGCGCGCCGCACTTTGGTAGTTACGCAAGACCTGCAGCTGGCTGGGCATCGGGGCATTCTCAGTGAGGTTGTACCGAATGGAGACACGGCGTCCTTCAACCGCCTGTTCTTTCTGCTGGCCGCGTTCGGTGACCCTGAACTTAAAGGAGTCAAATGAAGACTCCTCATAGTTCGCGATGTAGTAGTTAGGCATGCGAGAGATACCCGGATAATCCTTTGACCCGGGAACGTCCGCCTGACCGAAGGCAGGCGATGCCATTAGCAGCCCGACCAATCCATAATAAACTCGTTTCATTTAGAGGACTCCTCTATAAGGGCTTAGACAGCGGGATTTCCCTGCCAAACCCGCAGACGTTGTGGTGCCGGTTATTCTTCAGTGAGGGGATGCCTATGGTTCCCAGACGGAACGGTCTCGGCATGGAGTTGGCGAGCGGCGATCATGGGATTCCTGTCAGCATTGGTATGGTCGCCTGCCGCAGGTGGCACTGAAATATTCGATCCAACCCGGCGCCGGTCGAGTCCTGGATTCCGGTGCATCCAGAGGTTATCCGCCCTGGCTGGCCGAATCCGCGCTCGAGAGTTCGAGGGAAGAGTCGAGGGTTTTACCTGCCGCCACGGGAGGCGGATTCCGCTCCTGCTATATGACCCTTCGCCCCTGGAGCAGCCGAACTATCATCACAGCCAGCGCGATGACCAGGAGGACATGGATTAGTCCACCCATCGTATATGAGGTCACTAAACCCAGCGCCCACAAGATTAGCAGGATTAAGAAAATGGTCCAGAGCATTGCTTGTCTCCTTGAGGGAATCTTCCCAACAGTGTGGTTGCAAGGTGGGGTCCAAACCGCCCTCGACACGCACCGATTGGTTGGGATGGCGATGGCGGTGCGTATTCGGCGCTGCCGACTTCAGCCACAGCCTCACCAGTGCGTCCAGACACGCAGTTGATTGTGGCTCAGTGCGCCAGCGCCCCCCCCGTTTAGGCCCAAGTGGAGGAATGAGACACCGGAAGAGTTGGCACGGTTCGTGCAGGCAGGAAGGTAGTCGTCCTTGGCGATTCGAACTCGGTCGACGGGAAGAGGTGAAGAATGAAAGTACCCATGATTGCGAAATTTGCGTTCGCGGCCAAATTCGCGCTCGTGCCCTTGGTGGCAAAAGACAGCGAGCCGGTCGCGCGGCTTGCGGAAGCAGCGGCTGTGTTTTCGGAGGTCATGAACGCGCCGGACAAGGGGATACCGCAGGATCTGCTTGAGCATGCTCACTGCATCGTCATCGTTCCGGAACTTAAGACGGCAGCGTTTGTGGTTGGCGGCAAGTATGGCAAAGGCTACCTGTCGTGCCGGAACAAGAGTGGTTCGGGCTGGTCGGCTCCAGGTACGGTGCGCATTGAGGGTGGCAGCGTGGGCTTCCAGGTCGGCGGCTCAACTACCGACCTGATCCTGTTGGTGATGAGTGAGCGGGGAGCAGACAAACTGCTCGCCAGCAAGTTTACGTTAGGAGCGGAAGGATCCGTGGCGGCGGGTCCAGTCGGACGCACGGCTACAGCGCAAACCGATGTTCAGATGCATGCCGATATTCTGTCGTGGTCAAGAACGCAGGGATTATTCGCCGGCATTGCGCTAGAAGGCGCGACGCTGCGGCAGGACCTGGATGACAACGCGACGCTTTACGGCAAGAAGTTGGAGAACAAAGAGATTGTTACCAGCGGAGTGCGCGCGCCCAAGGCCGCCGCGAAGCTGATGGCGCTGCTGAATCGGTATTCCTTCCGAGAACGTAAGAAGTAAGACGCAACCAGAGTAAGACCAGGCGAATGGGGGCCGCGCCTCGCCGTTGCCCCATCCGCATGGGGGGGGAACGTGGACATGCGATGGCATCCTTTGGGATGGCGTTGAGGCGATTATTGAGACCGATGCCCTGCAGGTGGGAGGGCTGGCGTTTGGTATGCGGATGGCCGGAGCACGGAGGATGGCGCCAAGCGGGGGCCGCCGGGGCCAACCGCATCGGGGAGTGTCCGGCATCAACTACTTTTTCCGGCGGTCGCCACTTCGTGCTTTAGCCGCTCGATGTCATGATCGGGAATGCGTGCCATTAGAGGATCTTCGCGGGACTTTCCGACCCCCAGTTGCCCCCTCCTTCGGCGCTAACCAAGAATGACCATTATGTACTGCGCGACATAGTGGTCAACTTCTCGTGTGCGCCGAAGCCCCTCCGCGTTGGGTTGTACCAATGCCTAAAGTTGGGGGGATTCCGCTCCACCCCGAACACGATTCCGCTCTGTAGCCGAACACTTTCCGGGCGATTCCGGCATCGTGTTCGACATGAGCCCGGAATCGAGATTGGGGCGAGCCGCGCGGGACATCACCCGGTAAGCGACCCTCTCAAGAAGGGAGAATTCGTTTGCCAGCCAGGAGGACGTCCAGGCGAAAGATAAGAGAAGCCCTCCGACTTTGTCACGAATTGAACCTCGGCCAACGCCAGATGGCCCGTAGCTGTTCGATCCTGGTCAGTACCGTCCATGTGGATCTGAAACGAGCCGCAGCCGCCGGCGTCGGCTGGCCGATCCCCGCCGAATGGAACGACACCCAGTTACGAACGGCCCTCTGCCTGCCAACCGCTACCCCCGCGCGGTTGTGCGTGCAAGGACACCCGCGATTGCGAGATCTTCGAAAGCTGTCGCAAGAAACAAAACGTCGTCATGCGCCAACAGCACACGCCAGGCGAGAACGCCTTCATCCCACGGCATTCGCTACTTCCGCATCGTCGAGTCCTATCGCAAGAACGGTAAACCGGCCATCGGCGTCCTCGCTCACCTCGGGCGAGTCGATGACATCCTGCAACTGCACCAGAACCAGCACACCGTCACCTTGGCTTAACTGTCTATTGGCCGGTTTCGAAGTGCTCTTCAATGGCGGGTTTTGCGGGGCCCCCCGAGGAAGGGCGATGCCGTCAATTCTCCAAGCTGTCTTCGTGTTCCCCGTATGATGCCACCATTTCCGCGAAGGAAACCAGCGCTTGAATCTCCTTTAGGAGAGCGGCGGAGAGAGAAACGAGTAGCGGGCCCAATAGGATGCCCAGCGGGCCAAAGGCGTAGGTGCCGCCACCTGCGGCGAGCGCGATAAGCATGGGGTGGTGCTTGTCGCGGGTGCCCACCACAAAAGGCCGCAGCAGGTTGTCGACGGAACCGACTACCAAAGAGCCCCAGAGGCCTAACCCGAGTGCCTTCCCGTACGCACCTCCGAGAGCAAAGCCAACCACCACGGGCAGCCAGACTATCGGAGCCCCGACTATTGGAATGATCGAGGCCAACCCTCCGACCGCGCCCCAGAGCCAGGGAGTCCGGAGGCCGACAAACCAAAAGCCCAGACCGAGAAGCAGCCCTTGCGCGACGGCGGCCGCAAACAGGCCAATTACATTCGCCAGGACAGAGTCGTGAATGGTTCGAACGAGGCTCGCGGAGGAGTGAGCATCGATTGGAGTCAGAACGGATAGTTGGCCGATCCACTGCCTCCCATATCGAAGCAGGAAATGCAGGAAGATTGTAACGAGCAGCGCCGTGATTAGGAGGTTGGTCACGCCGCCCACCGCCGCGCCGATATTGGTGAGTAGATAGCCGCTGGCATCCTTCATACGATCGATAAGTTCCGCGCGGATCGCATCTTTGTTGAACAACACGTTAGTCGACAGATAGTTAACAGGCAGATAGGCAGCCATTGCGTCGATGGTCCGATCTGCAGTGTGGGACACCAGAGCAGGCCAACCGCCTTCTTCCAAAGAGCGCTGGCTAAGCGCGCTGTAAGCAGCCGTCAATTCGTTTGTGATGGTCAAGCCCACAACAAGCAGGATGGATCCCACGATGAGCACAGTCCCGAGAGTGGTGATCAACGTGGCCAGCCCCGGCCGGCCGATCCTGAGGCTGAGCCATTCTTGGACAGGATAGATCACGATAGAGAGCACCGCTGCGAGGATGAACGAGTGAAGAAACGGCCGAGCCACCTGCCACAAGAAGGGCAGAAGTACAATCAGCGCGGCGGCCAGAAAGACGAGGGATCCTTGATGCCGGATCACCGCTTCTCCTCCAATGTCTGCTTGATGCCGAGCAAGGCCTTCTCCTGGGCGGAGAGGGTTTTGCTTACCACTATCTTCCTCCGCACTGAGCCCAGGAACCCGGTGAGTCCTTCCTGGGTAGAACCCTTCAAGGTGATGAGATAGAAGCCCGGCTGGCCAGCGCGACTGCTGCCGGAGACGCAAACAGTGAGATCGAGCGCGAGCTGAAAGTAGTGGCTTGCATATAGCTGTTTCATCGCGACTACGTGTGCGGTGCCATGCGGACCGACCGTCCGGTAGCTCATCCCATGATTGAGGCGGAGCGTCGGCTTCAAACCGAAATCGACCCGCTCCCAATAGAACAGCGACTCGAGGTTCGCTACGATTGCGTTCGGGTAGGCGAGCAGATAGTGGTTCAGTTCAGGAAGGTAGACGGGTAGCGCCTCCGCTCGGCCCAGCAGAGACCGCAGCTCGGCGTCGACATCGAAGGGCCGGCGCGAATCCCGATAGATTCCCAGAACTCTATTGCCCTCGTTCTGATATCGCTGCAGGATATCGAGTGCCATGTTTCGTACCCGGGCGTTCACCTGCGCGGCGGCGCCGGGCCGCGACCAATCGAGCGCAGTTTGAATCTCCCGCATGGCTGCCGACGGTAACTGAACGGTACAGCTACCGGGCTTGCAGTTTTTCAGGTCCCTGATGTCTCCGGGTTCCAGAGTGAAGCCGGCGAGGTCCGAGAGCACGGGCGGGTCACTAAACCGGCCAACGCCTAGGTAGCCGGGGAGCCGCCGCAGCCGGACCATGTCGAAAGCGAACTTGATGTACTCGTCCGGATTGGCGTTTACAAATACGGCGCCAAAGACGAATATCTCGGCTGGCGTCCGGGAGGGAAGCATCTTCACGATGGCCTGGCCGCGAGCAATCCTGTCGATCTGGGCATCGCTTAAGCCCAGCTTCTCGTGAAAGAATGTGCGCGGTTCAGGCCCGGTTTGGGCGGGGCTCACGAGACACCCGGACAGGATGAGCCTTGCCAGGGTTGCCACTCTCATGCAGGGTGCTCCGGTGTCTCGATCCCCGGCTCCCGGTTGGCGGAGGGCGTCTCATCGCCTGAAGAACGCACTTGCCGCGGGGCGCGGCGCGGCCCCGCATACACCCGAATCGCATGCGAGCCCCCGTCATCCTTTAACTGGATCGCTTCCCCGGAACGCTCGCCTCCGTTGGTCACCTCAATGCGATACACCGTGCGGCCGTAGCGAAACGTGAGAGTAAAGCCGGGCCAGTCGTCGGGTATGACCGGCTCGATGATCAGGCGGTCGTGTCGCAGTTTGAACCCGAGCACCTCTTCCAACCACACGCGATACATCCATCCCGCGGAGCCGGTGTACCAGGTCCACCCACCGCGACCGGCCTGGCCCTCCAACGAGTAGACATCCGCGGCGACCACGTACGGCTCGACCTGATACACCGCGCAATCCTCCGGGGTTCGCGCATGTTCGACGGGATTCAACATCTCGAGGAGTTCCACCGCACGGGCACCGTCACCCAACCTTGCGAAGGCCATGGCTACCCACAAAGCCGCATGCGTGTATTGCCCCCCGTTCTCTCGCACACCGGGCGGATAGCCCATGATGTAGCCCGGGTGGGGGCGAGAGTGGTCAAAGGGCGGGGTGAGCAGGAGCACGAGCTTCTCCTTTTCCCGAACCAGATGTTCCTCTACCGAGCGCATGGCCCGCACGGAGCGGTCACGGTCGCCGGCGCCACTAATGACGGACCAGGACTGCGCGATGGAATCGATTTGGTCTTCTACGCTGGTTTGGGAACCTAAAGGGGTTCCGTCGTCAAAATACCCGCGCCGATACCATTCGCCATCCCAGCTGGTGGCTTCGACGGTTGCGGTCAGGGTGCGGGCCCGCTCGCGATACTGATCGGCTAACTCGATTTCCCGCCGCCCGTCACAGAGCAAGGCGAACTTGTTCAAGACGTCCACCAGGAACCACGCCAGCCAAACGCTTTCGCCCTGGCCCTGGTCGCCGACGGTACTCATTCCATCGTTCCAGTCGCCGGTGCCGATCAGGGGCAGTCCGTGCGGGCCGTGAGTGACCGCTTTGTCGATCGCACGCCGGCAGTGCTCAAAGATGGTAGCTTCTTCGAGCGATTCGACTGGCCGAATATAGGCCTCGTGCTCCTCTTCCTTCAAGAGAGGCGCCTCAAGGAAGGTTGTCGTGGCGTCCAGAACCGCCGCGTCGCCGGTCACGGCTACGTAGTGGCAGACCGAGTAAGGAAGCCAGAGCAGATCGTCCGAACAGCGGCTACGAATGCCGGCTCCGGATGGTTGATGCCACCAATGCTGTACGTCTCCCTCGGCGAACTGCCGCGAAGCGGCCCGCAGAATCATTTCGCGCGTGGTCTGCGGCGAAGAGTAGACCAAGGCCAGGGCATCCTGCAATTGATCCCGGAAGCCGTAGGCTCCGCTCGATTGATACAACGCCGAACGGCCCCAGATACGACAGCTCAAGGATTGATAGAGCAGCCAGCGATTCATCAGGAAGTTGACGGAAAGCACCGGAGTCTCGACCTGAACGGTTCCCAGCAGGGCATCCCACCATTCCCGAGTTTGCTCGATTGCCTGCTGCACGTAGCCGGCATCGCGATAGCGCGCCAGTAACTTCCGTGCGTGGCTTGCATCGCTCGCTTGCCCCAAGACGAGAATGACGGACCGCTCTTCACCCGGACTGAGATCGAATTTGGTTTGCAGCGCTGCGCATGGATCGAGCCCGGGACCGGTGCGTTTGGAAAGGCTGACCCTCCGCATGGCCGCCGGTGCGCCGGTTGACCCGCTTCGGCCCAGGAATTCTGTGCGGTCTCCGGTATACGAGATGGTCTCGGGGGACATGGCCGCGAACGTAACTCGGCCACCATAGTCGGGATGATACGAATTGCGTGCAAAGAGGGCCTTGGCGCTGTCATCCCAGGAGGAGATGATGTGCATTTGCGTGGCCTCCCGATCGGTGCCCAGCACAAGCTCTGCGTAGGAGGTGACCGAGATCCGGCGGCGCCCGCGCGATTTGTTCCGGATGCAGAGGCGCTGTATGCGAATCGGATCAGCCAGTTCTTTTTGTACCGGCACAAAGGTCAGCAGAGTCTGCTCGAGCGCATGGCTGTTGTGCTCGAATTCCGTGTAGCCCTGCCCGTGCCTGACGCGATAAGCGTCCAGTTCGCGTACGGGTGATGGAGTGGGACTCCAAAAGACCCCGCTGTCTTCATCGCGAATATAGATCGCCTCACTCGAAGTATCGGAGACTGGATCGTTGTGCCAGGGAGTTAGGCGGTTTGACTGACTATTGCCGTACCAACAGGCGGCTGTACCCGATTCGCTGACGATGGCTCCAAACGAGGGATTGGCGAGGACGTTAATCCAGGGCAAAGGGGTTACGGCTTTCGCTGGGAGGTAGATGGCATACTCCCGGCCATCCGGCGTGAAACCGCCGAGTCCGTTAAAGTACGGCAAATTGAGGAAGGGCAGCGAAGCGGACGGCTGCTCCTCGATTTGCCGGAGTGGCAGCAGCGGGGGGTAGAGGGCTCCTTCAGAAGGAATGGCAAGCTGGCGATTGAGCGGGCCGCGAACGATCCCGAGCGTTGCCTGGGCAACACACAGAACGAGATTGAGGTCCTCTTCGGGAATCTGATCGACATTCCGCACGAAAACCCCACCAGGACGATCGACACCGGTAAGCAGAGAGTGCGCCTCGACCAACCGGAGCAGCTGTTGGTGCAGGGGTTGATCGTAGCTTGCCGGTTCGCGATTAAAGACGACGAGGTCGGCCTTGAAGCCCTGCAACCGCCAGTAAGTGTGAGCAAGCAGTACTTCGCGCACCAGGTCCAAGCCTTGCGAATCGGCGGCGGCGACGACGACGAGGGGGAGATCACCTGAGATTCCGTAAGCCCACAGCCTGGATTGCCCGAGGATGTTCCTCCGCAGCCGTTCCGCCGGTGCGCGCAGGGCGATATTGGGATAGAGCAGGTGGCTGGCCAGTTCAGCGAACCGAAACGCTACGTCGCTCTGAATGCCGAGGTACCGATACTCCAATTGGGCGTGGGACCAGGACAACTCGAAGGTACGATGGCACACGTCGGGGTCCCGGTACTTGGCAATGAGCCGGAGGAGGTCTTCGCGGGTCCCCGCCGCGAGAGTGACGAAGTTGATTTGCCTCTGCTGCCTGGGGTCAATGGAGAAGCGCCGCCGAATCATGAATACAGGGTCAAGCACATAACCTTGTGTCTGATTCATCGTCATGGCGGGATTGCGCCATGTCCGTCCCCGTCCGAGAGCATTCCGCCGGTTTGTCTCGAACTCAAAGGGTTGTTCGGAAGCGGGGCTTTCTGTGACCAACTGCGCCACCCAGACGGGCTTGTCGTCTGGAGCGCGCAGCCGCCGCCATGCCAGTAAGGCCTGCAACTCGGGCAGTGCTTCGGTCTGGATGAACAGTTTATTGAAGGCTGGGTGAGCGCGGTCCACATCGTGCGGGGCCAGGCTCAATTCAACGGCCGAGGTCAACTCCAGTTTCCGCGGGCGCGACCCGTGATTGACTAACGTGATGCGCCGAATTTCGGCAGCGTCATCCGGGGACACGGTAACTTCCACATGGGATTCAACTCCCAGATTTCGGCGGCGAAATTCGGCACGATCCGGGTTGAAGATGGCCGTATAGCGGGGATCTTTGCTGTGTAGGGGCTGATGGGTAGCCGACCATAGCGTGCCGCTGGCTTGGTCGCGCAAGTAGAAAAACATGCCCCAGTTATCGCGGGTCGAATCGGAACGCCACCGTGTGAGTTCAATATCTCCCCATCTGCTGTAGCCCGCCCCGGAATTCGTGATCATGAGGGAGTACTCGCCATTGCCGAGCAAGTGCGCGCGGGGGATGGGCGTGTCTTCATCGAGCAACTGGTAGGAAGGGGCGGAGGGCTGGGACACCGGCCTGATGGCCACATGATCCGACGGGCGGTGCACCAGCATGGAGAGGTGAGGGGGAATGCGCTCGAACAGCAGCGGCTCGACGGCCTTGATGCGGCGATCCGCATGAAATCGTTGCCGCATGATGCCACGATTCAGGAGGTTATTGATCGCCATCAGGCTCATGCCCTGGTGATGAGCCATGTAGCAGTAGACGATAACGCCTTTTCCGCCATCGCGTTCCTGCTGACGCGTGAAGTCAAGCGATTCATAAAACGCCATTCGCCCATACATGCCGAGCTTTTCGAGGCGCTTGAGGTTCTTAATGGCGGCCGCCGGATCCACCATCAGGGCGAGTGCGGTGGCGTAGGGTGCGACGACCAGATCCTCTTCCAGCCCGCGCTGTAACCCGAGCGAGGGAACTCCGAAGGCTCGATACTGATAGATCTGATGCGTATCGATCGCGCTGTAGGCAGACTCCGAGATACCCCATGGCACATCGCGTTCGTCGGCATATTCGATCTGTCGTTTGACGGCAGCTTCGCAGGCGTTATCGAGCAGAGATTTGCGAAAGCTGAGCGTAAACAGACTCGGCATCAAGTACTCAAACATCGTGCCGCTCCAGGACAGCAACACCTGACCCCTCAACGAGGTATACGGACGACCCAACGCCAACCAGTGGTCTGTTGGCACATCGCCTTTTGCAATGGATACGAAACTACTTAATCGAGATTCGCTAGCCAGCAGGTCGTAATGGGCGCCGAAGGCGATGGGTCCACCGACCTGGTAGCCGATCGAAAGAAGACTACGCTCGGCATCATACAAAAACTGCATGTTCATGCTGTCAGCCATAGCCTGGCTCGCCGCGCGCAAGCCTCTGGCGGCCTCGATGAAAGCTTGCGAGGCCGCCTGCGCCTTGGCAAATTCCACGCGCAATTCCAGGATCCACGCGGACAGCTTCAAGGGGAGTGCTGGTTCGGAACTGCGGTCGCGCAAGATATCGCCGAGGGAATCGACCTGGCCACTCGCGACCTGGCTCCAAAGGGGCAGGTTCAGCCGCAAATTGCGACGGGCCGATATGGCCGCCTCTCCCAGTGGCTTCAGAAAGGCATCCGGAGGAGCGAACAGCACGCTGGCCCACGACAGGTAGTGATCGAAATAATCGACCCAATCCTCAATCTGGTTTTCCAGCTTGTTAAACCAATAAGCGGGTTCGCCGGTAGTGGCGACATCCCACTTCAAGGACTCGGTCAACTTGCGGGCGGGTTCGGCGGCCAACCGAATTCGCTCCACGATTTCGAAGCCCGACGATTTGTCCTGAAAGAGCCCCTGTAGGGTGACCAGAAGGACGCTGGTCGCGCTCTCGGCTGGGAAGCGCCGCATCATCACGGCCAGGGTATCCGCCAAGCCCTGCAGCGCGGAGGTGGCCAGTTGGGGCTGCGCCTCGATTTCTTGAGCGGCCTGGGCGAGTACCCATAGGCTCGCAATCAAGTTTCCGCTGTCGACGGTGGAAACATACCTCGGAGCCAATGGTTCCAGCGTCTTGGTGTTGTACCAATTGAGAACATGGCCTTCGCAGCGCTCCAATTTCTCGAGGGTTTCCGCCGTTGCCATACAACGTTCAATCATCCGGGCCGGGGTGATGAATCCGAGGTCCCGAGCCGACACAGCAGACATCAGCCACATCCCAATGTTAGTAGGCGAAGTCCGCTCTGCCACTTCAATGCGCAAGGCCTCTTGTGAGTTATCCGGAGGGAGCCAATTGTGGTCCGGACCGACCAGGTCGTCAAAGTAGCGCCAGGTTTCCCGGGCCACTCGCCGCAAATACTGTTGCTCCTCAAGCCCGACCTGCTCCAACTGCTTCAGGGCTCGGCGCTGGGAACCGATCCAATACAGAACCGCCGGGGCCGCGACCCAGAGGAGGAGAAACGGCGCGCACGCCGCCGTCCAGGGGATGCCCCGGACAGTCAATGCAGCCAGGACCAACGCTGCAACGCCCGAGATGATGAAGAATTGGGCGCGGAAGGCATCCAGATGCGCCGCGGCTGCCAGGATGGTCATCTCGGCGGTCTGCCACTCGAGCAAGTGGCGCTTGCTCACGCAAAGCCGGTAACAGGCGCGAAAAGCAGCGTCGGAGGCGAGGTATGCCTGATGAGGAAGGAAAGTGCCCATGACGACAGCGCGATTGAGGTCGCTGTTGGCCTCGCGCCATGCGCGATGGTCACCCTGCAGGCGTTGCACCAGGCGGTTCCCCAACTGCACCAGGAGGGGAACGGTGAGAACGGCAGCCACGAGTCCGCTGGCTGCCGCCGGAGCGGCATGAAACCCCCAACTGCAGAGCAGCAGCAGCAACGCGGCGACGGGCAAGAAGCTGCGGCGCAGGTTGTCGAGGATTTTCCAGCGGTTTATAACCGTTAGGGGGTTGGTTGCTCGGGTGGAGGCTTCGGCACTGGGAACGGCCGAAAAGATCCACGCGGCTATCTGCCAGTCACCCCGTATCCAACGGTGTTGCCGCTTGCTGTAGCTCGTATAGTCGTAGGGGAACTGCTCAAAGAGTTCGATGTCGCTGGCTAGACCGACACCCACGTAAGCGCCTTCAATCAGATCATGACTGAGTAACCGCTGTTCGGGAAAGCGGCGGTGAAGGATCCGGTGGAAGGCGCGAACATCGTAGATCGCTTTGCCATGATAGATTGCCTCGCCAAACAGATCCTGATACACGTCGGACACGGCCTGGCAGTAGGGGTCGCTTCCCCGCGCATCGCTGAATAGGCGCGAAAAGCGCGTTGCCGTGGCGGAGGGCAGCGTAATGCTGACGCGCGGCTGAATGACTGTATAGCCGCGGGCGCGGTTGCGTTGGTCTGCCGTGAGTTCGACGCGATTCAAGGGATGGGCAATCGTTTCGATCAGTTTCATCGCGCTGCCATGCGGAAGCTGGGTATCCGCGTCCAGGGTGATGACGTAGCGAATGCCCTCGTCCACCTTCCCGGAGGCCACCAGAATCCCGCTGGCTTCTCCGTTCAAGAACGCATTCAGTTCCTCCAGCTTGCCGCGTTTCCGTTCCCACCCAATCCAGCGGCGTTCGGTTTCGCACCAGCTGCGAACACGGTGAAACAGAATGAATCGGCTGCCGGAGTGACGGGCATTGAGTTGTTCGATCCCTTTGACGGCCAACCCCAGGAGTCCGTCATCTTCCGGCATCTCAGGCTCTTCGGCATCGGTGTAGTCCGAAAGCAGGGAGAAGCTGAGGTTGGCTCCCGGGTTGGCGAGGCATCTGACCTCCAGCTTGTCGATCTCATTGCGGATCGAGTCCGGGGTCAGCAGCATCATCGGGACAACGACGAGCGTCCGGCAGTCGTCCGGTATTCCGTTCTCAAACGACATCTTCGGCAGCACCCGGGGCGGCATTTTCCATGTCACCCGGGTTTGTACGAGGAAGGTGGCGAGCTCGCTGGCCGGAATCAGAGCCAAAATTCCGAGAGCGGCGAGCATCGGGGTTGAAAGCCCGGTCGAGTGGGCCACCCACAGGAACACGGCAGTTATTGCAATGCTTACGAATCCGAGCCCTCCGAGATACAGGATCGCCGGGTGCCGATAGATGAAGCGCAAGCGCCGCTCGCGAAAGGGAACGCGGCACCGGAGTTGGCGCTCGAGTTCCGGCCTGCCGTCATCGAGCAGGTGATACGCGACGCTGCTCGGGATGCTTCCGGGCAAAGCTTGACCAGCGACATCAACAACCTGCCGGGCCACGGCGAGTTCGGAGGTATTCGATTGGCGAGCCACTTCTTCGACTGCCCGGCGGCAACGGTCCCTTGTGGCGAAGTTGCTGCGAGCGTGGATGCCGGAGGGATCGCTGCGTAGAATTGCCTCCATCCGGCTCACTGCCTCCACGATCTTCGGATATTGCAGCTCGGACAACAGCCGCAAGCTTCCAATCGCATCGGAGATCAGCATCAGGTCGTTTGCTTCTTCGGCATGTTCGCTGCGAACGATATCGGCCAGGGGTTGGCCCGTTCTGGCCTCAATCCACTTTTGAATCGGCCCCAGCAGCGACTCTTCCTTGTGAAGCTGTTCCCCGAAGCGCGCAATGAAATGGGAGGTGAGACCCTCCCCATCGCGATCGAGTTCAAACACGATTCGTTCAAATTGTCCCGAGCCACGTTCGGCCGCGTTCAGTAGGCGGTTAGACCAGAAATCGGCGAGCTCTTTCTGGTGTTGGCGCAGGCTGGTCCGGTCCGAGAGGCATCGAAGCTTTTCGAGGAGGACTAGCCGTAACATCAAGGGGAAGACCCAGAGCTCGGCGATGGTCAAGGGGGTCGTAATCTGGTAGGCGTCGAGAAAGCTAACGATTCCCTCGGCGGTGGGCCGGTGGCCGGTGAGTTCGATCAATTCGACGGCCAGATGATAGACGCGGAACCGGACCGGACGGCTCGTGTCCGTGAGCGCGGGAAGAATCTTGTTGTGGTTGGCCGGCAGATCGTGGCGGATGTCAGCGATATGCGAACGAATCCGATAGGCATTGTCCAGCAGCCAGTCGGCCGCATGGGTGACGCCGTAGTCCAAGCGCGCGGCCTCCGCCAGATCCGCCCGGGCAAGTTCCAGAGCACGCTCACACTCCCGGATCATCGGAAGGAGCTGAGGGGGCCGGGATGAGCTGTCGACTTCGTGCGAAGAGGCGAGATGCAGCGCACACTCGGGGAGCTTGGCAAGCGGGACCGGCTCGAGCAACGTGGCGGTGCCGGCCGGTTTTGTAAATCGAAGCCCGGGACGAATGGCGAAGACGGCGACATGGGATATCTGGTGCCATAGCGCAATGACATCGGCCGCGCTTTCCTCGGGAGCCTGCACGGCCACCAGGCTTTCCCCGGGGAACAGGAAACGCCCGTAATTGGCGAGAACGGTCCGCGCAATCCCGAAGCCCAGCCAAATGGTGCCGAACCAAGTGATCAGAAAACCGCCCAGCGCCGATAGAGTTAGCGCCCAAGGCTTCCAACCCAAGGCCCCGGCCACACCGACAGAAAGCAGTGCGATAACGAATCCGAATACCGCACGATCGAAAGGCCCCAGTCCGGCATGGGAGAAGGTCAGACGTCCCGGCCCGGCGCAATGAGCGGCGGCAGATCGCCGGACACCATTCTTCCTCGCCTCCCGAAGTGCTTCTTCGGCATGCTCTTCGCTACGGTAGAAGCCAAGAATTAGTCTGGATTTTTTGGACCTCATAACAGTCGATGACAAGCCAGCATTAGGAGTAGCCGTTGGCTGGCGTTTGCAATTCCGAAAAGAGGTCCCTTTTCTTCTCTCGGTTGCCCGTTAGCGGTATCGACTACCGTCCAGCATTTTCACCATTCGCTCGCAGACAACAGGCTGCTGCGATTAGTGCAATTGTCTCGCCACAGGTGGAGACGCCGCGGGGGATCGTAGACTTGCTGGTTGATTCGTGCAAACGGGCCGGCAGGCGCACTGATTCACACCTCTTGGCCTTCTCTTTGGACCTGCAACCCGTTCCTGGTTGGGCACTGCTACGCAGGAGTCTGAGGCTGTTGGCCCAAGGTGCTGCGTGCGATGGCGCTCACGGCAGGGTGGATCTAAACATCGGATCCCGGACCTTCGGCACGATTGGCGGCGGCGTCCGTGGCACCACCACGCGCGTTATCCAACTCGGCGCGAAGTTCGTGTTTTAATGCATCGGCCGGCTAACCGCACCGCGCCCTCCCGTCAGCGGGAGGGCGTTTTTTTGCTTGGCGCAGCAAAGACAATGAGACCGCCGAAGGTGATCGGTGGCCTTGCCGGGGCAGAAGGCGGGGGCGACCGGATTGCGGGCGATGAGCCGGAACAAGCCGCCCCGGGGCGGACCGCGCATTCCAGTTGTGTTCGGCAAATTGAGGAAACGGAGGAGCCGCGCCTGATGCCGATCGCGGTGGCAGGCGGAGTTGAGCTCGATGAGGACTGGAAGGACGGCAGGGAGCGTCAACGGCCGCTAAATTGACCGGCGAGCGTCTTGCCGTCCCACAACAGGAGTTGGCACCGATGGATGGTAGCGAACCAGTTCTTGCCTTCGTAACCGTTTTGCAGGACGACGGGGTAGTCCTCTTTGCCGGGCTTCCACTGCCCGCGAATGGTCTTGCCATAGGCTTTCCAGACATAGGCGCCGTCCAGGGAGATGGTGACCGTGAGCGGCAGATTTCCCGTACCCGCGCCCACGTGCAGGGTGCGGGTGCCCTGCGCGGTGTTTTCCGTTACGTAGCTGGCACCACCGATAAATAGACGCCACTCTCGCCCGAAGACCGACTTGTGCTCGCAGGGCGGCGGCTCCGGTCGCTTGGTCACTTCGGCGACAAATCGGGGGATCGTGCCATCCGGACAGGTACGAACCGTGGAGGGTACCTCGCGGCCGTTACAGAAGTAGCTTCCCGCGTGAAGGGGAAGGCCGAATCCACCAAGAAAAGCCGCCAGCGCCAGGATTCGTTTTCCTACCGGTTTGCCAGAGGGTAGGCATCGGTCAAAGAACATTTTGGCAATTTAGCACAACGGCAGCCCGCCCACACGGGGCGCCTACTGAGTGCTGGAGGGAGGGCGGGGCCAGGAGGAGCCGGTGCCGCCGAGCCATCCGCGTGGCGGGTTGCCGTTATTGAAAGAGCTGGGGCGCGAACTCGGCGAGGTAGTCGCGCCAGTTGAGCCAGGTGTGACCGCCGGCGGTCTCCTTGTAGACCACGTCGAAGCGGTGTTTCTTCAACATGTCCACGGTGCCCTGGGCCGTCTTGAGCAGGAAGTCGTCCTTGCCGATGCCGAACCAGACGAGCCGCAACCCTTTCTTCCAGGCGGCGTTGTCGAGCGAGGCGAGGTTCTGCGACTCCCACGACGGGCCCGGGGGCGACACGGGGGCGCCGGGGCGCGTCGCTCCGAACTGACCGATGAGCCCGGAGCTGAAGACACCGAGGTAGGCGAACTGATCGAGGTGCGGCAGGGCGATGACCAGCGTCTGGTTGCCGCCCATTGAGAGGCCGGCAATGGCGCGGGATGCCCGACCCTTCCGGACGCGGTAGTGGGAGTCGACGTAGGGCATGATGTCCTTCAAAAAGTCGTTGGCGAACTCGTCCCGCTCACCGGGCACGCGGAAGCCGCCGGGGGTGGTGTGGCCGGCTGGCATCACGAGGATCATGGGCTTGGCCTTGCGGTCGGCGATCAGGTTGTCGAGGATGATGCCCGCGCGACCGACGGTGGACCAGGAGGCGTCGCTATCGGAGGCGCCGTGGAGGAGATAGAAGACGGGATAGCTGCCCTTGCCGGCCTCGTAGCCGGGGGGCGTATAGATGTGCATGCGGCGGAAGCGGCCAAGCGTGGAGGAGTAGTAGTTCACCGAGGCGACCGCACCGTGGGGAACCTGGCGGGTATCGAAGGCAGCGGAGCCGGGGACGACGGCGAGGCTCCAGGTGTTGTTGTTGGACTCGCTGGTGGCGGGGTTGCGGGGGTCGATGACGGCGAGGCCGCCGACGTTGAAGTGGTAGCGGTAGGCGCCGGGCGGGACGGGTCCGAGGGTGACTTCCCAGAGGCCGTTTTCGCCTTTGGTCATGGGGGCGCCCTTGGCGTTGTCGGGGATGTCGCCGCCGACGAGGCGCACTTCGGTAGCGTTGGGGGTAGCGTTGGGGGTAGCGTTGGGGGCCAGGAGGCGGAAGGTGAGTTTGCGGTCCGCAGTGATTATGGGAGAGACAGGGGGAGGCGGCTGGGGTGGACGCTGTTGCGCGGCGAGAGAGGTGAGGAGGAGAAGAGCGAGCGGGGCGCGGCGGGCGGTCGACATGAGAGGTAGCTTATCATTGCGGCTGGAACGATTCTTCATGTGAACTTTGGACCTGTGAACTTTGGACCAGGGCTGGGTTGGAACCGGGTGGGCGGGTCGCAGGTGTCGCGGAGCGCTGGCCGAGGGCGTTGCCGGAGCGGCGCCGATGCCACGCTATTGCGGTCGAGGGGATACGCGGCAGTGCCTGCTGGGGTTTACGAGGAGTTTCGGCCAGCGCAGCCGCGGTATGCGTTGGCGACGGGGCGGGGGGTGGAGGAGGTGCCGTGGGAAGGGAGCCCGGTCACGCTTGCCTGCGGTGCTTTCCCTCTTCTGAGGAACCGCGTCTCCGAGGCCTTAGAATCAATGAGTTACGCGACTGCCTCCAATGGCACCAGTCTGAATATTCGGCCTACTTCCGCTGTCCG
>JADCJL010000232.1 GCA_020247055.1 Acidobacteriaceae bacterium | reverse complement strand
TCCCGTCGCCGCCACCCACACCCCTCCCTCCGCCAGCGTCATCCACCACAAACTCGACCCCAGCAACCCCCACACCACCCAACTCCATCCCATCCCGCTCTCCCCCAAAATCGAAAAGGACCCGGCAGCGTCTCCGCCCCCGGGTCCCATCTTCCTGTTCTGCCAAAAGCTACTTGAAAGCAGGGAGTTTGCCGCCTTTACGCCGGTCAGAAACGGGACCCGGCGTCGTGCTCGGCTGGACCACCACCCCCGTCCCCCCCGTCTGCCCCACTCCCGCCAGCTGACCCGCCGTCCCCGTCGCCCCCGGCCCCGCCGTCAATGCCTTCCCGTCCACCACCAACTGCGTCCGCGCCTGGCTCGACATCGTATACCGCATCCCCCCACTCACCAGCCGCAAACTCTCCCCGCCCCCCGACGCCGCGTCCAAACGCACCGCCGTATTCGCCCCCAACATCACCTTCGACCCATCCCGCAACGTCAATACCGTCGGCGCTCCCGCCGTCCGTACCTCATCCCCCGCCCGCACCGGCCAGCTCTTCGCCCCCGTCGCCGGCACCGCCGCCCCGTTCACACTCATCCCCTGCACCGGCACCGCCGATCCCCCCGCATCCGCCGCCCACGCCGCCATCCCCCCGATCAGCAATCCCAAAAACACGCTCTTCATTATTTTTTTCTCCTCTTACTTCCCATCCTTATGTATAAGCCAAAAGTCCTATTCCTGCAACCCGTATTCCCGTTGTATCCTCATTTTCCTGTATGACCCCGCCCTACGCCCCCCGCGCCGTCCCCACATTCGCCCGATACCACCCATACGCCTCCGCCAGCCCCTCCTCCAATCCAATCCGCGCCTCCCATCCCAACCCCCGCATCACCCCCACATCCAACACCTTCCGCGGCGTCCCGTCCGGCTTGCTCCGGTCATACACCAGCCGCCCCGCATACCCCGTCACCCGCGCCACCATCCCCGCCAACTCCGCAATCGTCACGTCCACCCCCGTCCCGACATTTATATGACTGCACATCGGCTCCACCGCCGCCGCCCACCGCTCCTCCTCCAACCCCATCACATGCACACACGCCGCCGCCAAATCGTCCACGTGTAAAAACTCCCGCCGCGCCGTCCCGCTCCCCCAAATCACCACCTCCTCCGCCCCCCGCTCCCGCGCCTCGTCAAACCGCCGCAGCAGCCCCGGAATCACGTGGCTATTCTCCGGATGATAGTTATCCCCCGGCCCGTACAAGTTCGTCGGCATCACGCTCCGGTACTGCCGCCCATACTCCCGGTTATAGCTCTCGCACAGCTTAATCCCCGCAATCTTCGCCAGCGCGTACGGCTCGTTCGTCGGCTCCAGCGGCCCCGTCAACAGCGCCTTCTCCGTCATCGGCTGCGCCGCCAACCGCGGATAAATGCACGACGACCCCAAAAACAGCAGCCGCTGCACCCCCGCCTCGTGCGCCGCCCCAATCACGTTCGTCGCAATCTGCAAATTCTCCGTCAAAAACTCCACCGGATACCGGCTATTCGCCAGAATCCCCCCCACCCGCGCCGCCGCCAGGTAGATCGTCCCAATCTCCCCCCGCCCCAAAAACCGCCGCACCGCCCCCGCGTCGCACAGGTCCACCTCCTCCCGACCCGCCACCACCACCCGCTCCCCGTCCGCCTCCAAACGCCGCACCAGCGCACTCCCCACCATCCCCCGGTGCCCCGCCACCCAAATCGCTCCCTCTGCCCGCATCCGCTCTCCTCTACGCTCTCTGAATTCCAATCCCTAACCCGTAACCTTACCAAACTCCCGCCCGCTGCGGCCAAGCCCCCTGCCGCCCCCTCCGTAACTACCGAATTATCTCTCCCCCCCCACACCGCCCGCCTCTGTTCCCACTCCCCCGAAACCACCTGTAGCCCCCCCACGTCGCCGCCTCGTTCCTGATGGGAGATCAAATATTTCCCCGCCTGCACCACCCGCAAACCCGATGCAATCCTCGACACGCTCCGTCCCAGCAACGGCTGTTCGCCCAGCCAATCAATCACTTCCCAAATCCGGAGCACCTGTCCGTCGGCCACGCGCTCTAATGCCCGTGCCGACCACTATTCCCCCAATCTCGTTAATCGCCCGTCGGGCCCGGGCCGCGACAATTACGTTCCTTTACGATGGGTTGCCCGTTCCCGCGCTATCTCCCGTCCTCCTCGCCGCGCATCCTCCAGAAACGCCTCCCTCCCAGCGGGACTGAACTCATACGGATAAAACTCTCCGCGGGCAATCTCAGCTTCCGCCCAAGCTATATCCTGCCGTAAGTCGCTTAACTCCTCCGGCGTCATCTCCTCCACCGCACCTGCTGCTCCACGAACGCCACCCACTCATCCGGCAAGGTCACCTGCTGCGCCATATCCAACTCCTCCTGTCCTCTCACCCACCATTCCGCCCCCCCGCGTCCCGCCCGCTGCGGCCGAGCCCGCGCCACCCAGCTTCCAACCCGCCTTCCCCTGCTCTCATCCCCCCAACGCGACAAGCAGTTCCACATCCGTCATCACCCGAATCCCCTGCCGCCCACAAAAAGCCATCACCTCCACCGCGAACAAATGTTGATCCAGGCTGCACAGAACATCGGCCCGCCCCGCCACCGCCGTATACACCACGGCATCGTCCGCCGCATCTCCCGGCACCACGCGCGGCCCGGTTGCTGGCCACACCACCGTAGCCACCGCCCGCACCGCCCGGACATACCCCGCCACCTCGTCCGCCGTCAAGCCGTAAAGCTTCTGCAGCCGCGGATACTGCAACACCCGCTCTAATTCACCCAAGATATATTCAGACAACACCAGAGTCGTCCCCTGCTCCCGCATCCGCCGCATCACCTCCCCAGCGGGTCCATTCGCCTTACCGTTGGCCCGCACCAGAATCGCCGTATCCAGGGTCACGCGCCGCACCGTATGGGATTCCGCCCCCCTCGGCATTACCAATCAGGGTCTCCATCCGGACCGGACTGCGTCTAACGCCTCGGCCATGGCCGCGTCCAACTCCTCCTCCGGCACGGCAACCACCCTCTCCCGCCACGCGCTCTGCGTCGCTAACAGCCGCTCCCAGTTTTCCGCCGCCGTCCCGCCCTGCCCGGCACTCTCTTCCCCGGCATAGGCGCGCACCACCACTCGCTCCGCATCGCCTAACGGTCTGCCCAACAGGCTCTCCATCAATCGCTTCGCCTCCACGGAAAGGTCATGCACCAGATACGCCGGCGACTCTGCCTGTAGCGACTCGGAACCGGAAGCGACCTGGCCGGAAGCGACCTGAAGTGACGACGGATACATCTGCCTGTCCATAACTAACTACCCTCAGCATAGCATCGCT
This sequence comes from Acidobacteriaceae bacterium, assembly GCA_020247055.1. Taxonomy (GTDB): domain Bacteria; phylum Acidobacteriota; class Terriglobia; order Bryobacterales; family Bryobacteraceae. The sequence continues at coordinate 2,431 of JADCJL010000232.1, read as the reverse complement.
CCCACCACCAACCACGTCCGAACCTTTTCCCTTCTCCCCTACGAAAGCAATCCTTGCCGGAGCAAATCAGCCGCTTCCCCCAACCAATCCGCAACGCCCCCATACGCCGTCCCAATCCCCCTCTCCCCCAGGGAACCGTTGTAAACAAAGAAACTGTTAAAACGAAATGCGCTCCACCTCCGCCACCGTCCCACCCGTTTTATCCCGCTCCCCCCTTCACCCCCATGCCGGCAAAAACTCAATCCGTCCCCGCATCTGCTCTCCGGGCACTCGCTGCATCAGCCGCAACAGCCGTCGAATCTCTTCCCCCCTGGCCAGAAGAGCGTAATGGAGTTCGTTATCGTCCCCCGTGTTGTAGCTCTACAGCACCCGACCCTCCCCCGTCGCCCAACGCAAATGTTCCGCATCCGGCTGGTTCACCAACCCAGCCTCCAGCGCCGTAACCACATCCACCAACTTCGTCCGCAACCCAAACAGCAATGCTTTCCGCATCGCGTCCTCATCCAAATACAATTTGACCCGGCTCATGCCCCCGGAGCCAACCGACCCTGCCGCCCCCATCGCTCCGCCGAAGCCTCCGCGGCCGCCAAGTCTTCCGTTATCTCCGCCGCATTGGCATGAAAATACGCCAGCGCCGCATGAATTTGCGCCAAGCTCAAATGCTCATACTCCATCGCAATCTCTTCCGGGCTCACTCCCGCCCGATAAAGACTGACCACCCGACTAACCGTAATCCCCGTTCCGGCAATCTTGGGTCGCCCACCCCGAATCTCTGGCTCCCGATCCAGCAACGTACCGACCTCGACAGATCCAGTCCGCATTCGCTTCCTATCCTCGCTTCATTCTAGCCCGAAACGAAGCCCCCCCTAAGCCCCCGCCGCCCTCCGTCTCTCCCGCTCCCAGCCCTTACTCTTCTCCATCAGCGTCCCCCGCAGCGTATCCAAAAACGGCCCCATCGCCGCCTGGTGCACCGTCGACTCAAACGGCCGGCTCACCCGCACCCAATCCCCGTTCCGCAGCGGCAGCTCCGCCGTCCACTCCGCCCCGCTCACCTCCTCCCGCACCCGCGCCTCCCACTCCGTCCCCGCCACCTGCCACGCCACCCGATGAAATCCCATCTCCCGCGCCGTCTCCTGCACAATCCCCCACGCCTCCTCCGCGCTCCCCGCCCCCTTCATCCGCTCCTGGTAGCTCCGCAGCGCCAACTGCCCCAGCAGCATCCGCCGAAATCCGCCGCCTATCAACAACCGTCCTGCCATATTGATCTCCACATATCCCAGTCCCTGCACGCCGATCCAGGTCACCGCGCAAAACAGCACCAGCACCAACCCCGCGTACGAATCCTGCGTCACCGAACTCACCAGGCTCAACACGGCCAACACCAAAGCCACGGCATACAGCAGCAGCGCCGCCTGCCGCACACTCAATCCCTTATCCAGCAGCCGGTGATGAATATGCCCCCGGTCCGCCCCGAAAATGCTCTGCCGCTTCAAAAACCGCCGCACAATCGCCAGCGCCACATCCAGCAGCGGAATCGCCAGCGCCAGCAGCGGCGCCGTCACCCCCAGCATCGTCGCCGACTTCTGGCTCCAGATCAGCCCGAAGCACCCCAGCAGAAACCCGATCAGTAAGCTCCCGCAATCCCCCAGAAAGATCGTCGCCGGGTTGAAGTTATACCGTAAAAACCCCAGCAGCGCCCCCGCCAGCGGCACGGTCGCCAGCGCCAGCGGCACATTGCCCACCAGCAGCGCACTCGTCAGCATCGTCAGCGCCGCAAACAGGCTCACCCCGGTCGCCAACCCGTCCATGCCATCAATCAGGTTGATCGCATTCGTCAGCAGCACCAGCCAACCCAGCGTCCCCGCCAACTGCGCCCACCCCGGCAGCACATACCCGCCCACCGCCACCAGCGTCACCCCCGCCGCGTGCGCCGCGCCCGCCGCGGCCAACTGGCCCACCAGCTTCTGCCACGGCGGCAGGCCCCACACATCATCCACCAGCCCCACCACGAAGATCACCACCACCGCCGGCGCCAACCGCGCCACCACCCCCAGCTCCACCAGCCCGCGCGCCTTGAGCGGCAACGCCAGCAGCACCCCGAACGCCACCGCGTAAGCCACAAAAATCGGCACCCCGCCCAGGCGGGGAATCGGAATCCGGTGCACCTTCCGCGCCCCGTCCCTACCGTGATCGGGCGCGTCCACCCAGCTGCGCCGCAACGCTACGTTGCGCACCGCCGCCGTCACCAGCATCGTCACCAAAAACAACGCAGTTCGAGCTAGCAAGCTGAAAAAGCCCCCCCTTTCCTCCGCGACCGACGCCGCAGACCCAACCCAACGATCTCCTAAGCGATGCCCCCTAGGCCGTCACCATCCGCTCCGCCGCCCGGCGCGCCTCCGCCTTCTCCGCGCACCCCAGCACCGTCTCTAAG
>JADCJL010000231.1 GCA_020247055.1 Acidobacteriaceae bacterium | reverse complement strand
TCACGCTGGGCAGCGACCGCAACCTTGATCAAATCTCCCTCGACCAGATTCGGCGCCTCACCGACAAAGCGGCCATGCCCCTGGGCCCGGTCGTGCGGATTGTTCAGAAGCGCACAGGCCGCGCAGGCCCGGCGCCAACGGGCGAGGAACTCGCCCATCCCGCCGAGCCGAAGCGAGTCCGCTGTGCGCGAATTCCTCAGGAGACCGCCGAGGCCACCATCGAGGTCTGGAAGGATTTCTCAGCCAAGGACCTTCTGCCCGCCGCCGTCAAGAGCGTCCTTGACGATCAGATCGCCAAGGCGGCGCGAGGGACGCTGAGCGCCCTGAAGCGATAGGCTTTGCCCCCCGTGAGCCAACCTCAGCAGGAGGGTTGCCCCAGCGGCACAGGCCTGATGAATTGGCCTCGGAATCTCTCGATCGAAACGCCTGTGGTTCGGGAGGGAAGGGACGAGGGCAATTCCAAGGATTCCCCGAACAGTCAATCCGCAACGGCCTAAAGTCGCTGCGCGCAAGGATTCCGTTTGGGAAACCCGGCATCATCGTGGCCGGATGCCGAAAGCGCTCGATCCGGCGTTGGACAGCAACTTCAGTCGGCCAACGTTCCATACCAACGCCAAGTCCAGTCTTCGATCTCCATTGAAATCTCCGGCAGCGCCGCCCCGTATCCGGTCGCAGATAGCGGGTACGCCCCGGGCCAGTGCAACCCGGCTGCTGCCCCGGCGTATACCTTCACCGCGCCGCCGGATCCGAACACAGCGATGTCCTGCCCCCCGGCGCCGTTCCGATCAGCCGTCAGCATCCGCCACACGGATGGGGTGCCGAGGCAGGCCACCCGCGTGAACGTCCCGGTGCCATTTCCTCGATACACGTCAAGTGCGCCGGCGCTGTCGTTTGCAACCACCGCGCCGGTCATACCGTTGCCCGTGGAATCACCAACGGCCAGCACGACGCGACGCTCCTAGCGCCTGTCATGGTCGGCGCCTGTCATGGTCATTCCCAGCGCAGTGGAGATCGGTGCCCCGAAACGGCCGTCCCCTCGCCCGGGGCGTGCAACCAGTTCGAGACTCGATCGGAAGCTCTCTCGTCCTTCGCCGGCGGCCTGACGAACCGTCGACGACAACGACCGTCTCGCGATAGGGGAGCGCCACCACGAAATCCGCTGCGCCGTCCCCGTTCAGATTCCCAAGCTGCAAGCGCGCCGTTTCGCCGAAACCGAAACAGGTCGATGGCGCAAATTCGCCGTTCTCGGTTCCCCGGGCGGCCAATACGGACGATCCGGAATAGCTGGCGATCACCAGGTCTGGTTTCGCGTCTCCGTTCCGATCCGTGGTGACGATCTGAGCAACGTCTCCCAAACTCGGGAGGCGGGCACCCAACCGGTACGTCCCGTCCGTAGAGGCCAGCCGGATCGATAACTCCGCGTTATTGCAACCATGCCCGACAGCGAGGTCCGGTAGTTCGTCACCATTGAAATCACCCGCGGCGACGTCCAGAGCCGCGACCACGGTCGTGATGCCGTGTCTCTCGTAATCGTGAGTTTGCCGTTCCGGTAGTCCGGGACCCAAGGGCAGGACCGGCTGTGTGCGATCCAGTGCCTGAATCGGGCCCTTCTCGTCGACCCTCCGTACCATCGCCTGGTCCGGAGGGTCACGGTAAACCCACCTCGTCAGCCATCATGCGAACACTCCAGTGCATTGCGTTTATCGGAATCGTATGCAAAGTCTTCTCGATCAGCGCGGTCTCTTGCTGTGCGCTAATCTCCTCCGGCCGACCGGATCCCGGCCGATCTTGCAAGATGCCCGCCAGCCCCTCCTCTGGATAGCGCCGCCGCCAACGCAGCACCGTCGGCAAACTGGTGGAAAGAAGACTTTGTTGCCCACGCCATCGGCAGCGCCGAGCACGATCGGGACGCAAAATGCGCCCCCCCTGCGGGGCGCTGCGCAACCGGGTCAACTTCTGCAGTCCGCATCGCTCCCTATCGCTCCGTGCAAGTGCAGGAGCCGCAGGCAGTGGCATCGCTCCCACCGTACGACTCCATCCCGCGTTTAGGTCCAGACCCTTCTGGGACGTCACACCGGCCCGGCTACCGGATCGTCAGCGTCGCCCCGGACTGGCTCGTTTCTGTGCCCACTTTGATCACCACAGGGACGTTTCCCAACGGCGCATCCGCCGGAATACGGACATTGATCTGGATCACGCCCGCCACCAGGTCCGGCGCCGCCCCCGCATACAGCACTTCCGCATCTCTACCGCCTACCTGGGCCGTCACATTCGCCACCGGCTTCGGGTACACGCCCACCGCAAGTTTTCCATCCGAGCCCGAGGGCGTGGTTGGGCCTTCGCCTGTGCCAAACAGCATCACGATCGAACCGCGCGCCGCCGGTCGCGACGCGCCGTTCAAGCTGTAATCCGAATTCAACGCCGCTAACTGGTTTCTCCCGGTCTGGTCGAGCGTAAATAGGCCGGGCACCGAAGCCGACACCGGAATCGTCAGGATGTTGCCCTTCTCGCCTTTGAACTCGGCCTGCACCCGCGTCGTCTGGCGGCCGGTGACCGAATAAGGCACAATGCAGCTCAACTGGCCCGAAGCGCTGTAGAGCATCGGTGCTGGGACATCGTCGAAATACACGCGCGTTTCACCCGCCGACGTGGTGAAGGCGCCGTTTGAAATCGTGTAGCCCGCCACCTGGTCCGGCCCGAAATCCGTCCCGTACACCACCAGGATCTCTCCCGCTGAAACCTTGCCCGCCACATAGTTGGCGGCGTTGCCCACGCCTTCGATAGTGACCTGCGGCGGCGCTGTCAGCACCAGAGACATCTCATCCGCATAGGCGAACATGTCGTCCACCACCGTCGAACGCTTGGTCAGCAAAATCTCCACCAGGATACGCCGCGTCCCCGCAGGCAGCGTCGCCGCGCCCCCGCCAACACCAACGGAACGCAGCGCTGGCGCGCCGGACTGCCCTTTCAGCGTTGCCGTCTCGACAGCGCCAATCGTGCCGGCAGGCGTCCTGCCATCCTGAAACACAAGCCGCATCTTGATCTCGTCTTCAACACCCTCCGCCACGCCGAGCCACCCTTCCAGGCGGTAGCGCATCTGGCCCGCATCGATCACGGCCAGGTATGGGCTGCGCGTCACCTCGATCGTCTGCCAGATCCGTTTCTGGATGCCCGCATCCCCCCCCACGTCAAAGTGCATGTAGTTCTTACCCCGCGCGGCGGGTCCCGGAGAGGCTGTCACCAAGTCCCATCTGCTGGTCGGGTTGGAGTAATCCTTTACCTTCAGACTGTCCATGTGCCCGTTCCACCCCCGCACCGGGGACGCCGCGGGAGAAGCCTCCAGATTTCCATTGTTCAGAATGTTCGCGCCGGTCAGGCGGTCCCGCGTCAGCACCAGTTCGATGTTGTCGGCGGCAAGGGAACTCCCGTTCGTTTCATTCAGCGCGGTCAACTCAATAATCACCCTCACCTGGGTCACGTTGGGCAGCAGATAGCCTGAGATCGAGCGCGGCTGCAACCCCCCTGGAATGCCGTAGTCCACCGCAGTATCCGGGCCATGGATCGTCGTTTCCTGAATCGTCTGGCCTCTGTCGTCCTGAAACGTTGCCGTCAGCTTCACGTCCTTCGGATTCTGGTTGCCGTAGTTCTTGCCCATGAAGGCGGTCATGTGGAATTTCGCTCCCGGAGTCACGCCGTTCAGGGCGATCACCTGCTCGGCATAGGAGCGGCCGGAATTTCTGCCGCCGACAAAAAATTGCTTTCCGCGATCCGCCGGCCCATCGTCCTCCATGGTGATCCCGTCCGGATTGTAAGTAGTCACGGTGAAGCCACCGTACCCCCTCCATCCGGGCAGGTTCGAGACGGACTGTTCCGCGCTGGGGGCCGCGGGTCCGGCCTCCGCGCCACCATTTACGACCAGGTTCCGGTCATACAGATCCTGTGCCTCCGCCGGCAACACGGCGGCGCAGACCAGCAGAGCGAGCGTCTTCAAGGCAAACTTGCATCCAGGCATAGCGGGTCCCTCATTTTTTTAACAGATTTTCGGATCCGAAAATCTGACTTTAGAATACTCGAATTCGTCCGTGTTGATGCAAAAATTTTTGCGCCATCGCTTCTATCCCGCCGCCGTCTCACCAGCGTGCCGCGAGAGCCGCGTAGGCGACAACCTGAGTTCGGCTCAGAGCAATCTCGGGAAATCCACGGCTTCGGAAAACGCGTCGCGCGACGTGTGGGCACTCCTTGCCAAGGGTAGGCGACTCCAGGAATCCGACAGCAAGGAAGTCGTCGCAGCAGTCCGGTCGCAGCAGTCTGTAAGACGAGCAGAATGAGGCGTCAACCCGTTGATGGAACCGTCGCCGCCGAGGTTGTAAAGGACCGTGCCGTCGAATGGAAGGACGATCTCATCAGCGTGACGCAGGGACTGACCGCCGAAGGATTTGAGCGACGCTGCCACCGTATCCTCCGGGAGTCAGGCTTCCTGAAGGTGGAGGTGACTGGTCGAAGCGGGAATGGAGGTATCGACGGCGTCGGCGTCCGACGGGTCGCGCGGCTCTCGTTCCAAGTTTGCGTTCAATGCAAAAAGTGGAAGCGCAAAATGCGCGCGAAGGACATCCGGGACTTCCGCGGCGCCATGGTTGGTCTTACGGGCAAGGGCTGTTCATGCCCACCGGCGAGTCCGTCGCCGCACGGCGAGAGCGCCAGGGATTTCGTAAACCGTCGCATGCACGAGTTGTGCCCCGTCCGGCCCGAGGTCGGACACCCACGCCGGGCCGTTAACCAATTCCTGGTCTGGGCATGGAGACGGCGAGAAACGACCTCCGGCAAACGCCGCCGGGGCGCGCCCCCGGCGCCTCCGCCGCCATGCCAACTGTAGTCGAGCATTGAGTGGACTCAACTCTTGGCGCCAACCCCGATCTCGCTAAAGAGCCCGCCCACTACTCGTCAAGCCAAAGACAGGCTAAGCTCGAGGATACGGTCCCCCGATTTCCGTGAAATCAGTCGGAAGCGCATGCCGCAGAGCTTCTCTTGAAATTCATTATGCGCGCACAGGAAACCGGGCTGGGACGAGAGAATAGGCGGAGGGAGAAAAGTCATGTCAAAGAAGAAGTGGTCCGTTGGCGGGGCGTATGTGCCCCCGGAGTTTACCCCGGAGCGTTTTGCTGAGAAGTTGTCCCCCGTGGGCCCGCCCCCATGCCCTCTCGACGTTCCCCCGCCAGCGGCGCCCCAGAGCCTCGAACCCGAAGCCACCGCCCTGCCCCCAAAAACCGCGGTCACAGATCATTGAAATATTTTTTCAACTGACAAACCTCCCGTAATCAATCACTTCCAAGAACCCCCGCCTCGCTCGCGTTCCGGTTGCCGCTCCGCCTCCCCTACCGTGGAATCAGGGAACTCACCATCGCCCAACGGCCAGAAAGTTCCCGGCAAGAGGCAACCGTCATGAAGCAGATCCTCACCGAGGAACAAAAACAAAAACGCGCCGAAACCGCGCGCCGCAACGGCAGCAGAAATAAAGGTCCCGTCACCGTCGAAGGCAAAAATCGCAGCTCCATAAACGCCATCACCGTCGGCAAATACGTCGACGTCCATGAGGAAGAGCTCCCAGCCTTCGCTACCTTACTCTCCGTCGACGACCGCACAGCCTATGTCCGGCTCCATCAGGCCAACTTACCCAAGTTCCGGCCCGATTCCGAGCAGGAACACCGGTTACTCCGGCACATCTCCTCCGAACAGTTTGAATACGAGCGCTGCCGAAAACTCGAATCGCTCCCGTTTCAGGTCGAGCACGACAAACTGCTCCCCGAATGGCTCGACGTGCCCGACGAACACTTCAGCTACTACGCCATACAGCGCGCCGCGGACGACGACAAAGTCTATCGCTTCCTCGCCCGGAAAAAGAAGGAGCATCTCGCCGCCTGGCAAAAACTGCAGCGCCTCTTCGCGCAAAACCGCAAAGACTTTCCCGTCAATCCGCCCGAGCCGGTCGACATCACCGCCGACTCGAAGCTGAT
>JADCJL010000230.1 GCA_020247055.1 Acidobacteriaceae bacterium | reverse complement strand
GAACTCGTCCGCACGGAGATAGATACTCCTCCCAGTATCCTTTGTCGGACAAGCTAAAAATGTCACGCTGTTAGCCCTTTCGGACTAACGGCATCCCGTCCGTGCGTCCGTGCGCCGGTACGGCAGACCTCGAATCAGAGAATCAGGTCTTGCGCCGACACCTGGTCGCGCTCCGCCATCCGGCGATAGTGGCCGTCGGCATAAAGCAGCGGCGCGCCCTCGTTCACGGCGACGCTCTCAACATGGCCGATGAACACGAAGTGCGTCGACAGTTCGGTCTCGGACACCAGTGTGCAGTCGAGCACGACCATGCCCTGCTCGAGCACGGGTGCACCGGTAGCCAGCGTCTTCCATTGGTCGCAGGCGAAGCGGTCGCTGCGCCAGCGTTCGATGCGGCCGGCGAAGCTATCGGCCACGTGCAGGTGCGTACGGTCGAGCACGTTGATGCAGAACAGCCGGTTGGCGCGAATCGCGGCGGCAGCAGGACCCGACTTGAACACGCAGGCCAGCATCTGCGGCGGATCCGCGGTTGCGGTGCAGAACGAACTCACGGTGACGCCGAAGCGACCGCCCGGACCGTCGGTCGTGACCACCGAGACCGCAGTGGCGGCCCGGCGCATCGCGAGCTTGAACAGGTTCGGATCGAACTGGGACATGCACTCAGGCTGGGATGGACTTCCGCCGCGCCAGCGCGCCGAAACCCACCAGGCCGGAGAGCATCATCAGCAACGCGCCGGGGACAGGCACCGTCGCCACGCCAGTGGAGTAGGTGACGTCATCGAACACGTACTGACCGCGCTGTCCCACGATCTCGACGCGGTCGACCGGGCCGGCGAATGCGCCGCCCACGAAGACCGGGGTGACGGCCAGCAGGAACGGGTCAGTGGTTCCCACCAGGACGTTGTCGTTGTAGAGATTGAGCGACACGACTTCGCCGCTACCAGAGAACCACATGCCATCGAACACAACGTCGGAGGCGAACGAGAAATCGGCCGTCTGGCCGCCGCCGCCGAAGTTGGTGAGCGCCCGGTTCACGCCCGACTGCGGCAGGTAGATCGGCTCGGGGAACCCGTACACCCCGATGCCGGCACCCCAGGTGATTCCGCCATAGCCCGGGGGCACCGCGACGATGCTGCCGGCGGTCGGGACATCCTCGAAATCGAGGACGACGGTGGCCGCCGCGGCCTGCGTGGCGAACGCTGCGGCACAGGCCAGCGTCGTCAGGGTCGCGGACAGGCGAGGCATCAGGTTCGACGGACTGGATAGCATGTTCGCTCCTTTGAGCATGTTTTCATGAAATTAGGGTTGGGCAGAGGGACTCTAGCCTGATGAGAGCGCCCATACAAGGGCGGTCGCGCCGTGGATTGATCCTTTCGGATCAATTCCAGCGAATAATGTCCTTGCGAGGATTGGCATCGAACTTGCCAGGGATTGGCCCACTCCATTGGAATGGGAGTACCACGATGCCATGGGCGAAACGCGCTGCAGCCTTTGCCTGCCTGCTGGCCGGGACCGGCATGGCCGGCCAGGCCATAGCCCAGGCCTGGCCGTCCAAACCGGTGCGCTTCCTGGTGGGTTTCGCACCGGGTGGCTCCGTCGACCTCACCGCGCGCATGCTCGGCGGGCCGACCGGCGAGGCGCTCGGCACGCAGGTGATCGTCGAGAACCGTCCCGGAGCCTCCGGCAACATCGCGGGCGAGGCTGCAGCCAAGGCGGCGCCCGACGGCTACACGCTGATGATTTCCAGTGGCGGCCCGCTGGCGGCAAACCGCGCGGTGATCGCCGACATGAGCTTCGATCCGCAGCGCGATTTCTCCGGCATCGCACTGGCGGCCTTCCAGGCCAACATCGTCGTGGTGAACCCGCGGGTGCCGGCGAAGAACATGTCCGACCTGATCCGCATCGCGAAGTCGGCGCCGAACAAGCTGTCGTACGGCTCGGCCGGCGTCGGCAGCGGCGCGCACATCAACGGCGAGATGTTCAACCTGGAAGTCGGCATCAACGCGCCCTATATTCCCTACAAGGGACCACTGGAGGCGATGAACGACGTGATGAGCGGGCGCATCGGCTTCACCTGGCTGTCGCTGGGCGTGGCCGCGCCGTTCATCCGCGACGGCCGGGTGGTGGCGCTGGGCGTGAGCACGCCGAAGCGCTCGCCGATGTTCCCGAACCTGCCGACGGTGGGCGAGGGCCTGCCGGGGCACGAGTTCGACCAGTGGTTCGGCCTGCTCGGCAACGCGAAGGCGCCGCGCGCGGTCATCAACCAGGTGTCCAAGGAGGTCGCGCGCATCGTGCAACTGCCCGACGTACGCGAACGGCTGCAGAACCTCGGGACCGATCCGAAGTCGAGCAGCCCGGAGGAGTTCGACCGTTTCATCCGGTCGCAGATCGAGCGCCTCGGCAAGGTGATCAAGGCCGCCGGCATCAAGAGCGAGTAGGGCGCGGAAGACAACAACGACAACAAGGGGACAGATGCGATGCTCGACCTGGTGATCAGGGGACAGAAAGTCGTCACGCCGATGGGTACTGGCGCCTTCGACGTGGCGATCCAGG
>JADCJL010000023.1 GCA_020247055.1 Acidobacteriaceae bacterium | reverse complement strand
GGCGCTGGCGATCTTCCGGCAGTTGGCGGACGTGCTGCAGACGTGTCATGAGGCGGGGGTGCTGCACCTGGATTTGAAGCCGGAGAACATTCTGGTGCACGAGGGGGGAGGCGCGGAGCCGCGGGTGACGGTGGTGGATTTCGGGATTGCGCAGGCGTTAGGGAGCGGGGGGGAGGAGGTTTCGTGGGGGACGGGAGGGTACCGGGCGCCGGAGCAGTTGACGGGGAGGGTTAGCGTCGGTTCCGATATCTATGCGCTGGCCCGGATAGCGGGAGAGCTGTTTCCGGGGGCGGCGGGCGGGGTGCGGCGGATGATGGAGCGGGGGATGGCGGCGGACCCGGGGGCGCGGCCGGAGTCGGTGCGGCGTTTTCGGGAGGGCGTGGAGGCGGGGTTGCGGCGGCAGCGGTGGAGCCGGGTGGCGATCGGAGTGGGGTTGGCGGCGGTGGTGGTGGGGGGAGTTTGGTGGAATACGGGGAGTGCGCTGCGGAAGCCGGCGGCGTTACGGGTGTTGACGCAGTTGAAGGGGGTGGAGTCTGACCCGGCGTTTTCCCCCGACGGCAAGCTGCTTTACTTCTCCCATGGTGTGTATCAAGAGGGCAATCGCAGTTTGTACGTGCTGGATTTGGCAAGCGGAGAGACGCGAGCGCTGACGTCCGGTGACAGCAAGGACGACCGGCCGGCGGTTTCGCCGGATGGGCAGTGGGTGGTGTTCCGGAGGCGGAGAATGAAGGGTCCGCAGACGCTGCTGCGCATGCCCGCGGCGGGCGGAACGCCTCATCCGGTGCATGCGGGGGAGATCCAGAGTTTCACCTACAGCGCCGATGGACGGCACCTGATTTTGACGGAAGCCGCGATTCCGGGAGGGGCCTACACGCTGCAAACCTTGGAATTGGCGACCGGGAAGCGGGAGATTTTCCCGGCGCCACCTGGATTTGTGGATGATATTGACGTAGCGGTAAGCCGCGATGGGCGGCAACTGGCGTTTTGCCGTTACCAGACGCGGGAGAAGGGGGACGTGTATGTGACGGCCGTGAGTCCGGCGGGAAGACCGGAGGGCGAGATGCGACGGGTGACCCGGCTGGAGCGGCGGGTGTTTCATCCGAGCTGGTTCGCGGATGGGGATGGCGTGGTTTTCACGGCGGGGACTTTGACGCGGCGGGGGCTATGGAGAGTCCGGATAGGGCGTGAGCCGGAGGCGATACCGGAGTTTGCCGAGGCGGTGGAGGAGGGGGTGGTACGGGTGAAGGAGTCCGGTCTGGTGGTGGTGCGGAACCGGGAGGATTGTGACCTGTGGCGATTTCGCAGGGGCGTGGCAGGGGGGTACGCGGGGGAGCGGCTGCTTTCGACGACGGCGCTGGACGAAGAGCCGAGGTATTCGGCGGACGGTAGGCGAGTGGCGTTTTTATCGGAGCGATCGGGGGCGCTGCAGGCGTGGGTGAGCGGGGCGGACGGGGCGAACCCGGTGCAGGTGAGCCGTTTTGACCGGGCGGAGAAGGCTTGGTTGGCGTGGGGGCCAGCGGCGGTGTTGTCGGTATTTGCCCAGCAGCCGGAGCAGGGGGCGGCGTTGTTTCAGGCCGAAGGGGTGGGAGGTGCGCCATTGACGGCGAAGCTGCGGGTTCCGCAAGGGGCGCGACTGGTGGGCGTGGCCAAGGACGGCACGGCGGCATACATCAGCTTTCTGCGGGAGAACAGTCCGTTGCTCGAGCGCTGGCCGCTTTCCGGAGAGGGGCGCCGGGAGGCGGTGGCCGCGGTGGAGGCGGCGTTTGTGCGGGAGACTGACGACGGCGAGTGGATCTACTTTACGAAGCGGAACGAGAGGAACGGGATTTATCGCCTGCGGCGGGGGGGCGGGGCGGTGGAGCAGGTGGTGGGTTCGCTGAGCCACCGAACGACGTTTACGCTGCGGAACGGGTGGATTTACTACGCGAGTCCGCTGCCGCGGCAGGGGGTTTACCGGCAGCGGGAGAGCGACGGGAAGAACGAGTTTCTGTTTGGGCTGGACAAGCCGCCAGGGTGGGGGATGGATGTTTCGCCGGATGAGCGGGATGTTTTGATTCCGCAGTATGAGTTTGACGATGCGGATCTGGTGATGGCGGAGGGGCTGCCTTGATCCGGAGGCGGGCCGGCGCGGCGGGGGACGGGGTTGGGGTATGCTGGCGGCATGATCATTGACGTTCATAGCCACTGGTGGGAGTACCCCCGCCACTTTTCCGATGACTTCAAGGCGCAGGCGCGGCGGGCGCGAGGCAACGGGGAGGATGTGGATCTGACGGTTCGCTACGAAGACTACCGGGCCGGAGCCACGGTAGTGGATAAGACCATCGTGTTTGGCGGGAAGGCGAAGTTATCGGGTTTGTGGGTCTCGGACCAGGAAGTAGCCGCTTACGTGGCGCAGCATGCGGACCGGTTGATTGGGTTTATGGCGCTCGACCCGACGCAGCCGGGATGGCGGGAGGAGTTAGAAGAGGGCCATCGAAACCTGAAGTTAAAGGGCATCAAGTTAATGCCCATGTACGCCGGGTTTTATCCGCAGGACCGGAAGCTGGATGATTTGTGGGCGTACGCGCAGAAGCATGGCTTGCCGGTGCTGCTGCATACGGGGACGACATTTGTGGCGCAGGCTTCGCTGGACTGCACGCTGCCGCGGCATCTGGACGAAGTAGCGACGCGGTTTCCGGAGGTGCGGATGATTCTGGCGCACCTGGGGCATCCCTACGAGGGCGAGTGCGTGGCGACGATCCGGAAGCATCCGCACGTGTACGCCGACTGCTCGGCGCTGCATTACCGGCCGTTTCAGAACTATCACTCGCTGATGTTGCTGCAGGAGTACGGCGTTTGGCACAAGCTGCTGCTGGGGAGCGATTATCCATTTACGACGATCGACAAGACCATCGCGGGGATGCGGGCGTTGAACGATATGCTCGAAGGGACGCGGCTGCCGCGGCTGAACCTGGACCGGATGGAGGAGATGTTTACGCGGGACTCGCTAAGTCTGCTGGGGATCGACCTCTAGACCGGCGGGGGCGAAGATGGCGGCGGCGGTGAGGTGGAGGCGTTTGGCGATCGCCTCGGCGTCGGGCATGGGGATCTGGCCGGTGGTGCCGGTGACGGAGAGGCCGGCGACGAAGCGGCCGGATTCCTGGAAGACGGGGACGGCGACGCAGCGGACGCCGATTTCTTCCTCTTCGTCGTCGAGCGCCCAGCGCTGTTTGCGGACGATGGCCATTTCGCGCTGCAGGGCCTTGGGGTTGGTGATGGTGTTCTTGGTGTAGCGGATGTAGGTGGGCTTGACGAGGAGGCGTTCGAGGATCTCGGGCGGGCCCCAGGCGAGGAGGACCTTGCCGACACCGGTGCAGTGGAGGTCCATGCGGCGGCCGACGTAGGTGTCGAACTTGATGAGGCCGGGGGCGTCGGCTTTCTGGATGTAGACGCCCTGGTCGCCGTCGGGGACGGCGAGGTGGACGGGGAGGCGGAGCTGGTCGGCGAGGGCGCGGAGGTGAGGCAGGGCGAGTTCGGAGATGGACAGGCCGCGCACCATGCCCTGGCCGAGGCCGTAGGCTTTGAGACCGAGGGTGTAGTGGAGGGAGTCGGTGCGTTTTTGAATGTAGCCGAGGCGTTCGAGGGTGATGATGATGACGTGGGCCGAACTTTTGGGGATGCTCAGTTTGCGGCTGATCTCCGAGATGTTCAGGCCGCGACGGGAGCCGTCGAGATACTCGAGGATGGCGAGGGCCCGTTCGACCGCGGTAGCGTTGGCGGACATATTCTCTCCTTCCCGCATTCTGAACGGATAGTGGGCGCAGGGCAATGCATAGGGGCGAATTGTTCGGGATGGTGGACGAAATGCGAGGTGGGGTTGACCGTGGCCGTGCGGGTCCGTAGGCTATGGCTATGATTGTGGAGCCGCAGGCAGTGGATTTTGCGCGTCCCGGGGTGACGCATTATCAGGTGGCGTTTCCGTTGGACGGGACGTGGGGGTATTCGCTGGTGCCGTTGACGGTGGTGAACGGGTTACGGGGGGAGAATCCTCATGGGGTGTTGGTGTTTGGGGGGACGCACGGGAATGAGTACGAAGGGCAGATTGCGGTGAAGCGGTTGTGCCGGGATCTGGATCCGGCGCGGATGGCGGGGCGGGTGGTGCTGATGCCGCAGCTTTCGGAGACCGCATGCGTGGCGAACACGCGGGTTTCGCCGGTGGACGGGGTGAACATGAACCGGGCGTTTCCGGGGAGTGCGCGGGGGACGCTATCGTCGCGGATTGCGCATTTTGTGACGACGCGGGTGTTTCCGCTGGGGCGGGTGGTGATTGACATCCACGCGGGGGGGCGGGAGGGGGCGTTTCCGCTGTGCACGTCGTTTCACCCGATTGCGGACGCGGCGCAGGCGGCCGAGATCGAGACGGTGGCGCGGCTGTTTGATACTCCTTTTCTGTTCATCTACTCGTCGGCGATGGCTTCCGGGTTGTTGACGGACGAGGCGGAGGCGTTGGGGAAGATTGCGATTGGCGGCGAGTTCGGGGCGGGCGAGACGGCGGACCCGGTGGGGATACGGCACGCGTACGAGGGGGTTGGAAACGTGCTGCGGCATTACGGGCTGTTGGAGGGTCCGGTGCGGGCGATCCGGCCGGCGGGTGCGGGGCCGGCGAAGCTGGTGGCGGCGGCGGAGCTGTCGGCGTACGTGCCGTGTCCGCGGGACGGGGTTTGGGAGCCGCTGGCGGAGCTGGGCGCGGCGGTGGAGGCGGGGGAGTTGCTGGGGCGGCTGCATGACTTTTCCGATCAGGGGGAGGCGCCGCGGGAGATTCGGGCGGACCGGGCGGGTTATCTACTGATGACGCACCGGAGCGCCCGGCCGGTGAAGGGGCAGACGTTATTCGTGATTGCGCAGGAGGTGGTGCGGTGAAGATAGCGAGCGTGGAGTTACTGGTGTTGAAGTCGCCGGGGTTGTATAACAACTCCGATTCGGCGGCGGAGCCGGAGGGGCCGACTTACATGGGTCTCGTGAAGGTGACGACCGATACGGGACTGACGGGGTGGAGCGATGTAGAGACGTGCGCGCCCGTGGCGAAGGCGTGCGTGGATGCGCCGAAGTGGAGTTTGGAGCCGGGGATGGAGTGTTTCGACGGGCTGGCGACGCTGCTGGTGGGGGAGAATCCGCTGGAGGTGGAGCGGCTGTGGTACCGGATGTACCGGGGCAGCATTTACTACGGGCGGCGGGGGGTGGCGCTGCAGGCGATTTCGGCGCTGGATATTGCGTTGTGGGACATTTGCGGTAAGGCGTACGGGCAGCCGGTGCATATTCTGCTGGGCGGGAGGTGGCGGGAGCGGGTGCGGGCGTACGCGTCGACGCTGTTTCGGGGCCGGCCGGAGGCGATGACGGAGGCGGTGGCGCATTATACGGCGCAGGGGTTTACGGCGGTGAAGTTCGGCTGGGGCGGCTTTGGGCAGAACGAGCGGCGGGACGTGGCGTTGGTGGAGGCGGCGCGGGAGGCGTTGGGGGCGGAGCGGGATTTGCTGGTGGATACGGGATGGTTTGTGGAGCGGACGCCGAAGGAGGCGATCCGGCTGGTGGATTCGCTGGCGCCTTACCGGCCGTATTTTGTCGAGGAGTTGCTGCATCCGGAGAACTACGACGGATACCGGCAGGTGGCCGAAGCGGTGCGGGTGCCGATTGCGTGCGGTGAGCAGGAGGCGACGGACTGGGGGTTTCAGCAGTTGATTGAGCGCGGGGGCGTGGATGTTCTGCAGCCGGATTTGACGCGGTGCGGCGGGTTTACGGTGGGGCGGAAGATTGTCCACATGGCGGAGCGGGCCAACCGGCTGGTGGTGCCGCATTCGTGGTCGTCGGACCTGTTGACGGCGGCGTCGCTGCACCTGACCGCGTTCGCGCGGCGGGCGGAGTTTGTGGAGTTCAACACGTCGCAGGGGCCGCTGAGCCGGGCGCTGGTGAGGAACCCGATCCGGCTCGAGGAGGGTTACCTGCGGGTGCCGGAGGGGCCGGGGTTGGGGGTGGACGTGGATGAGGACGTCGTGGAGCGGTACCGGATCGCTTAGGCCGGGTTGTGGCAGAAGTTACATTCGTTGGGGGCTTTGTGTTCGTCGTGGCAGGCCATGCAGGCGTTCATCGTGATGGGTTTTTCCTTCTTGATGACTTCGCTTTCGGCGACATTGCCGTGGCATTGGGCGCAATCGACGACGGCGGTGTGGACTTTGTGGGAGAACCAGACGAAGCCGGGTAACTTATAGACGCGAACCCAGGGGACGGGCTCTTTTTTGGCGGCGTATTCGGCGAGGAGCTGGATGTGTTTGCTCTCCTTCCTGATGGCCGTGTGGCAGGTCATGCACTTCGATTCGGCGGGGAAGGTGGCGGCTTCCCCTTTGCCGGGCATGGTGTGGCACTCGTTGCATTTGAGCCCCATCTTGAGATGGGTTTTGTGGCTGTAGGGAATCGGCTGGTCCTGGGCGAGGAGCAGGAGCGCGCCGAGGAGGCTAAGGCAGAGCAAACGCAACGTAGGAGTCTCCGGATTTCGTATCGAGGCGGGCTCCTCCGCCGCAGGCGATGACGACGTACTGTTTGCCGTTGACCGAGTAGGTGGCGGGGGTGGCGTAGCCGCCGGCGGGGAGCTTGGCTTCCCATAGGATAGCGCCGGTGGCGGCGTCGAAGGCGCGGAACATTTCGTCTTTGGTGGCGCCGATGAAGACGAGGCCGCCGGCGGTGAGGACGGGGCCGCCGAAGTTTTCCGTGCCGACCTCTTTTTCGGTGGTGCTGTTTTTGCCGAGCACCTTTTGCCAGAGGAAGACGCCTTTGTTGAGGTCGATGGCGGTGAGCTGGCCCCAGGGGGGCTTGATGCCGGGGTTGCCTTTTTCGTCGCGGAGTTTGCGAATGCCGCCGAGTTGGTAGGGGTAGGGGCTGCCGGGCGGGGCGTCGACGATCTGCATGATGGTGGGCAGGTTCTGCGAGTTCACGTAGAGGATGCCTTTGGCGGGATCGACGGCGGCGCCGCCCCAGAGTCCGCCGCCGACGGTGCCGGGGACAACGGCGGTGCCGCGTTTGCCGGGGGGGATGTACATGCCTTCGTTGATCCAGTTTTTGGACATTTCGGTGAACTTGGCTTTCAGTTCCGGGGTGACGTCGCTGGGTTCGTAGCGCTGGGGGGAGAAGGGCGGGGGCTTGAGGGGGACGGGCTGGGTGCGGGAGGCGACTTCGCCGGGGATTTCCGAGGCGGGGAAGGCGCGTTCTTCGACGGGGAGGAGGGGCTTGCCGGTGTTGCGGTCGAGGACGAAGACGTAGCCTTGTTTGGTGATCTGGGCGAGGGCGGGCTTGCCTTTCCAGGTGAAGAGGTTGGCGTTGACGGGAAGGTCGTAGTCCCAGATGTCGTGGTGGACGGTCTGGTAGTGCCAGAGACGTTTGCCGGTGTTGGCGTCGAGGGCGACGATGGAGTTGCCGAAGAGGTTGTCGCCGATGCGGTCGGCGCCGTAGTAGTCGTAGGAGGGGGAGCCGAGGGAGACGAAGACGACGCCTTTCTTATCGTCGACGCTGATGCCGCCCCAGGCGTTGGTGCCGCCGGAGGTTTTCCAAGCGTCCTTGGGCCAGGTATCGTAGCCGAACTCGCCGGGGTGGGGGATGGTGTGGAAGATCCAGCGGCGCTGGCCGGTGCGGACGTCGTAGGCGCGGATGTGGCCGGGGGCGGCCATGCGGGGGCCTTCGCCGACGCTTGAGCCCATGATGATGAGGTCTTTGTAGATGACGCCGGGCGAGGAGGAGCCGTTCATGGCGCCGGGGGGATCGCGGTCGAGATCTTTGGCGAGGTTGACGGCGCCGTTATCCCCGAAGGAGGGGATGGCTTTGCCGGTTTTGGCGTCGATGGCGAGGAGCTGGGTGCCGGCGGCGTAGAAGACGCGGGCTTCGGATTTATCCTGCCAGAACATGACGCCGCGGCTGACGCCGCGGAAGCGGGAGGAGGGCGGAGAGAAGCGCCAGAGGAGTTTGCCGGTGGCGGCGTCGAGGGCGACGGCGTCGAGGGTGGGGGTGGTGGCGTAGAGGACGCCATTGACCATGATGGGGGTGCACTGGATGGCGGTGCGGCCGCGGGGGTCGGCGTCGCCGGATTGGAACTCCCAGGCGACTTTGAGTTGCTTGACGTTGGCGCGGTTGATTTGAGTGAGGGGGGAGTAGCGGTTGCCGTCGTTGCCGCCGGACCAGGAGCGCCACTCTTGGGGGGCGCCCGGTTGGGCGGAGAGGAGAACGGGAAGGATTAGGAAGATGACATTGCGCATAGGGCGGTCCGCGTCAATGTATCAGAAACGGAGGGGGTGGCGTCAGGGGGCGGGCGCGGGGATAAAGGCCGGACAGCGCAGGACGGGCAGCGGAGGGTATTTGGGGAAGGAGCTATTGGTGAGGGCGACTTCGCAGAGGAAGAAACAGCTGCCGCGGGCGGTTTCAATCCGGCGGCTGTACTGGCACGTCGCGCACAGACCGGGATCGACCTTCAAGGTTTGGGAGCCTCGAATTGAATGGTGGAATCGGCGCCGAAACGCTGATAGTTCGAAAAAGTTAACTTCATACGCAACCTGAGGGGGCCGGAGCGAAAGGGCAGGGTGTCGTCGGCAAACGCGATTTGCGGAAACCAGTAACCCTGGGATGTTCGATGCCGGATGGTGGTGAAACGGGGGAAAAGATTCTCCTCTTTTTTGGTGATGATCTGGGGGACGGCGCGGCCTTCGGTGCGGATGACGGAGAAATCGGACTGGGTCGCCCAGAGGAGGCCTTCAAAGAGGCGCTGGCCGTCGAGAAGCTGGCGGGGCTGGACGGCGAGAACCCAACAGGGGACGCCGTCGATGGTCTCTTCGCCGCGGGGTTGGGTTTGGTAGAGCCAGAGGCGCTCTTTGGTGAGGAGGAGGGGTTGGATTTCCTGGATGTCGCGAAAGTCTTCCGGGGTGAGTTGGAGGCGGACGAGGCGGTTGGTGGCGGGTTGGGTGAGTTTTTCGGTGCGTTCGCCGGAGGGGGAGAAGATGACTTCGCGTTGTTCGGAGTAGTAGCCGGCGCGGACGTTGCGCTGGTCGAACTCTTCGAGGAGGAGCTGCTGTTTGTAGAGGTACTGGGCGCGGACCGCTTCCGAGGCGGACTCGCGTTCGGCGATGCGTTTGGCGAGGTCGCGGGGCGGATCGGCGGCGCGGATTGGCGATACTAGGGAGGTGCAGACGAGGGCGGGGATGAGGACGTACGGGCTTAGCATGGCGGTGTTGCTGCCGGTACTGGCGGCCGGCGGCGGAATCTATCTCTCTACGCACAGTATCGCTTGGGAGGAGGCGGGGCCGGCGCTGGCGGCGCTGATCCTGGAAGCGGCGATGTTCCTTTCGATGGGGAACGAGGCGGCGCGGCGGTGGTGGCGGCCGTGGAGTATGGCGGTGAGCGTAGCGGTGCCGGCGCTGCTGGTGGGGGCGCATCCTCTCGTGCTAGCGGTAGCCGGGGTGATGGCCTTCTGGTTCGTCGTGCTGCCGGCGAGCCGGTGGACGGATGCGCTGTACGCGCTGCTATACGGGGCGATTACGCTGGGCAAGCTGAGCGAGCATCTGTACCCGGCGCCGCTGGCGAAGCTGCCGCTGGCGATTCTGGGGGAGCTGGCGTGGGCGCGGATTTTGATCTGGGCGGTGCTGGAGGTGCGGGGGCAAACGGGGGTGGGTTTCGGGTTTGTGCCGAGCTGGCGGGAGGTGGGGATTGGGCTGCGGTGGTATGGGCTGTTTTTGCCGGTGGGGGCGGCGGTGGGTTGGGCGATCGGGTTTACGGGGTTGCGGCAGGGGCCGTGGATTTGGGAAAAGCTGTTGTTGAACGCGGTGGGGACGTTTTTCGGAATCTATATTTTCGTGGCGCTGCGGGAGAATTTTTTGTTTCGGGGGATGCTGCTGCCGTGGTTTGCCGAGTGGATGGGGAGTTGGCGGGGGGCGCAGGTGGGGGTGGCGCTGTTGTGCGGGGCGGCGCATTTGCCGTTCCGGCAGTTTCCGAACTGGCGGTTTGCGTTGCTGGCCGCGCTGGCGCACTGGGTGTATGGGCGGGCGTTTTTGGAGGCGGGGAGCATTCGGGCGGCGATGGTGTGCCACGCGCTGGTGGTGGTTACGTGGCGCGTGCTGCTAAGTTGAGGATTTCGTCGTAGCGGTGGCGGCGGAGGCCGGGTAGGGGGGAGCGGGCGGCGGCGGCCATGGCGGCGGCGACGGTGGCGGCGGGGATGGCGCGGTAGGGCCGGAGCGGACCGGGGAGCAGGAAGGGCAGGGCCTTGAGGACGCGCTGGCTGATCCATTCGGCGGGGCGGAGTGCGGGGCGGGGGCCGAGCAGGACGCTGGGCTGGAAGATATCGAGGGAGGGAAAGTGGAGCGCGGCGAGGTCGCGTTCGAGTTCGCCTTTGACGCGGAGGTAGAGGTTGGAGGAGTGGGGATCGGCGCCGATGGAGGAGACGAGGAGGAGGTGTTGGGCGCCGTGGCGGCGGGCCCATTGGGCGAGGCGGAGGGGGATTTCGTAGTCGATGCGGCGGAAGGCCGCGGGGGAGCCGGCGGCTTTGAGGGTGGTGCCGAGGGAGCAGAAGAGGGTAACGGGGGGCGGGAGGGCGTCGAGGTCTGCGAAGTTGGAGACGATTTCAACGAGGTGGGGGTGGGAGAGGCCGGAGGGACGGCGGACGAGGGCGGTGAGAGGGTGGAAGGGGGAGTGGGCGAGGAGGAGGTCGCGGAGAGCGCGACCGATGAGGCCGGTGGAGCCGAGGAGCAAGGCCGGTTGGGGGGCGGGGTCCATTGGCTGATATCGTAACGTAGCATGAAAACCTGTGCCTGGATTTTCCTTGCCCTGCCCCTGCTCGCCGAAAAAGAGCGGCTGCCCGGGGGCAAAGTGCTGCCGCATGAAAGCTACGTTCACGCCGTAAGCCTGGCTGATTCGCCGGTGGAGCAGGTTTACATCAAATCCAAAGACGGCCTGTATGTGGCCGCGGCGCTCCGTAAACCGAAGGGCCCGGGGCCCTTCCCCGTGTTGGTCCACTTTCACGGCGCACCGGGCGGCCGGGGCATGGAGAAGTTGGTCACCTGGGTGCGGGGCGATACCGGCGGACCCGTCTGGGAGCGGTTTCTCCAGGAAGGCTACGTGGTCGTAGTGGCCGATTATCGCCACCCCACCCCCATGATGGCCAGCGTGGCCGAGGCCAAAAGCCCCACCTACGTCGACGACGGGCTGGCCGTGGTGGAGTGGCTGCGGAAGCAACCCTACGTCGACCCGGCGCGGATTTCCGCCTACGGCGTCAGCCTCGGCGGGAACCTGGTGGCGCATCCGGCCGGACGAACGAAACTCCACGCCGCCGTGCTCGGCGCTCCGGCCGTCATCGAGTTCCTCGGGGTGCAGGGGTGGACGCGCGATGCCAAAACTGTGCCGGTCAACGAGGCCATCGCCCGGAAGAACCTCGCCGCGCTGCAGTGCCCCGTGCTGCTGCTCGTGGGAACCAAGGATAATCTAATCGCGGTGGACGAACCCTTTCACGACCTGGCCGTCGCCCTGGGGAAACCCGTGCGGATGCTGATCTACGAAAACGGCTACCACGACTTCGTCATGGGACCGCAGGGCCACGCCGGCCGCGACGAGCCGCTGCTGGACGCCACGCTCGATGCGCTGGAGCGAACCGTCGCTTTTATTAAGAAACCGCAACCACAGTAAAACCTTTTTCCGGCCGGGCGCGTCTGCTAGAAGTGAGTGCGTGAAACTGTTCTTCTCCTGATAACGTTCTCCTGTGTATACGCCACGGCCGAACCGGTCTGTCCGGGTGGTTCGGCCGTGGCGCATTTTCGTTTGCGGGTCGAGCGGCCCGGGGAGACGGGCGCCCTACCGATCGAGGACGTTAACACGCTGCGGAAGGGGGATACGGTGGTCTATGTGCCCGGCGATCCCGTGCCGGGCGAGGATCTCGACAAGGCCGACGTCGTGCTGCTGGTGGCGCCGAAAGAGGGGCAGGAGTTGCAGGTAATGGAGCGGAAGCCGGCGCTGGGGCGGCAGCGGTGGGAGTTGGGCTACGATGCCGCGGTGGTGGCGCTCGCCTACGGCCCGGCGGGGCTGCGGGCGGAGCGGGTCCGCGACATGGTCAAAAAGGATCCGGAGTTGGTGGTGCAACTGGCCGAGTACGGGGAGCGGACTACGCAGGTGGAGACGCTGCTGGCGGCCATGAGCCGGCCTTCGACCGATGCCCAGACGATGGAGGCGGCGTTGCGGGGCTTTGCGACGAGCGGGGCGGGCGGCACGCGTCTTGATCGCAATGCGACGCTCGACCAGCAGACGCTAACGATGCTGCGGGCGGTGAACCCGGCGCTGGCGGCCTACGACCCGCTGTCGCCGGAGCCGCGGGTGCGCTGGCAGCAATCGGCGGGGCTGGCGGCGGCGGTGGCGGGGCTGTTTCTGGGGAACACGGTGGCGGTGGCGGCGACGAGCGCCTCGCTGTTTTTGAATCTCCGTAGCGTGGCGTTTCCGCGGACGGAGTTCCGCAGCGCGCTGCGCCGGGACGCGGCGCTGTGCGCCAAGCGGGAGTCGGGCAGCGGGGTGCGGTTCGCTTATTTGTGGGCGCGGCGGCTGCCGGAGGCGAAGACGCCGGCGCTGGCGCTGCGCGCGCCGCTGCATCTGGCGGCGGGCTTGCCGGCGCGCGTCGAGTTTGCTGAGCCAGCGGCGGCGTGGAGCCAGGTACGGCAGTGGCGTTGGGTGGATGCGGCGGGGGGTTCGGCGCCGGTGGGGGGAACGGTGCAGGGCGGTACGCTGCAGTTGGCCAAGCCGCCGGCGCCGGGGCGCTATGCGCTGGCGGGGGACTGGGAGTGGCAGGAGTTGCGGGCGCCGCAGGCGGTGACGGTGCATGAGCTGCCGGATTTGGCGGCGATCCGGCTGACGGAGGCGTCGGCGGATGCGTTGGAGGCCGGGCGGGGCCGGGTGCGGCTGCGCCTGCACGGGGCAGACCTGCAGTTTGTGACCAAAGTCGAGCTCGAATCGGCGGCTGATGCGCTGGCCGAGCGAGTGGCGGCGCGGTTTGTCCCGTTGGCGGGGCCGGGACTGGAGTTAGAGCTGGAGGTGGACACGGACCGGTTGCGGCCGGGAGCGCACCGGGTGTGGCTGACGCGCGCCGACGGGGCGACCCATGCGTTTGCGGCGATGGTGCACGGCCCGGCGCCGCAGCTGACCGGGGGCCCGTGGCGGATCCGGCAGGACGGTTCGGCGCAGCGGATCCGGTTAACAGGGGAGCGTCTTGAGCAGGTGGAGCGGTGGGAGTTTGCGGGCGGAACGGTGCAGTGGCAGCGGGAGCGGCAGGAGGTCGAGGTACGGCTGCATCCGCAGGCGCAGCCGGGGACGAGCTGGGAGCTGCAGGCCTGGGTAGGCGGCAGGAACCTGCCGGTGAAGTGGCCGAATGCGGTGCAGGTGCTGCCTCCGGCGGTGACGGTACAGAGTGTGCAGCGGGCCGCGCCGCCGGCCGGTTCGGTGGAACTGCGGGAGAAGGAGGTGGACGCCGGGGGACCGGTGAGCGTGGCGCTCCGGCTTTCGGGTGCCTTGGCGGAGGCTCCGCGGGCGGGGCAGTGCGCCAAGCTGGAGCGGGCCGACCGGTTGAGCGACCGGGAGTGGTTTGTGGTGGTGCGACCGGAGGGGGCCGACGGGTGTCCGGTGACGTTGGAGGTGGAGCCCGGGGGAGCGGTGGTGGAGCTGGGGGCGCTGGTCCGGCGTCCGGAGGTGTTGGGATTTGCTTTGAGCGGCGAGGCGGCGGGGCCGAGTCAGTACTGGGGCGAACTGACGGGTAACGGCCTCGAGCGGATTGTCCGGGTGGGCTGGAATGAGCGGGAAGGGGTCGCGGTGACGGAGCTGCCGGCTAACGTCGAGGGCCGGCAGCGGCTGCGGCTGGCGGTGCCTTGGCCATCGCCGGCGCCGCACGCGCCGCTCTTTATCTGGCTGCGGGGCGAAACGGCTGGCCGGCGGACGAACGCGCGGTATTGAGCCGGGAGATCAGGCCGTCTTCCCGACCCGGCCTTCTTCCCTATCCGGCCGTTTTGGCTTCGAAGGCGAGCGCGAGGAAGGCTTTGGGTTGGAACTCGATGCGGAGCGGGAGCGGATTGTCCGATCCTTTCTCAAACCAGAGGCGGAACTTGCTGCCGCGGGAGCCGCGAAGCTCCTGCAGGCGGCCGTGGACGGCGATGATACGCTCCGGGAAGCGGGTTAGGCCGCGGGCGGCGAGGCGTTTGGCGACCTTTTCGTCCCCGCGCTTTTCGGCGACCAGTTTGTGCTCGCCGCCGCCGTAGACAAAGGTGCATTCGGTCTTTTCAGCCGGGTCGCGGATGGTCTGCATAATCGCGGACAGGAAGGACCGCGAGGCGCTGCGGGCGTAGAGAACCACCTCTTTACCTTTGGGCGCGGCCTGGCGGATCATCTGTTCGGCGAAGGGGTACAGCTCTTCAAAACGGGTCCAATTCCACGCGGCGGGGGTTTCAAAGCGGACGGAGCGGGAGCGGGCGGCACCCGATTGGATCTGACCTTCGATGGCCTGGTACTGCAGCTTTTCGGCGCTGGCTTCGAGAGCCGATTTGGCCTGCGCGAAGCTCTGTTCATCGGAGGCGGTCATGAAACCGGTGTAGACGGTTTCGGCGGGGGCGCCGCCTTCGGACTTTACCGTCTCCTGAATGAAGCCGAGCCGGTTCAAGCCGCGGGCGCGTTCCGGGTCGGAACCGGCGGCGAACTGGAGCGATTCGATGGTCTGCCCGGACTCATCCTGCAGGCGGGCAGCAGCAAATCCACCGCCCACGCCCTCCCGGGTGTAGATGGGCAGGGAGAAGAGAAGTATGACGGCATCGGCGCGGTAGTCGCGGCGCAGGAGCGGCGTCATGGCAAGCACGGCGGGAACCGGGGCGGAAGCGACGGCGAGAGCCTTCAGGAACAGGCGTCGCGTGTAAGAGGCGCAAGAGGTTGACATCAGCGTCGTTCTAGGGATCAATCGGCAGTTTGAGCAGAAAGCTTAAGATAGATTGGAGAGCGGGCAAGGGGAGGAAACTTGTTTCCCGTCAAGGCAGACGCACCCTGCAGGCAAATGGTTCCCAAGTGTGAGTTTGTTTTCTAATTGTCCGCAGAGGCCAAGGGGGAAGTCAACCTATGGGGCCGAGAGCGCGACGGCTTTCGCGAGGTCCTCATCGGCGCGATCGACCTGCTTGAGGGCGCGGTGGGAGGCGGCGCGATTGCGATAGGCATTGGCGTATCGGGGATTCAGCCGGATGGCTTCGGTGAAGTCAGGAATTGCTTTGTCGTACTGTCCGAGGCGCATTTTGGCGTAGCCGCGCCCGTTGAAGGCGAGGGAGAAGTTGGGGCGCAGGGAGATGGCGCGGTCGAATTCGACGATGGCTTCGGCGAACTGGTTGGCCTGGGAGAGAGCGCGGGCGCGTTCATGAGCGCTATCGGCGGTGGGGGGAGCCGGGGGCGCGGGCTTGATTGCCGGGGCCGGGCGGGAAGGCGGCGGGGCGGTTTTGGCGACCTCCGGTGTTGGGGGGGGCGGAGCCGGGGCGGGTTCGGGGTTGATGGCGGGGGTGGGAGCGGGGGTGGGCTCCGCGGGGGGTGGCGGGGTGGTGCTGGCGGCGAGGCGCTCGACGGTACGGTCGAGAATCGGGGGGATCTCTGTGCTGTCCGGGTCGAGGCGCAGCGCCTCTTCGAGGTCTTCCTTGGCCTTGTCGAAGGCGCCGGTGAGGTAGTAAGCGCTGCCGCGGGCCAGCCAGCCTTCGGCGAGGCGCGGGGCGAGTTCGATGGCTTTGGTCCGATCGGCGAAGCCCTCTTCGTGGCGGCCGAGCAGGTGGTAGGAGCCACCGCGGGCGATGTAGGCACGAGGGTTATCGGGCTGCAGGCGAATGGCCGCGGAGCGGTCGGTGAGGGAGGCCTCGATTTTGCCCAACTGGACGAGGGCGCCGGAGCGGGCCATGAAGAGATTGGCGTCGTTGGGGGTGAGTTCGATGGCGGCGGAGAGGTCGTCGACGGACTCCTGCCACTGGCCGAGGCGCTTGCGCGCTTCACCGCGCAGGAAGAGGGCGCGGACGAGGCGAGGATTGATCTGGATGGCGCGGGAGAGGTCGGCGACGGAGTTTTCAAACAGGCCCATCTGGCCGTGCGAGAAGCCGCGTTCGAGGAAGGGTTCGGCCCAGTCGGGACGGAAGTCGATGCAGCGGTTGAGGTCGTCGATGGCGTCGCGCCAGCGCTGGAGTTCCATGGCGGCTTTGGCGCGGTCGAAGTAGGGTTGGGGGTCGTCGAGGCGGAGGCGGATGGCGGCGGTGAGATCGATAATGGCTTCGGGGTACTGCTTTTGCTGGAGGCGGGCCTGGGCGCGGCCGTAGAAGGTTCGGGTGTTCGCGGCGCCGGCTTCGATGGCCTGGGTGAGGCGGTTGATGGCGAGCTCCCAGCGGCCGCGCTCAAGATGCAGGAGTCCGAGGGCCTGGAGGGTCTCGGCGTCGGCCGGTTTGAGGCGGAGCGCCTGTTCGAGGTCGGTGGCGGCGCGGGCGGGTTCTTTGCGCTGGAGGAAGGCTTTGCCGCGCTCGCGGTAGGCATCGGCGAAGTCGGGGGCGTAGAGGATGGCGGTGGTGAATGCCTCGAGAGCCTCGGCGGGGCGGTTCTGGGCCGCGGCGGCTACCCCGAGTTCATAGGCCTTTTGCGAGCGTTTGGGATCGGTCTGGCTGGCCTGAGCCAAAGTGGAGCAGAGCAGGAGGGCGCCAGTAAGCAGGCGCAAACTTCCGGACACTATCCTGCCTGCTGGCCGTCCTGCCAACCGAGGACGGGCCGAACGCGAGGACGGGTTCGGGGTGGAGCGGAACGGAACAGGTTTAGCACAGGAATCCGGAGCTTGGCAGAAGGCCACCACGCAAACTGTAGTTTAGCACTCAGGACAATCTGATCTCCTGGGGTTGGCCGCCGGGGCCGATGGTTGAGATAGCAAGCATGCGGAATCTGTACCTTCACCTGGACGGATCTCTCCCGGCGCCGCCGGGGTGGGAATGCGGTACGAGCGGCTGGCAGGGGCTGCAACTCCTGCAGCAGCATGGCTTTGCCGTGGCGATCGTGGAGCTGCCGGTTGCCGGGATGAGCCCGGAGGACTGGCTGGGGGCCGCGTTGCGGCTGCGGCCGGCGCTGCGGGTGATCTTTGTTGGCCGGCATGTGCGGGAGGCGGTGGTCCTACTGCGGTCCGGCGCCAGCGATTACGTGGACAGCCGGGATGCGGCATTGGCTTCGGCGGCGCGGATGCCCGCGCCCCCCCCACGGGCACCCGAGCCGTGGCGGCGGCTGTTGATTGGGGACAGCGCGGCGATGCGGCCCGTGCTGGACACGATCCGGTTGCTGGGTCCGCGCCGGAGCACGGTTCTGATCTCCGGGGAGACCGGGACCGGGAAAGAGGTGGTCGCCAAGGCCATCCACGCCGCCAGCCTGCGGGCGCGGGAGGCGATGGTCTCGGTCAACTGCACCGCCTTGCCGGAGGCGCTGCTCGAGGCCGAACTTTTCGGCCACGTGAAGGGGGCGTATACGGGAGCCTTTCAGGCCCGCAAAGGGCGCTTTGAAGAGGCGGACAAGGGGACGATCTTCCTCGACGAAATCGGCGATATGCCGATTGAGACGCAGGCGAAACTGTTGCGGGTGCTGCAGGAGCGGGAGTGCCAGCGGCTGGGGTCGAGCGAAATGGTCAAGCTCGACGTGCGCGTCGTTTCGGCCACCAACGCCAATCTCGAAGAGCGGATCGACCGGGGGCGGTTCCGGGAAGATCTCTACTACCGGCTCAACGTGGTGCCGCTGCAGCTGCCGCCGCTGCGGGAGCGTGCGGACGACATCCCCATGCTGCTCGAGCACTTCGTCGACAAGGTTTGCCGCGCCGAGGATTTGCCGCGGAAACGGGTGGCCGCCGATGCGCTCGAGCGGCTGCAGGAGTATGGTTGGCCGGGCAACGTGCGCCAGTTGGAGAATACGGTTGAGCGGGCGGTGGCGCTGAGCGGAGACCGGCCGATGCTGCATTGCGGCGATTTTAGTCTGCCGGTGCGCGCCAGCGTTAGCGTTAACGCTAACGTTAGCCCCCCGGCGCCGCAGCCGGAGTCGGCGCCAAACCTGCCGGAGCAGGGGTTGGACTTCACGGCCACCATTCAACGCCTGGAGCGAACGCTCATTGAACAGGCGCTCCGCCGCAGTAACGGAAACAAGAAGCAGGCGGCGGATATGCTGCGGCTGAAGCGGACAACGCTGAGCGCAAAACTCAAGAGTCTCGATGAGGTGGCTTGAAGCGCTAGGAAGGCACCCGGCGCTTGCGGAGCTCATCGACGGCCACAAAAACAATAATCATCGCCCCGATCAAAGCCTGCTGCACATACGGGTTGATGCCGAGCAGGTCGCTGCCATTCGCGAGTAAACCCATGATGAAGCCGCCCACTAGCGTCCCGATCACTGTACCCTCACCGCCCCGCAGCGAACCGCCGCCGATGACGACCGCGGCAATCGCCTGCAGCTCATAGCCTTGGCCCGCGGTGGGCTGCCCGGTTGACAGCCGGCTGGCTTCAATCAGTCCGGCCAGACCCGCCAGACCGCCGCACAGCGCATAGATGGCCACTGTGTGAAAGTTCACTGGAATGCCCGCGTACACCGCCGCCTCCGCATTGCTGCCAATTGCAAACACATAGCGGCCCAGCCTCGTGTGTTCGAGAATGAAGTGCACCAGAACGGCGCAGGCGATCAGCACCACGAGCACAAAGGGGAAGCCAAACACCGTTCCCTCCCCCAGAAACTGGAAGCCTTTGGGCACGTCATGGACAGGCATGCCGTCCGAGATGATCAGCGCCAAGCCCCGCAGCACCCCCATCATGCCAAGCGTCACGATGAAGGGAATAATCCGCAGCTGCGTAATCAAAATCCCGTTCAGCAAGCCGCACAGCAGGCCCGTGGCGATGCCCAGCAGCACCCCCAGCGGGATGGGAACGCCCTTGGCCATGGCCATCGTGCCGCCGAGTCCGCCGAGGGCCACAATCGAACCGACCGAAAGATCGATCCCGCCCGAAATGATAATGAGCGTCATCCCCAGCGCGAGGGTATTGAAGACCGCCGTCTGCCGCACCACGCTCGACAGGTTTTGCGAGGTCAGAAACGAGGGGCTGGCAATGCTCAACGCCACAAACAGGGTGAGCAACGCCAGAAAAGGCAGCAAACGCTTAATCATTGCAACAGATCTCCCGACTCCGGCGGCGCCGTGGCCAGCCGCATAATGTCTTCCTGCGAACAGCCGCGCGGGAGTTCGCCCACCAGATGGCCCTGACTCATCACCAGAATCCGGTCGGCCACCTGCAACAGTTCCGGCAGTTCGGAACTCACCATCAGGATCGCGGCGCCTTGGCGCGCCAGCTCGTCCATGACGGCAAAAACTTCGACTTTCGCCCCCACGTCAATGCCCCGCGTCGGTTCATCGAACAAAAACACCCGCGCCCCGCGGTTCACCCACTTCGAAATCACCACCTTCTGCTGGTTGCCCCCGCTCAGCCGGCCGGCGCGCTGCCGGCCATTTTCGCAGCGGATGCGCAGGCGGTCGATCGCCTCGCGCGTCACGCGCTCCTCCTCCGGGTGCCGGATCACCCCGCCGGGGCTGACGGCGTCCAGGTTCGCCATGGTGACGTTCCAGCCGATGGGCAAGTCGCGGGCGAGGCCCGTGCGCTGGCGATCTTCCGGAATCAGCGCAATTCCAGCGGCGACAGCCTCGCGGGGGTTGCGGAGCGCCAGCGGGCGGCCGTCCACCTCCACCGTGCCGCTGCTTACCGGGTCCAAGCCAAAAATCGCCCGGCACAGCTCCGTCCGCCCGGCGCCCATCAGGCCGCCGAGGCCCACGATCTCCCCGGCGCGCAGCGTCAGGCTGACGTGGCGCAGCAGGGAGGGCGTCGAAACCCCGGTGACCGTCAGCAGCGGCTCACCCGGGGGCAACGGCTCCCGGCTGTAGATCGAATTTACCGCCCGGCCCACCATGTACTGAATCATCCGGTCCCGCGTGAGCGTGGCGAGCGCCTCGGTGTGCACCGTGGCGCCGTCGCGCAGAATGGTCACGCGGTCGCCCACGCTGCGCAACTCCTCCATGCGGTGGGTGATGTAGATCACCCCCGTCCCGCGCTCGCGCAGCTCCCGGACGATGCGGAAGACCTCGTGCGTTTCGGCTTCCGAGAGCGACGAGGTCGGTTCGTCAAAGATCAGCAGCGACGTCCCGTTCTGAATCGCCCGGCAGATCTCCACCAGCTGCTTGCCCGCCGGGCTCAACCGCCCCACCATCCAGTCGGCCTGCAGGCGAAAGCCGTACTGGGCGATCAACCGCGTTGCTTCGGCCAGCATCTTGCGGCGGTTCACCGTCCCGAGCGGCCCGGGGATCTCCCGCCCCAGAAAAATGTTTTCCGCCACGCTCAAGTGCGGCGCCAGCAGCGACTCCTGGTGCACCATCGCAATGCCCATCTGCGCTGCCTGCTTCGGGTTTTCGAAATCGACGGTCTGGCCCTGCCAGATCATCGCGCCGCCATCGCGCTTCTGCATCCCGGCGATGATTTTCATCATCGTAGACTTACCGGCGCCGTTCTCGCCCATCACCAGATGGACCTCCCCCGCCCGGATTTCGAGATCCCCCTGCCGGAGTGCCGTCACCCCGCCGAAGCGTTTCTCGACGCCCTTCATTTGCAGCAACATAACGAATTCCCCAGTTTACAATGCGTTTCGAAATGATCACGCAAATTAACGCCCCGGCGGAGAAAGTTTTCGCCTTCCACGAGCGCGCCGACATCTTCACCCTGCTGACGCCGCCCTGGCAGAAGGTCCGGCTCGTCAGCCGCCAGGGCGGACTCGAAGCCGGCGCGCGCGTGGTCTTCCGGGCGTTTCTGGGCCCTTTTCCCGTCACCTGGGTCGCCGTCCATACCGATTACCAGAAAAACCGCCTGTTTGTTGATGAGCAGGAAAGCGGCCCGTTCGCCTACTGGAAACACCGCCACGAGTTCCTCCCGCAAGGCGCCGGCTCCGTACTCGCCGACCGGATCGAGTTCCGGCTCAAGGGCGGGCCGCTGGCCGATCTGCTGTTCGGCTGGGCCGCCAAGCTGCAGTTGACCCTCATGTTCCGTCACCGCCACGCCGTCACCAAACGGCTCTGCGAAAGCTAATTCGGCGGACCGTCCTCACCCGGAATATCGTCGAGGCGGTTCTCAAACCGGGTGAATTCGTGCATGAAGCTCAGCTTGACGATGCCGGTGGGGCCGTTGCGCTGCTTGGCGAGAATCAGCTCGGCCAGTCCGTGCAGCGAGGCGTCAAAGCGCTTGTAGTACTCTTCGCGGAAGACGAAGGCCACCATGTCGGCGTCCTGCTCGATCGACCCGGATTCGCGCAGGTCGCTCAGCACCGGCCGATGGTCTCCGGGGCGCGTCTCGCTCGCGCGGCTTAGCTGCGAAAGCACGAGGAACGGGCACTCCAGTTCTTTTGACAGCAGCTTCAGGCCGCGCGACAACGCGCTGACCTCCTGGTTGCGGTTCTCAACGCGCCCCTTGCTCGTCATCAGCTGCAGATAGTCGACCACCACCAGGCCCAGATCAGCCTGCGACTTCAAACGCCGCAGTTCGGCGTGGATCTCCATCAGGCCGATCGTCGAGCTGTCGTTGATAAAGATCGGCGCCTTGACGATATCGACAAGACCCTTCTGCAACCGGCGGCGTTCGTCGTTGTCGAGGAATCCTTCCCGGAACTTGGTCTGCGAAACCCGGGCTTGCGCGCACACCATGCGCTGCAGCAGCGATTCGCTCGACATTTCGAGCGAAAACACGGCCACGGCCCGCGGATTGGTGGGGTTCATGGCCACGTGCTGGGCCACGTTCAGGGCCAGCGCCGTTTTGCCCATCGCCGGCCGCGCCGCCAGAATGATCAGCTCGCCGGGGCGGAAGCCGCCGGTCATCTCGTCCAACTTTAAGAAGCCGGTGGCCGTGCCGCGGATGCGCTTGGTGGGGTCGAGAAAGGCATTGACGCCGCCTTCGGCCTTGCTCAGAATGTCGCGGGCGTGCAGCAGCTTATTGGCAACGTGGGATTCGCCCAACTGCAGCAGATCGGTCTCGGCGCTGGCCAGAATCTCATCGGCGCTCTCCTGCCCGCCGACGGCCCGGTCAATCAGAGCCTGGCTGGTCAGAATCAGCCGCCGCCGCAGCGAATGCTCGCGGACGATCATCGCGTAGCGTTCGAGATCGTACAGCTTGGGCATCCCGTCGTCGAGCGAGACGAGATAGCTCAGCCCGCCCACGGTTTCCAGCTCCCCGTGGCGCATGAGCTCATTGGCCAGCGTGACGCGGTCGATGTGGCTGTT
This sequence comes from Acidobacteriaceae bacterium, assembly GCA_020247055.1. Taxonomy (GTDB): domain Bacteria; phylum Acidobacteriota; class Terriglobia; order Bryobacterales; family Bryobacteraceae. The sequence continues at coordinate 66,950 of JADCJL010000023.1, read as the reverse complement.
GGCCTCCGACAGCTCAATCATCCGCGTGAAGATCAGCTGGTGGGACTGTACGGAAAAGTCGGTGGGCTGAATCAGGCTGGCGACGTTGAGAAACGCCGAGGGGTCGACGAGGATCGCGCCCAGCAGGTAGCGTTCAATCTCCAGATTGGCCGGTAGGCCTTTCTGAAGGACAAGATCATTGGCAGCCATAAAACGAAAGTAGCCGACTCCGGCGCGCGGCGCAAAAGCTGGCTGTCCTCAGGTTTTCCACAGGCCGCCTACCGCAGCCGGATCTCCTTGGTTTCAAGCGTCCGCCCCCGCGCCTGTTCAAGGCGCGCGGCGGACTTGTTGTACTCCAAATGCGCCACCACGGCCCGGCGGCGCGATTCGAGCAGCTCGTTCTGCCGCTGCAGGACGAAAAAGTTGGTCGATTCGCCCGTCTGAAAAAGCCGGACTTCGCTGTTCAACTTCTCTTCGGCCGCCTTGGCCGACGCTTCGGCCGCCGCAATCCGCTCACGGGACGCCACCAGCCCTTGCAGCGCGTTGCGCACCTGGGCGTCAATGGCCTGTTCAAGGCGCGTCCGTTCGAGGCCCAGCCGCTTTTCGGCAATCGCCGTCTGCGCCAGCGCCGCCTCGGCGGTCCGGTTGCGCAGATTGAGTTCAAACTGCATGCCTACCTGCACGGTCGGAAACCGGCCCGTGAACACGTTCGACAGCGCCGACCCGTACCCGCCCAGCAGAAACGGCGGCAGCGAACCCTGCACCGGCGGCAGCACCGGCGCCAGACCCGCCAGGCCGCTCAGTTGGTTCAACCGGCTGTAGATGCCCGCGCTCTGGCCTTCAAACGGATTGGGCGCCGTGCTCAGCGTGCCCGCCAACCCGCTGTTGGCGTAGCCCGCCACCAGGTTCACCTGCGGCTTCAACTGGTCCCGGTTCAGCTCTTTTTCGATGTCGTTTACGGTCCGCCGCTGGCTCAACAGCCGCAGTTCGGGCCGCTTGGCCAGGGCGGTCTCGACGACGGCGCCCAGCTCCTCAGCCTCCGGCTTGCCGGTGGTCTCCGCATCAGCCGGCACGAGCTCCTCGCTCCAAACGGCGTTCGCCCGTCCGTTGGCCATCAGCAGTTTCAGGTTGTTTTCGGCGGCGGTCAGAATGTCCTGCGTGGCATAGAACGAGTCCCGGCGCCGCTCAAACTCGGACCGCGCGAGCGAAATCTCCACCGGCGCCAGCGTCCCCGCCGCAATCTGCCGTTCCGTCCGCGCCAACTGCTCCTGCCCCAGCTTCACCCCGTCTTCGGCCACCTGCACCGCCTGCCGGGCGGCCACCAGGTCCCAGTAGGCCTGCTCGACGCGGGCGACCACGTCGATGACGCGCAGCTCAAAGTCGGTCTCCGAGATCCCCACCTGCTTGCTGCGAATCTTGATCTGCGCGCGTTCGCGGTCAATCAACCGGTTCCGCAGCAGCGGCTGCGTGTAGGTCAACAGCAGCCGCGAGCTCAAAAACGGGTTCAGGTTCACGAACGGGTTGTTGGTCTGCGTCCGGGTGTTGTCGAAGCTCACGCCCAGGCTCATGCCCTGCCAGGGCGCCCGCGTGCGGACCCCGGCGTTATTGTTGAGGAATCGCTCTTCGAGCTTCCCCGTCGCCGCCTGCAGGACGGAGGCGGCCGGGGTGTCGCGCCGCTCGTAGCTGGGGGTGTAGGAGAACACCGGGTCGAAGACGCCCTTGGCCGCGTTCAGCAGCTGCTGCGCGGTGGCGATGTTGGTGCGTTCGATCTCGATCTCGAGGTTGTTCTGCAGCGCGGCTTCGACGGCTTCTTTCAAGGTCAGCTTCCGCGCCGCCACCGTCACGCCCACCCGCTGCTTGTTCAACTCCTCGGCCCCGTGCGCCACCGGAGCAAGCACGGCGACGAGCGCCAGCAGCGCCGCCGTCGGGCCGGCCGCCTTCCGCCACGGCAACCACCGGCTCCACCGGCGGAGCCACGACGTGCTCGCCAGGTCGTCAAACAGACTGTAGGAGACGGGCGTAATCAACAGCGTCAGCAGCAGGCAGAGCGTCTGGCCGCCGATGACGACAATCGCCACCGTCCGCCGCGTCCCCGCGCCCGCGCCCTGGCCGAGGGCCAGCGGCAGCATGCCGGCCACCAGCGCCGCCGTCGTCATCAGAATCGGCCGCAGCCGGTCCTCGCAACCCTTGAGAATCGCCTCGAGCCGCGGCAGGCCCTCGCGGCGCAGCGCCTTAATATGGTCCAACTGCAAGATCGAGTTCTTCTTCACAATGCCAAACAACACGAGAATCCCCACAGAGCTGTAGATAATCGAAAAGTTCTCCCGCATGATGATCAGCGACAGCAGCGCAAACGGCATCGACAACGGCAGACTGAGCAGAATCACAATCGGGTCGACGAAGCTCTCAAACTGCGCCGCCAGAATCATGTACATGAAAATGATCGACAGCAGAAACGCAATGACGAAGCTCGCGCCCGCGCGGCCCAGCTCCTTACTGCGTCCGATGGTGCCGTTGCGGTAATCCGGCGGCATCTGCAGCTCCTTCATGGTGTTATCGGCCACGGCCAGCACCTCGGAGAGCGACTGCCCGCCCACCACGCTCGCGCTGATCAGAATCTGCCGCTGCCGGTTCCGCCGGTCGATGCCGATGGGGCCCGTTTCCTCCCGCAGCGTGGCGACGTTCGACAGCGCCACGTTGCCGAGCGTGGCCGACGGCACATACAGCCGGCTCATCGCGTCCGGCGAGTTGCGAAACTCACGCGTCACGCGCAGGCCGACGTCGTAGCGGTCGTCGCCTTCGCGGTAGGTGGTTACCTGCTCATCGCCGGCTACCAGCGTCCGCAGCGCCGTCGCAATCGAAGCCACATTCACGTTCAGATTGGCCGCCTTTTCGCGGTTGACGAGCACGCGCACCTCCGGCTTGCCCGCTTCGTAGGAGCTTTCCAGGTCCGCCACGCCCGGTGTCGCCGCCAGCCTCGCCATCAGCTTGCGGGCGTAACCGTCCAGCTGCGCCAGGTCCGGCCCCTGCAGAAAATACTGAAAGTCGCGGTTGGGCCCGGCCCCCTGAATCACCGCCGGCAGCTGCACGGCGATGATCAGGTCCTTATACTTCCGCAGCGTCTCCCGCGCCATATCCATCACCTGAAACTGGTTTTCGCGCCGCTGGCCGGGCTGCACCAGGGCCACCAGAATCGTGCCGCGGTCCACCTGCTGCCGGGGGTCGCTACCAATCTGCGTCAGCAGGTTCTTTACGCCCGGCAAGCGCCGCAGGTCCGCCTCCACCTGCCGCATCAATTCATCCGTACCCGCCAGCGACGAACCCGGCGGCATCCGCACCGTCACCTCAAACTCAGACTGGTCATCCTGCGGCAGAAAATCGACGCCCAGGAACCGGAACAGCAGCCCCGTCGAAAGAAAGGTCACCAGCGAAATGGTGACAATCACCCACCGGTGCCGCATCGACCAACGCAGCATCACCTGGTACGGCACATCCACCATCTTGAAGATGAGCGTCTGCTTGGTGGCGCTCGCGTCGTGGCCCGGGGTCAGCTTCAGGAAGCGGGAGCAGAGCATCGGCGTCAGCGTGAAGCTAACGACGAGCGACACCATGATCGCAAAGGCGGCCGTGAACCCGAAGCTCGACATGAAACGGCCGACAATGCCGCTCATAAACGCCACCGGCAGAAAGACGACAGCCAGCGACAGCGTTGTCGCCAGCACGGCCAGACCGATGTCGCGCGTGCCCTCAATGGCGGCCTCAATCGGCGTCATCCGCTTCTCTTCAAGAAACCGGAAGATGTTTTCGAGCACCACAATCGCATCGTCAATCACAATGCCCACCATCAGCGTCAACGCCAGCATCGTAATCTGATTGAGCGTAAAACCCATCAGGTTCATCAGCGTATAGGTGGCAATAATTGAGGTCGGAATGGACACCGCCGCAATCAGCGTCGACCGCCAGCTCCGCATAAACAGCAGCACGACCACCCCGGCCAGCAAGCCGCCCAGAATCAGGTGCTCCTGCACGGCGTGGAACGACTCGACGATGAAGAACGACTGATCGCCCACATAGGCAATCTCGAAGTCCGGCGGCAGCAGCGGACGAATCTCGTCGATGCGCTCCTTTACCTTTTCAATCACGGACAGGGTGTTCGTCCCGGCCTGCTTGCGAATCTGCAGCACCACGGCTTCCCGGCCGTCGAGGCGCGCCAGCGTCCGCTGCTCCTTGAAGCCGTCCTGCACAGCGCCGATGTCCTCCACCCGGATGGGTCCACCCGGGGTATTAGCCACAATCAGAGTCGAAAAATCGCCCGGCCGCAGGATCCGGCCCAGCGTCCGGACGCTCAACTCGCGGTTGCCCTGGTCGAGACGCCCACCCGGAATCTCGGCGTTCTGCGCCCCGATCGCGGCGCGAATCTGGTCGATATTCAGGTTGTAGGAGTACAGCTTCTGGCCGTCGAGCCAGATCTGAATCGCCCGCTCCCGGTCACCGATAAAACGCACCTGCCCCACGCCATCAAGCGACTCGATGCTCTTCTTGATCCGGTCATCGACCATCTTGGTCGTCTCCCGCAGATCGCGGTTAGCCGAGACGACGACGTTGATCACCGGCGAAGCGTCGGTCGAGACCTTCTCGACCACCGGCGGATCGGCGTCCTGCGGCAGCTGGCCGAGAATGGTCGAAATCTTATCGCGCACCTCCTGCGCGGCCACCTCGGCATCTTTTTCGAGGGTGAACTGAATGGTCACCCGCGACAGGCCCTCCGAGGAGTTCGAAAACAGCTCATCGATGCCGGAGACCGTATTGACGGCCTCTTCAATGCGCTTCGATAGCTGCGTCTCCACCTCTTCGGGCGAGGCGCCGCGCAGCGTGGTCGTAATCGAGACGATCGGAAACTCAATCTTCGGAAACAGGTCGACGCCCAGTTTCCGGTAGCCGTCCAGGCCCAGCACGACGAGCATCAGAATGAGCATCGTCGCGAACACCGGGCGTTTAATGCAGATCTCAGCAAGTCTCTGCATGGTCTACATCCTCACCTTGGTGCCGTTGGTCAGGGTGCCGAGTTCGGAGACCGCCACGCGGTCGCCCGGCTTCACCGCTCCGTCCGGCACCTCCACCCAGCCATCGGTTTCGAGCCCCGGGGTAAACGTCACCAGCCGCGCCGCCCCGTTTTCAATCACGAACAGTTTGGTCAAACCCGCGACGCTGTAGAGCGCCTGCCGCGGCACGGCCACCATGGCGGCCGCCGCCTGCGTCACCAGCTTCACCTGCACGAACATCCCCGGCCGCAGCCGCGCGTCGCCCCGCTCGAGCCGGGCTTCGACGGAGAGCGTGCGGGACCGCGCGTCGAGCGCCGGGTTCCGCTGCCGCACGACGGCCGTAAACTCGGCCCCCGGCAGCGCATCGGTCGTAAAGGTCAGCCGCGTGCCCAACGGCACGGCGCTCGAAGCCGCCTCCGGAATCTCGGCGCGCAAGCGCAGCGGATTGGTTTTGACGAGCCGAATGAGCGGCGTGTTGTCTTTGACAAACTGCCCCACCGCCGCCACCTTCTCGCCCACTTCGGCGTCGAACGGTGCTCGCACTACCGTATCGTTGCGCCGCTTCTGGACGATTTTCAAATCCGCTTCAAGCGCCGTCACGCTCATCCACGCCACCCGCATCTCGTCCCGCGCCAGTTCGACGGCCGCCTGCCGGGCGCGGTAAGCCTTCTCGGCCTCGGTGAATCGCTCCTGCGACACGTCGCCGGTCTTCACCAGCTTGGCCGCGCTCTCGTACTTGAACCGCGTGTCCTCGAGCTGCGCCAGCACCTGCCGGAGGGCGGGCGTCGACTCGGGCGGGCTCATCTTTCCCGCGTACGCCGGGAGACCCAACCGCGCCAGCGCCTGGTTCAGCGCCCCCCGCGCCCGCTCAATCTGCAGGTCGTACTCGGTCGGGTCGAGCTCCACGAGCACGGCGCCCTGCCGGACACTCTGGCCGAAATCGTAGTGAATCTTCGCTACGCGGCCCTGCACCTCCGAGCTAATCGTCACCGTATCGTCCGGCAACAGCGAACCGGTCGCCACCATCGAGCGTTCCACGCTCCGCTGCTCGGCCGCTGCCGTCCGCACCGCAAGCGGCGCCGCCTCCGGCCGGGGGGCCGCCTCGGTTTTTCCGGCCGCCGCCGGAGCCGCCTGGCGGCCGCAGCCGGCCGCCAGCAAACCAAACAACGCGCACAACAAAGCAAGAGAGAGTTTCATTTCAGAATTCCATTCAAAAAGAGGTCCACAATGCCTTCGAGGGCGCGCTTCTTACTCGCGCGCACCGTGCGGAAGCCAAAGTGGAGTTCAAACAGGCAGTACTGCATCACGGCCCCGACAATCGCCCGGGCAGCAATGGTCGGATCGAGCCGGCGCAGCTGGCCGGCGGCCATCCGCGCCTTCAAATAGGCGGATACTTTGGCGTAGACGGGGCCCGAGTTCCGCTCAAAACACAAATCGGCCAGCGCATGCCCCTCGAGCGCGGCAAACAGTACCTGCCGGATGTACTCCGGGTTGCTCGTGTGAAACTCGGCGATCAGATGAGCCAGTTTCTGAAAGTAAACGCGCGGGTCTTCAATCACCGCCAGCGCGTCGAGCAGCGCGTGCGGGTCTTCGCCGGCCACCTTCTGCTGCGAGCGGTCAATGATGGCCGAGTAGAGCTCTTCTTTAGTGCGGAAGTGCTCGTACAGCACCGGCTCGGAGACGCCGGCGCTCCGCGCCAACTCGCGCGTCGTCACGCCGCGAAAGCCCCGTTCGGCAAACAGCGCCGAGGCCGTATCGACAATCACCTGCCGCCGCTCGGCGCGATTGAGCTTGGTTTTTCCGGCCATTAGCATTCACTAGGTTAGCATTTGCTAGGTAACGGGCGCAGGGCCCAATCTGTTAGTCTGATGAGCGAAGTGTACTCCCGGCGTCAGCGAAAGCTCCGTTTATTTTTTGGACTCGCCGATGCCGCCCTCGTCTGGGCGGCATATGAACTGGCCTACCAGACCCGCAGCGGCTGGCACCTCGCCCGGCAGTTCTACATCGATACCCCGATGAAGTACCTGCTGCTGCTCGTCGCCGCCCTCGCCTTTCTTGGCGCCGCCGCCTGGTTCGGCACCTACGAGCGCCTCGAATCCGCCCGCCGCCGCGACGTGGTCAAAGAGACCCTCCGGCAGACCCTGTTCGCCGTCGTCATCGTCGTGCTGACTCAGTTTCTGCTCCGGCTCGACGTCAGCCGCGCCTTTCTCGGCCTGTTCGGCGCCCTGGCCTGCCTCGGCCTGCTTGTCTTCCGCTGGAACGCCGGCCCCCTGCTGCGCTGGTTCCGCCAGCGGTTCGGGGCGCAGCACTATGTGATGATCGCCGGTACCGGCGAAAGCGCCCGCCGCCTGGCCCACCTGGTCGAAGAGGCCGAATCGTTCGGCATGCGCCTGCTGGGCTTTCTTGAAGAGCGGCCCGCCGTCGCGGCTCTGCAACTCGCTCACGAGTATCCCGTGCACCCCCTCGACGAACTGCCGCAGATCCTCCGCCGCCGCGTCATCGACGAGGTGATCTTCGCCGTCCCCGCCGCCGACCTGCCCCGCCTCGAAGAGACCCTCCTGCTGTGCGACGAAGAGGGCGTCCGCACCCGCGTCGCGCTCGATATCTTCCCCCACCTCCAGGGCCCCCACGTCCACAGCAGCGTCTATCTCGACCGCCTCGGCCCCGCCCCCCTGCTCACCTTCTCCGGCGCCCCGCACGACGAACTCCGCCTGCTCCTCAAGCGCGCCACCGACATCGCCTGCAGCGCGCTCGCCCTTGTGGCGCTCGCGCCACTGCTGCTCGCCGTCGCCCTCGCCGTCAAGCTCACCTCGCCCGGGCCGGTGATCTTTTCACAAATCCGCTGCGGCCTCAACGGCCGCCGCTTCCGGCTCTACAAGTTCCGCTCCATGGTCGCCAACGCCGAAGCGCTGAAGCAGCAGTTGATGAGCCGCAACGAACGCGAACTCGTCTTCAAAATCCGCAACGACCCGCGGCTTACCCCCATCGGCAAGTGGCTGCGCAAGTTCTCGATCGACGAACTCCCGCAGCTGTGGAACGTCCTCGCCGGCGACATGTCCCTGGTCGGCCCCCGGCCGGCGATCCCCGAAGAAGTGGAACAATATAAGCGGTGGCAGCGGCGCCGTCTGCGCATGCGCCCGGGTTTAACCTGCCTGTGGGTGGTCGAAGGCCGCGACACCGTCGATTTTGAAACCTGGATGACCCTGGACATGCGTTACATCGATAACTGGTCTTTAGCCCTCGACTGGAAAATCATTCTGCGCACCATCCCCCAGGTCGTCATCGGCCGAGGAGCTCATTAAACTATGGAACTGATTCCCACTCAGGAAGAGGTATTGAAGCTGCTGCGCCAGACCGGCGCGTTGCGCGAGGGCAATTTCGTCTATCCGAACGGTCTCCACTCGGACCAGTTCCTGCAGATCCCCCTCGCCTTCCGCTACTTCCAGCACGCCAAAATGCTCAGCGTGGCGCTAAGCCGCAAGGTGCGCGCCAACCCGGAAATTCGCGCCAACATCGACAAGCTCAGTATCTTCACCCCCGCCGGCGGCGGCCTCCCCGTGGCCTTCGGCGTCTGTGAAGCGCTGCGGGCCTACGAGGTCTACTGGGCCGAACGCCAGAACGCCGATGAACCGCTGCAGCTCCGCCAGTTCTTCGATATCGACCCCGGCGAAAAGGTCCTGCTCGTCGACGACATCCTCCGCACCGGCGCCAAACTGCTCGAACTCAAGAAAATGGTGGAGGACGCCGGCGCCGAAGTGGTCGGCATCGCCGTCATCGTCGCTCAGCCCGCCCCGGGCTGCCCCGACTTCGCCCCCATTCCCGTCTACTCGCTGGCCACGCTCGATCCGCTCTACCTGTTCGACGCCACCAAAAACAGCCTCAAGTATCCGGACCGCCCGGTGGAGATTATCCGCGCATGAAAGCCCTCGTCTTCCTTCTCCTTTCGCTGCCCCTGCTCGCGGCGGACTACAAAGCCGGCTTCGGCCGCATGGACATCACCCCGGCCCAGCCGATTTATCTGTCCGGCTACGCCGCCCGCAAAAAGCCGAGCGAGGGCGTGCTGCAGAAGATCTGGGCCAAGGCGCTCGCCATTGAGGACAACAAAGGCAACCGTGTGGTCATCGTCACGACGGACCTGATCGGCCTGCCCCGCCCTCTCGCCGATCAGATCGGCGCTGAGGTCGAAAAGCGCTACCGCCTCCGCCGCAGCCAGCTGCTGCTGAACTCCTCGCACACGCACAGCGGCCCGGTCGTCCGCGACAACCTGATGACCATGTTCGACCTGACCGTCGACCAGCGCCGGGCCATCACCGACTACACCCAGACGCTCGCCAAACAGATCGCCGACGTCGTCGGCGCCGCGCTCGGCAACATGCAGGTGGCCCGCCTCGACCTCGGCCACGGCACCGGCAGCTTCGCCGTGAACCGCCGCGTGCTCACCCCCACCGGCGTCAAAGGCGGCGTCAACCCGGCCGGCCCCGTCGACCAGGATGTTCCCGTCCTCCGCGTGGCCGGGGTGAACGGCCAACTGCTCGGCGTCCTGTTCGGCTACGCCTGCCACAATACGACTCTCGGCGGCGATTTGTATAAGGTCAACGGCGACTACGCCGGCTTCGCGCAGGCCAACTTCGAAGCGGCCCACCCGAACGCCACCGCCATGTTCATGCTCCTGTGCGGCGCCGACGCCAATCCGAATCCGCGCGGCACCGTCGCCCTCGCCGAGCAGCACGGCGCCTCGCTCGCCAAAGAGGTCACCCGCGTGCTCGCCGGCAAGCTCACCCCGGTCACCGGCCAGCTCCGCAGCGCCTTCCAGACGGCCGAACTCGCCTTCGCCCCCCACACCCGCGAGACCTTTGAGGCCGAAAGCAAAGAGTCCAACTGGTTCAAGCAGCAGCGCGCCGCCGAGATGCTCGCCGCCTACGACCGCCGCGCCCCCGTGCGCGCCATTCCCTACCCGGTGCAGGGCATCCGCCTCGGCAAGTCGCTCACGCTGGTCGCCCTCGGCGGCGAAGTGGTGGTGGACTACAACCTGCGCCTCAAACGCGAGTTCCCCGGCGAAGAGCTGATTGTCGCCGGCTACTCGAACGACGTGATGTGCTACATCCCCTCGCTCCGCGTTTTGAAGGAAGGCGGCTACGAGGCCAACGACAGCATGATCTACTACGGCCAGCCCGGCCCCTTCGCCGAAGACGTCGAGGACCGGGTGATGCAGATGATCTATAAAGTGATGGACCGCATCGGCCGCAAACGCTAGCGCGTCAGGTGCCGCCGCATCCGGTCCACGGCTTCCATCAGATTTTCGAGCGAGTTCGCGTAGCTGAAGCGCAGGTACCCGTTGCCGAACTCGCCGAACGAGCCGCCGTTGAGCGAAGCAACGCCGGCTTCGTACAGCAGTTCGTCGGCCAGCTGCTTCGAGGTGCGGCCCGTGCCTTCAATGTTCGGGAAGGCGTAGAAGGCGCCCGCGGGCTTGGCGCAGCGGAAGCCGGGCAGGGTGTTCAGACCGTCGATAAAGGCGTCGCGACGGCGGTGGAACTCGGCCACCATCGCCAGCGGCTCGTCCTGCGGGCCGGTGAGCGCGGCCAGCCCGGCGCGCTGCGTAAAGCTCGCCGTGCAGGAGTTGGAGTTGACCATCAGCTTATTGACGGCCTCCACCAGCCATTCGGGCATCACGCCGTAGCCGAGGCGCCAGCCGGTCATGGCGTAGATCTTCGAAAACCCGTCGAGGATAATCGTCTTGTCCTGCATGCCGGGCAACGAGGCGATCGACAGCGGGGGCTCGTTGTAGTAGATGCGGCTGTAGATCTCGTCGCTGAGCACGATCAGGTCGCGGTCGCGGACGAGGTCGGCGATCACGCGCAGGTCGTCGGGAGGGATCACGCCGCCGGTCGGGTTCTGCGGCGAGTTGAGGATCACCATCTTGGTCCGCGGCGTGAGGCTGTCGCGGAACCGGTCGAGGTCGAAGCTGAAGCCCCGGCTCTCGACGAGCGGAATCGGCACCGGCGTCGCGCCCAGAAACCGGGTCATCGACTCGTAGATCGGGAAGCCCGGATTGGGGTAGATCACCTCGTCGCCCTCTTCGAGCAGCGCCATCATCGGGAAGAAGAGGATGGGCTTGCCGCCGGGCACGACGCAAACCTGCGAAGCCCGGGCGGTGATGCCGCGGGTCTCACTGACATGGGCGGCAATGGCCTCCCGGAAGTCGGGGTAGCCCTGCGTCGGGCCGTAGTGCGTCCAGCCCTCGTCGAGCGCCCGCTTGCCGGCGGCGAGGACGTGCGCCGGGGTTTCAAAGTCCGGTTCGCCGATTTCGAGGTGCACAATGTGCTTGCCCTGCGCTTCCAGGGCCCGGGCCTTCACCAGAACTTCAAAGGCCGTCTCGATGAGAATGCGGTCCATCCGCGATGCGAGTTTCATCAGCTTTTAGTTATACCTTTCCGAATACCGTCACCACACTGGTGGCGCCCGTGCCGCCCAGATTTTGCGCCAGGCCCAGTTCGCCGAGACCGTCCCGCAGCTGCCCAACGACATCGACAATCTGCGCCACCCCGGTGGCGCCCACCGGGTGGCCCTTGCTCTTCAAGCCGCCGCTGCGGTTGACGGGCCGGGCTTCGCTGGCGGCGTAGGCGCCACCTTCGCCGCGCGGGCAGAAGCCGAGCTCCTCCATGGCGAGGATCTCGGCGATGGTGAAGCAGTCGTGCACTTCGGCGAACTGGATCTCGGCGGCGGTAACGCCGGCCATCCGGTAGGCCTTCTCGGCCGAGCGCCCCACGGCGGGCAGGCTCGTCAGGTCCGGCTTGCCGGCCAGCGCGACGGTGTCCGAGGTCTGCGCGATGCCGAGCACGCGGCAGCGCCCTTCGGGCGCCAGGACGACGGCGGCGGCGCCATCGGAGACGAGCGAGCAGTCATAGAGCGTCAGCGGGTCGGCGATGACGCGGCCGGCCAGCGCCTGTTCAATCGTAATCAGCTTGCGCAGGTGCGCGTAGGGGTTGGCAAAGCCATGGCGGTGGTTTTTTACGGCCACGGCGGCCATCTGCTCCCGCGTCGTGCCGTAGCGGTCCATGTGGGCGCGGGCGATCCGGGCGAACAGCTCCGGGAAGGTCTGCCGGTCCTGTTCGACGTCGCCGGCCATGGCGAGAATCTCGCCGACGCGCTCGGTCGGCTGGTTGGTCATCTTTTCGACGCCGCAGACGACGACCACGTCGTACACCCCGGCCGCCACCGCCTGCCAGGCGTGGTGGAAGGCGACCCCGGAGGAGGCGCAGGCGTCTTCAAACCGGGTGGCCGGGATCCCCGCCAGCCCGCAGGCACCCGCTACGTAAGGCGCCAAATGACTTTGTCCCGTAAAGCTAGGCCCGGCGAAGTTCCCCAGGTAAAAAGCCTCCACCTGCGCGGGGGTAACGGCTGCGTCCGCGAGCGCCGCGGCGACGGCGGTTTGGGCCAGCGAGCGGATGCCTTGGTCGGCGAAGGCGCCAAAGCGGGTTTTTCCGGTCCCGAGAATACCGACGGGTCTCATATACTCAGAATAGCGCCGGAAAAAATGCCTCCACGCTTCCGGGACCGTAACCGTCTCGGCGTGTAAGGTGATTCATACGGCTCAGGAAAACATCCGCATGCCCGACCCCACCCGCGACTCAACCGGCGTGAACAGCCCGGAGGAGGCGGAGCGGCAGAACCGCTTCGTGCAGGAGAACCTGCGCCGCGTGTTTTTAATCATCTATCGCATTGTCGGTAACGTGGCGGATGCGCAGGACTTAACGCAGGAGGCCTTCATCAAGGCGCTGCAGCGCGGCGACCAGTTGAAGGACACGCAGAAGGCGGCCCAATGGCTGTCGCGTATTGCGCACAACACGGCGATTGACTTTCTCCGGCGCCACGGCCGGGTGAATTTCACCGAAATTGACGCTCTGGTCGATCCCCTGCGGGTGCCCGCCGAGCGGAGTCCGGAGAGCCAGCTGCTCCGGGGCGAACAACAGCAGTATCTCGAAGACGGTCTGCGGCTGCTGACGGTGAAGGAACGGACCGCGCTGCTGCTGCGCGACGTCGAAGATCTTCCCGCCGAGCAGGTGGCGCAGCACCTGGGTTGTTCGATGGCGACCGTCCGCAGCCACATCGCCAACGCCCGCATCAAGTTCAAGCGGTATATGGAAAGGAGGAGAGCCTGATGCAACATCCCGATCTTGCCGATCTGGCCCTGTTTGCCGGCCGAGACCTTCCGTGGTTCAAGCAGTGGACGGTGGGCCGCCACGTCTCCGGCTGTCCGGCCTGTACGGCCGAGTTGGCTTCGTTTCGCAAAATGCTATCGACGGAGCTCAAAGGCGAGATGCTGCCGCCGGTCGCCTGGGAGCCGCTCGCGTCCGAGATGAGCGCCAATATTCGGTTGGGCCTCGAGGCGTCCGAGGCGATCGCCGCCTACCGGCACCCGGAGCCGGCCGAGGAGCGCTGGTTGAACTGGCGCGCGGCCGCGCTGGTTGCTTCGCTCACCGTGGTGGCGAGCACCGGCTGGTGGTTTGCCGTGAGCGCGAAGAAACTCACCGAGCCGGTCGCCGTGGCCGAGGCGGCGCCGGTGGTGGAGGCGAGCGATTCCGGGGTCGAAATTACGGACGGCAAACTGACGCTGGAGTTGCGGACGCCCGCCTCGCGAGCCTCGTTTGTCACCGTGACCACCCGCGGCGCCGCGGCCACGCGGTATACAGACGCCGAAACCGGCCAAATTACGATCAATCATGTCTATCTGGATGACTAGAATCCTCCTCGTCGCTCTTCTCCTGGCCGTCTCCGCCCTCGGGCAGGAGACGGCGCTGGACCCGGCGTCTTCGTTCAAAATCAACTTCCCGCAGGATTCGCCGGTGACGCTGGTGAGCTTCGATCTGGGCGGTTCGAAGGCGACGGTGCGCGGCGGGGCGATGGCGCTGGACCTCAACTCCGGTCTGCTGTTACGGAACAGTTCGGGCAAGCGGATTCGGGGCGTGACGCTGCTCGTGCTGGCGCAGGACTTTTCGCCGGGCGGGCGGGGTTCGGTGGCGGTGCCGGCGGTGGATGTGGCGCCGGGGGAAAACTTTCCGGTCCGGATCGACCTGCGGATGCTGCGGCCGCTCGCGGCGGGCAACGGGCCCCTGGTGCAGGTGCTGCTCGATGGCGTGCTGTTTGAGGATTTATCGTTTTTTGGGGAAAACCGGCTGAACTCGCGCCGTTCGCTGACGGTTTGGGAGCTCGAAGCCCGGCGGGACCGCAGGCATTTTCAACAACTGCTCGAAGCCCGCGGGCCGGAGGCGCTGCAGCGGGAGTTGGTGGCTTCCGTCAGCCGCCTGCAGGAGCGGCCGCGGCTGGACGTGCAGATCTCCCGGCGCGGCCGCCTGCCGCGCCCGGCCGGAGCGCCGGCGACGGTCTTTGAGCCGGAGCGGCCCGTGCAGTTCTCCTTCCTCCGCCTGCCGGACGCCCCGATTGAGTTGACCGGTGGCGCGGCCAAGGTCGCCGGCAACGAAGCCAAGGCTCCGAGCATTGATATTGTCAACCGGCAGGGCAAGGCGATTCGCCATCTCGAACTCGGCTGGGTGGTGGGGACGCGCGATGGTGTGGAGTTTCTGGCCGGAACGCTGCCGGCCGATGTCCAACTGGCCGGGAACGGCCGGACGTCGATTCTGGACGAGGCGGCGTTGCGGTTGACGAGCCGGACGGGTTCGCGGGTGGTCATCGATAATCTGGTGGGTTTTGCCCACTCGGTGGAGTTTGCCGATGGCCAGTTGTGGATTCCGTCGCGGGCGGCGCTCGAAGATCCCCGGCTGGCCCGGCTGCTTCCGCCGTCGCCTGAAGAGCAGCGGTTGGTGGAGCTATACCGGAAGTTCGGCCTCAAAGCGCTGCTGGCCGACCTGCGAAAATAGAGGCGTGGACTTTTCGAGCCTCATTGGAACCTCGCCCGAGCAGCTTTCGATCGCCCAGCGTCGGGCCTTGACGGGGCTGTGGGGGGCGTATCTGCTCTACACGCCCCAGAATCTGGCGCTACGGGAGATTGCCGCGATTGGGCCCACGGTCGCCGACTGCGCCCGGCAGCTCCAGCAGCGCGGGCTGAACCCCGGCGAGTACGAGTTCCTACCCTTCACCCCGGCTTATTAGCGCGCCTCCTTGCCGCTACGGCCCGGCGCCAATGCTTCGCCGGTTACGCAGACTGCTTCACCAGGCGAGCAGCGAAGCGCTCGACGTTAACGATGAACCGTTCGTGCGTACCCTCGCCCACGATCCCGTGCGGGCCGTGGCACTCGACGCGGTAGTAAACCCGCCGCTCCCGCGCTTCGAGCACCTCGGCCGTAAAGCGGACCGTGGCCCCCAGCGGCGCGGCCGAGACATGCCGCACATTCACCATCGTGCCCACCGTGTCGTAACCCTCCGGCAACAGCTCGACGATGGCGTCCCGCGCCGTCATCTCCATCGAGGCGATCATCCACGGCGTGCCCAGGACCCGCGCATTTTCGTGGCCCAGAAAACGAATGGCGTTTTTGTCGTCCACCGTGAGCTCGATCTCGTGTTTGACCCCAACGGGAATGAAGAACATGATCAACCATCCATAATGCCCCATCCGGACGCCGCGTGGGAGGGCCGGCCGCCTCGCTATACTACGAGGTAACGATGCCGACTATCTATGACGTCGCCAAGCGGGCGGGCGTCTCGACTTACACAGTTAGTTCCGTGCTCAACAAATCGGCCTTCGTCAGTCCCGAACTCACGGCGCGTGTCGAGAAGGCCGTCCAGGAACTCGACTACACCCCCAACGCCGTGGCCCGCAGCCTGCAAACGCGGAACACCCGCACCATCGGCATGCTGATCCCCGACATCGGCAACCCCTTCTATGCCATCGTCGCGCAGGGGGTAGAAGATACGCTCCGCCAAGAGGGTTACTCGCTGATCCTCGGCAGCACTTACGACCATGTCGAAGAGCAGGCGCGGTATCTGGGCGTGTTCCGGTCCAAGCTGATTGACGGGTTATTGATCTACATCGCCGCCGGTGACCAGGCCGAGGTGCAGCGTCTGGTCGAGGCGCGCAAGCCGGTGGTCTTCGTGGGCCGGCTTCCGCGCGGCTACACGGCCGATTCGATTACGGTGGATAACGTGAAGGGTGTCCAACTCATGCTCGATCATCTGATCGGCAAAGGGCACCGCGACATCGCCCTGCTGCTCGGCCACCATTCGCTCTCGACGGTCACCGAACGCGTCGAGGGCTGGAAGAAAGCGATGAAGCGGCACGGCATCAAAGCGCGACGGGAGCTGGTGATCGAAGGCGATTGGAGCGAGGCCTCGGCCTACGCCGCGACGCAGGGGCTGCTGCGGCTGCCGGAGCGGCCCACGGCGATCTTTGCCGTGAACTTTCCCATGCTGACCGGCGCGCTGCGGGCGATTCGCGAGGCGGGCTTGCGCTGCCCCGAGGACGTCGAGGTGGCCTGTTCGGACGACTACGACTGGCTCGACCTGTTCCATCCGCCGATTTCGACCATCATCCAGCACAACTACAACCTGGGGGAAGAGGCCGCACGGATGGTGCTGCAGCGTATCCGGCAGCCGGAGCGGCCGTTTCAGCAGACGGTGATGGAACCCCATTTACGCATTCGCGGCTAAAGCGCGCCATGAAATAATGGTCGGGTGAACCCGCGGATTTTCAGCCTTGTCCTGTTTGCCGCCGCCCTTCCGGCGCAGCCTCCCAAGCTGAAGCTGTGGTCGCTGCAGCCGGTGGCCCGGCCCGCCGTTCCGACCGACGCCGCGCACCCGGTGGACGCCTTTCTCGCCGAGCAGCACCAGGCCAAAGGCCTGCGGCCCAACGGCCCGGCCGATAAACTGACGCTGCTGCGCCGCGCGACGTTCGACCTGACCGGGCTGCCGCCGACCGCAGCCGAGCAGGCGGCCTTCCTGGCCGACGACTCCCCCGCGGCCTACGAAAAGCTCCTCGACCGTCTGCTGGCCGACGAGCAGCACGGCGTTCGCTACGCCCGCCACTGGCTCGACGTGCTGCGCTACGCCGATATGGACGGCAACGACGGCGGGGTGATGCCGGCGAGCGGCAGCATCTGGCGTTGGCGGGACTGGATGATTCAGGCGCTCAACGACGATCTGCCCTACGATCAGTTTGTCCGGGCGCAGATCCTGGGCAACCGCCACGGCGGCCGGCCGGCGCTGACCGTTTTCGGCACGCGTACCCGCGCCGAGGCGATGCCGCAGGATCAGTTCGCGCTGGGCTTTCTCTCCCGCGCCGCGCTCACCGGTAACGACCGCGATCAGGACATCGCCATCCAAGCCGTCGAAACCATCTCGGCGGCCTTCCTGGGCATGACGGTCGCCTGCGCCAAGTGCCACGACCATCGCTTCGATCCGATTAAACAGTCCGACTACTACGCCATGAAGGCGCTGTTCGATCCGCTGGTGCTGCGCACCGTTTCGCTGGCGACTCCCGAACAGATCTACGCCTACGGCAAGGCGGTGGCCGCCTACCGGCGGCGGAAGGAGCCGGTGGACCAGGCGATTGAACAGCTCATTGCCCCTTACCACGAGAAGCTCTATGCCGAGCGCGTGTCGATGCTGCCGCCCGACGTCCGGGCGATTGTGCTGAAGCCCGAACGCAAGCGCACCGAGGCCGAACAGAAGATTGCCGACGACTACTTTCCGGTGCTCCGCATCGATCCGCCGAAGATGAAGGCCATCATGCCGGCCGAGGTGGTGAAGGCCTACGATGCGCTGCTCAAAGAGCAGCGGGAGATCAAGGCGCCGGCGGGCTTGGAGTCGCACGTCATTGTCGAAGAGGACGCGGCGCGCCTGCAGCGGCCGACCTACATTCTCACCTCCGGCGATCCGACCAAGCCGGAGAAGGACAAGCCGGTAGCCCCGGGCTTTCCCTTTCAGCCCCCGGACACGGACTTCCGCTACGGGCGCCGGGAAGGCTTCGTCGACTGGCTGACGGATAAGGACAATCCGCTGTTTGCCCGCGTGGCGGTGAACCGGGTGTGGCAGTGGCACTTCGGCCAGGGGCTGCAAAAGTCGCCGAGCGACTTCGGGCTGCTCGGCGGCCGGCCGAGCCATCCGCAGCTGCTCGACTACCTGGCCAGCGAGTTCACGCGCCACAACTTCAGCATGAAGTGGCTGCACAAATTCCTGATGACTTCCGCCGCCTACCGGATGGACTCGAAGCCCGGGGAGGCGAACCAGAAGATCGACCCGGCCAATGACCTGCTGTGGCGCTTCCGGCTCCAGCGCCTCGAGGCCGAGCCGCTGTGGGACGCGATTCTGTCGAGCGCCGGCGAACTCGACCGGACCGTGGGCGGCAAGTCCTTTCAGATCGTGAAGACCGACAACAAGCAGAGCATCTTTCTGCCGAAGGACGGCACGTTTGAAGCAAGGAAGAACCGCCGGGCGGCGTACATGACGCGCGGCTACATCCCGAGCACCGAGGTGATGGCGCACTTCCTGCAGTCGTTCGACGTCGATGACGGCCGGACGCCGTGCCCGGTGCGGACGCAGACCGTGACGGCGCCGCAGGCGCTCTTCTCGATGAACGATCCGCTGATTGAAGACGCGACGGCCAAGCTGGCCGCGCGGGCGCAGAAGGCAGGGGAGCTGCCGGCGGCGGTGCAGCTGGCGTATCGCGAAACGATCGGCCGGCCGCCCTCGCCGGGGGAGCTGGACCGGGCGCTGAGCTACCTGGGCGGGGATGCCGCGAAGTTGAAGGGCTTGGCGTGGATGCTCTATAACCTGGACGAGTTCCTGTTTGTCCGCTGACGAAACGAAGCCAATGCTAACCCGACGCATACTCCTCCGCCTGGCCAACGGTTTTCTCGGCACCGCCGTGGGCAGCCTGTGGGCGGCCGACGGCCGGATGCCCGCCGCGCTGCTGCCGGGGACGCCGCGGGCCAAATCGGTCATCTACATCTTCCTGTGCGGCGGCATGAGCCACATCGACACCTTTGACCCGAAGGACAACAAGTACGCCGGAACGATGATGGATGCCATCGGCTTTGGCGACAACAACGCGCCGATGAAGCGGCCGGTGATCCCGATTCTGCGGACCTATAAGCGGTACGGCCAGGCGGGGATTCCGGTGTCGGACTGGTTTCCGCACGTGGGCGG
Organism: Acidobacteriaceae bacterium; assembly: GCA_020247055.1. Classification (GTDB taxonomy): domain Bacteria; phylum Acidobacteriota; class Terriglobia; order Bryobacterales; family Bryobacteraceae. The sequence goes on along the minus strand of JADCJL010000023.1, from coordinate 47,832 downwards.
GGTGATTGACGAGTTTGCCGTGGTGCGGTCGATGTACTGCCACCAGACGAACCATTTTCCGGCGGTGATTGAGCACAGCACGGGCAAGCCGCTGCGGCAGTTTGAACACCCGTCGCTCGGCAGTTGGGTGACGTATGCGCTGGGATCGGCGAACAAGAACCTGCCGAGTTTTGTGAACATCGGGCGGCCTTCGTCGCCGGTGCAGCTGACGGGCGGCTACTTGGGAGCGCGCTACTCGGCGACGCCGTTTCAGCCGGGGGATACGCCGATTCCGAACCTGGCCGCACCGGCTTCGGCCACGCGCGCCGAGCGGGACCGGCAGATGGAGGCGCTGACTGCGTTGAACGCGGAGTTCCGGGCCGAGTACGCGCTGGACGCGGAGATTGCGGCGCGGGTGCAGGCCTACGAGTTAGCCGGGAGCCTGATGCGGACGGCGCCGGCGATTGTCGATTTCGCGCAAGAGCCGGGGCATGTGAAGGCGCTCTACGGGATAGGCGAGAAGGAGACGGACGACTTCGGCCGGCAGCTACTGCTGGCGCGGCGGCTGGTGGAAAATGGGGTCCGGTTCATTCAGTTGTGTCACGCCGGGGGCGGCAACGGATCCTGGGACGCGCACGGGGACATGGAGACGCACGCACCGCTGTGCCGGGCGGTGGATAAGCCGGTGGCGGGGCTGATTCAGGACCTGAAGCAGCGCGGCTTGCTCGATGAGACGCTGGTGGTGTTTACGAGCGAATTCGGGCGGACGCCGTGGTCGCAGAACACGACCGGGCGGGACCACAACGGCAAGGGGTTTTCGACGCTGCTGGCCGGGGGCGGCGTGCGGGGCGGGGTGGTGGAAGGGGCGACGGATGAGGTGGGCTACAAGGCGGTGGAGCGGCCGCACTACATCAGCGATCTGCAGGCGACGATTCTGCAGCAGATGGGTCTGAATTACAAGAAGATGGACTTCCATACGAACGGCCGGGCCTTCCATCTGATCGAGGAAGGCACCGGGCCGATCCAGGCGATTCTGCGTTAGAGGATTTCGAAGATGGCTTCGACTTCGACGGCGGCGCCGGTGGGCAGCGAGGCGAAGCCAAGGGCGGAGCGGGCGTGGAAGCCGTCGCCGGTTTTGCCGAAGATTTCGTGGAGAAGGTCGGAGGCGCCGTTGATGACGAGGTGCTGTTCAATGAACTCGGGGGCGGAGTTGACGCAGCCGAGGACTTTGAGGACGCGGAGGCCGTCGAGGGTGCCGTGGGTGTTCCAGACGGAGTTGAGGATTTTGGAGGCGCAGTCGCGGGCGGCGGCGTAGCCTTCTTCGGTAGTGACGCCGGCGCCGAGCTTTCCTTTGAGGGTGCTGACGTGGCCGGAGCTAAGCAGCTGATTGCCGGAGCGGATGCAGAGGTTGAGGTAGCCGGGGGTCTGTTTTTCGAAGACGAGGCCGAGGCTTTCGGCGCGTTGTTGGGGGGTCATCGCTTCATTGTAATGGGTTCGCTTGTCGAGGGTGCCGGTGGCGTGGAGAGCAGTGGATAGGTTACGCTTGTAAGTAGGCCGTAAGTTAAAGTTTTTTCTTTATCTATGCGATTTCTTTCCCGCCTTGCGGTGGTTTGCCTTTCCGGGGCAGGACTGATCGTTGCTCAGGCACCGCAACGGTTGACGTTAGAGCGGGCCTTGGCGCTGGCTTTGGAGCATAATCCGCAATTGCGGGTGGCGTCGGCGCAGCGGGATGGTGCTGAGGCGGGAATCGTAACGGCTCGCGCCTATCCGAACCCGGAGATGACGACGATGGTGGGTCCGCAGTTTTCGCGGCCGAACGCGTTGACGGGCCCGGGGGCACGGGGCTTGCTGCAGCACTACAGCATTCACCAGCCGATTGAGCTGCCGGCGGTGCGGGCGGCGCGTCTGCGCACGGCGGAGGCGGGACGGGAGGGGAGCCTGCACGCGTTGCAGGAGGCGCGGTTGGCGGTGCGGGCGATGGTGAAGCAGGCCTTTTTCCAGGTGCTGCGGCGGCGGAACGAAATTGTTCTGGCGATGGAGAACCTGAAGTTGATTGAAGATTTGCGCCGACGGATTCAGGTGCAGGTGGAGGTGGGGGAGGCGGCGAAGCTGGAGTTGATCCGGGCGGATGCGGAGGTGGCGACGGCGCGGACGCTGGCCACCAGCGCGCAGCTGCGGTACACGAACGCGTTTGCGTATTTGCGGACGGTGGTGGGGGCGCCGCTGGGTCCGAGCGTGGAACTGGAGGGGCAGTTGGACACGCGGCAGCCGCTGCCGGCGCTCGAGTCGCTGCGCGAGGAGGTGGCGGCGCGCCATCCGTCTCTCGCGCTGGCGAAGGCGGAGATTCGGCGGGCCGAGGGGCGTTTGCGGACGGAGCAGGCGCTGCGGCGGCCGGGGTTGACGGCACACTCTGAGTACGAGCACCAGCCGGATCTGCAATTTTATCGCGCCGGGATTTCGGTGCCGCTACCGTTGTGGAACAAGCGGGAGGGCCCGATTGGCGAGGCGGCGGCGGGGTTGCGGCAGGCTGCGGCGCTGGCCGATCTGCGGCGGCTGGAGATCAACGCAAACCTGGAGCGGGCGTACGGGATGTACGAGGTTGCTACGCAGCAATTGGTGGCGTTTGAAGATGGCGTGCTGCGAGAGGCCGAGGCGGCGGTGAAGGCGGCGGAGGCGGCCTACCGGTTTGGGGAGCGGGGCATTCTGGACGTATTGGACGCGCAGCGGGTTTTGCGTACGGTGCGCACGGACTACTTGAACGCGCAGTACGACCTGCAGGCCGCGCTGATTGAGATTGAACAGTTGCGCGCAGTGGATCCGGAGCAGAAATGAGGAAACGATCGGCGGGATGGTTGGGTGGCTGGGGGCTTTGTGCCCTGCTGGCGGGTTGTGGGATGTTGCCCAAGGAGGCGGCCAAGCCGGCCGAGGCGCCGGCGCCGGCGAAGGACCCGATGGCGGTGAGGCCGAACGGGGATCTGTTGCGGCAGCTGACCGTGGGGGTACCGGTGGTGAAGGCGACGACGGCGAGCCTGCGGGTTTCCGGGCGCGTGGAGGCGGACGAGACGCGGATGGCGCGGGTGAGCGCGCCGGCCACGGGCCGGGTGATGGAGTTGGAGGTGTTTCCGGGCCAGACGGTGAAGCGGGGGCAGGTGCTGGCGAAGCTTTACGGCACGGAGCTATCGACGGCGCAGTTTGCTTTCGTCAAGGCGGTTTCGCAGCAGGGGCTGATGCAGCGGGCGGCGGCGCGGGCCCAGCAGCTGTTGAAGGCCGATGTGATTGCCGCGGCCGAGGTGCAGCGGCGGGAGGCTGAGCTGCTCGAGGCCAACGCGGAGCTCTCTTCGGCGCACGATCAGCTGCGGGTTCTGGGGATGAGTGAAGAGGCGATTACGCAGCTGCAGCAGGGGCGGACGGTGAACAGCCTGACACAGATCGTAGCGACGATTGACGGCACGGTGCTCGAGCGGAAGGTGACAACCGGCCAGGTGGTGCAGCCGGCGGATACGTTGTTTGTGATTGCGGATCTGTCGCGGGTGTGGCTGGTGGCCGATGTGCCGGAGCAGCAGGGGGGCGCCATTGAGCTGGGCAAGTCCGTGGAGGCGGAGGTTTCGGCGTTTCCGGGCGAGAAGATCCGGGGGCGGTTGAGTTTCGTCAGTTCGATCATCGACCCCGAGACGCGGACGGTGCGGACGCGGATGGATCTGGCCAACCTGCGGGGGCGGTACAAGCCGGCGATGCTGGCCGTGATGGAGCTCAAAGACAACCCGCGGCAGGAGACGGTGATTCCGTTGACGGCGGTGGTGCGGGAGGAGGACAAGGACTACGTCTTTATCGAGAAGGCGCCGGGTGAGTTTGTAATGCGGATGGTGAAGCTGGGGGCCGAGCATGCGGATGCGCGCGTGCTCGAAGAAGCGTGGCCGGCCGGGCAGCGTCTGGTGCTGGACGGGGCGTTTCACTTGAACAACGAGCGGCGGCGCCTGGCGACGCAAGGGAGCTGAGGCCATGGTGGGAGCGCTGGTTCGGGCGTGTTTAGGGCAGCGGATTGTCGTGGTGGTGGTGGCGCTGATTCTGCTGGTGTTTGGTCTCGATGCATCGCGGAAGCTGTCGGTGGATGCTTTTCCGGATGTAACGAACGTGCAGGTGCAGATTGCGACCGAGGCGCCGGGGCGGTCGCCGGAGGAGGTGGAGCGGTTTGTCACGGTGCCGGTGGAGATTGCGATGACGGGGCTGCCGGGGTTGACGGAGATGCGGTCGCTGAACAAGCCGGGCCTGTCGCTGATCACGCTGGTGTTTACGGACGCAACCGACGTTTACTTTGCGCGGCAGCTGCTGATGGAGCGGCTGGCGGAGGTGCGGGGCCGGCTGCCGGAGGATGTGACGCCGGTGCTGGGGCCGGTTTCGACGGCGCTGGGCGAGGTGTATCAGTACACGCTGGAGAAGCCGGATGACGGGGAGCGGGCGCTGACGAAGGAGGAGTTGGTAGACCGGCGGATGGTGCAGGACTGGGTGGTGCGGCCGCTGCTGCGTTCGATTCCCGGGGTGGCGGAGATCAACTCGACGGGCGGGTACGTGCGGCAGTATCAGGTGCTGGTGGACCCGGACCGGCTGCTGCATTATGGCATCGCTTTGCAGGAGGTGCCGCAGGCGCTGGCGCGGAACAACGCGAACGCGGGCGGCGGGATTCTGCGGCAGCACGCCGAGCAGTATCTGATTCGCGGCATTGGTCTGGTGCGGAATTTGGACGATATTCGCTCGATCATCGTGAAAGAGGTGCGGGGCACGCCGGTTTATCTGCGGCAGGTGGCGACGGTGCAGTTGGGGGAGGAGGTGCGCTACGGGGCCATGATCAAGGGCGCCTACACGGAGGCCGCCGGGGGCATTGTGATCATGATCGCGAGCGGCAACGCCAAGGCGGTGGTCGAGAAGATCAAGGCCCGCGTGAAGGAGATCAACGAGAAAGGGATGCTGCCGGCGGGCCTGCGGATTGTGCCTTACTATGACCGGTCGGAGCTGGTGGACGCGGCACTGATGACGGTGGCGAAGGTGCTCGTCGAAGGGATTGTGCTGGTGATCGTGATCCTGTTCCTTTTTCTGGGGGATTTGCGGAGCAGCGTGATTGTGATTGCGACGCTGGTATTGACGCCGCTGCTGACGTTTCTCGTGATGAATCAGTACGGGTTGTCGGCGAACCTGATGTCGCTGGGCGGGTTGGCGATTGCGATCGGGTTGATGGTGGACGGGTCGGTGGTGGTGGTGGAGAATGTGTTCGCCAAGCTGGCGCACGGCGGGCGGCAGGACCGGCTGCAGATTGTGCGGGAGGCGGTGATGGAGGTGGGTACGCCGGTGATCTTCGGCATTGGCATCATCATTCTCGTGTTCCTGCCGCTGATGACGCTGGAGGGCATGGAGGGCAAGATGTTCTCGCCGCTGGCGTATACGATCGCTATTGCGCTGGGGATTTCGCTGGTGTTGTCGTTGACGCTGTCGCCGGTGCTGTCGTTCCTGCTGCTGAAGGGGGGCGCCGAGCACGATACGTTTTTGCTGCGGATGCTGAAGCGGCCGTTTGAGTGGCTGTTGGGGGTGGCGCTGCGGAACCCGTACAAGACGATCGGGACAGTGATGGTCGCTTTTGTCGCGTCGGTTTCGTTGTTCCCTTATCTGGGGACGGCGTTTATTCCGGAGATGAAAGAGGGGTCGATTTCGCCGAACATCGACCGGGTGCCGAACATCTCGCTTGAAGAGTCAATCAAGATGGAGATGGCGGCAATGCGAGCGGTGCGGGGGGTGCCGGGGGTGGAGCGGTTGGTGTCGCGGATCGGGCGGGGCGAGTCGCCGGCGGACGCGGCGGGGCAGAACGAGGCGGACGTGATTGCGACGCTGACCCCGGTGGAGCGGCGGCCGAAGGGGATGACGCAGGATACGATTGCCGAGGAGATCCGGCGGCGGCTGGCGAGCGTGCCGGGGGTGAATCTGGTGATGGCGCAGCCGATTTCGGACCGGGTGGACGAGATGGTGACCGGGGTGCGGGCGGATGTGGCGGTGAAGATCTTTGGTGATGATCTTGAGATGCTGATCCGGAAGGCGAACGAGGTGGCGAAGGTGGCGTCGACGATTCGGGGCATGCGCGATTCGCGGGTGGACCGGGTGGGGGGCCAACAGTATCTGAATATCGATATCGACCGGCAGGCGATTGCGCGGCATGACCTGAACGCGGCCGACATTCACGATGTGATTGAGACGGCGATTGGCGGCAAGGTGGCGACGGAGATCTACGAGGGCGAGCGGCGATTCCAACTGGTGGTGCGCTACCCGGAGACGCTGCGCAACAGCCGGGAGGATGTGGAGAATCTGCTGATCAACACGCCGTCCGGATCGAAGGTGATGATGAAGGCGCTGGCGACGGTGAGCGTGAAGGAAGGTCCGGCGCAGATCAACCGGGATACGGCGAAGCGGCGGATTGTGATCGGAATCAATGTGCAGGACCGGGACCTGGGGGGTTTTGTGAAGGAGCTGCAGGAGCGGGTGGAGCGGGAGGTGCAGCTGCCGACGGGGTACACAATTGAGTGGGGCGGGCAGTTTCAGAACATGGAGCGGGCGCTGAACCATTTGCGGATTATTGTGCCGATCACGATCGGCGCGATTTTCTTCCTGCTGTTCCTGCTGTTTGGTTCGCTACGGTTTGCCGGGCTGATCATTACGGTGCTGCCGTTTGCTTCGATTGGCGGGATTGTGGCGTTGTTCGTCTCGGGCGAGTATCTGTCGGTGCCGGCTTCGGTGGGGTTTATTGCGCTGTGGGGGATTGCGGTGCTGAATGGCGTCGTGCTGGTTTCCTACATCCGGAAGCTGCGGGAGGAGGGCATGGACCAGCGGACGGCGATAGCCGAAGGGACCAAGCTGCGGTTCCGGCCGGTGATGATGACGGCGACGGTGGCGGCGTTGGGGCTGGTGCCGTTTTTGTTTGCGACGGGGCCGGGGAGCGAGGTGCAGCGGCCGCTGGCGATTGTGGTGATTGGGGGGTTGATCACCTCGACGCTGCTGACGCTGATTGTGGTGCCGACGCTGTACGGCATTTTTGAGGGCCGGGAGATGGTGGGTCCGGCCGAGAGCTTTGAGGAGGAGGTGCGGGCAGAGGCTTAGTCGTCGAGCAGCTGGCGGATGGGGTCGCTCGGGGGGCGGCGGGCGGCGGGGCGTTTGCGGAGGTAGACGTTGACCTCTTCGAGCGAGCCGAACAGGCCAATGAAGCTGGGGTGGCGGCGGCCGGGGGCGCGGCGGTCGCGGGAGAAGTCGCGAGCGCGGAAGCAGCCGTTTTCGGCGATGACGGCGGCGCCCATGGGGCGGTATTCGTGGGTGCCGGCGGCCCAGGCCTGTTGATTGTCGATCCAGAGTGCGAAGCCCATGAATGATATTATCGAGCGCATGAACAGACGGAGTTTTGCCACTGCGGTGGCCGCGGGCGCGGCGCTTGCAACGACGGGATCGGCGCAGACGCTTCCTGCCAAAAAGGGGCGGTTGAAGCAGGGGGTTTGCGGCGGGGTTTTCCGCGGATCGAACCTGGATTTTGACGGCCAATGCCGGTTGGCGGCGGAGTTGGGGCTGGTGGGTTATGACCTGGTGGGCCCGGACCGGTTTCCGACCTTGAAGAAGTACGGGATTGTGCCGACGCTCGTGCCGGGCAGCAGCAAGCTGAGCGATGGCTGCAACGATCCGGCGCTGCACCCGGAGATTATCAAGAACACGCGGGAGCTGCTCGATGCGGCGGCGGCGGCCGGGGCGCCGAATCTGATCATGCTGTCGGGCAACCGGCGGGGCAAGACGGATGAGCAGGGGATTGAGAACACGGTGAAGCTGTTGAACGCCGTGAAGAAATACGCTGAGGATAAGGGCGTCACGCTGTGTATGGAGTTACTGAACAGCAAGGTGAACCATCCGGATTACCAGTGCGACCGGACGGCGTGGGGCGTCGAAGTTTGTAAGCGCGTGGCGTCGCCGCGGGTGAAGCTGCTGTATGACATCTACCACATGCAGATCATGGAAGGCGACTTGATCCGGACGATTGAGCAGAACATGCAGTGGTTCGGCCACTTCCACACGGCGGGCAATCCGGGGCGGCATGAGTTGAGTGTCGATCAGGAGATCAACTATAAGGCTGTCTGCAAGAAAATTGCCGATTTGGGCTACGCGGGGTATATTTGCCACGAGTACACGCCGGTGGTGAAGAGTGCTCGGGAGGCGCTGCTCGAGGCCATTGAGGCCTGCACGGTGTAGCGTCTCAAGGCAAACCGCCGGGGAGCTGGGCTTGGAAGGCCCGACGCCGGGAGAGCCAACGTGGGCCGGTGGCCCGGCGGACTTCACTTCCGAACGGGACGCAAGCGGCCAAGCAGTTTCTCTCCGCGCGGGCCGCTAGCGCAGCAGGGCGCCGGGCGGAGCCTCGGGCGGGAACTTACTTTTGGCTTCGGTGAGGATTTGGGTTAACGTAACAGGGCCTCGTAGAGGTTGCCGTCCCGGTCAGAGGCCAGCACAATCCACGGATGCCCGGCCGGGAGACGGGCCTTCGGCCCCGTAATGTCATTGAGGCCCCTGACGGGAAGCAGCACGACCTCGCGGCCTTCTTCCCAGCGGACAAGTTCGCTACCCGTTTTTGTGTACCGGCTGTGCAAGAGAAACGTTCGTTCGGGTACTCCTCCCAGTAGCACGGCGGGCCGGGTCGGCTCCCCGTCGCTCGTCCGGGGCGCATACGGCCGGCTGCTCCATTTTCCCGCGGGGCTCCGCTCCCGCAGAACCAACTGCGGGACGCCTACCCGATCCACGGAGTTCTTCATGGCCACCAGGAGGCGACCATCGGCGGATACCGAAGCCCGGATATGATCGTCCGCAGTCTTTCCACCCTGGTCAATCGCCTCGATCGGCCCCCATTGCGGCGCTCCGTCGCGCCGCCAACGAAACCAGACCGTATCGGCGGCCTGATCGGACCAGATGACCCCCACGCCACCGCCCACGGCGACGACCGCGCAGATATCATCTTCCGTGGCCGCCGTCGCACTGACCTGTACGGCCCGCCGCCAGCCGTCACGCGAAGTCCGCACCCACATCTGCCGGCCCAGGCCATAGGCAATCCACCACTCGCCCCGACCGTCCCGAGCGAGCGTCGCCGTCTCCAAGCGTCCCTCGATCAGGATCTCTACCGGCCGCCGCGCCAGCGAGTAGCCACCGCCTCGCCATTCAAGACAAGCAAAGGCCAGACGCCGTTCGTCCACCAGCACGGCACACACTCTTCGCTCCTCGGCCCAAACATCGGCCCGCCCGGGGGTGCCCCGCAGTGCCTCGTCGAGCATCGTCTGGCGAATCCAGACGCCGTCGTCACCCCGGCGCCAGATACTGCTCCCGCCCTGGACCGGCAGCCAAGCCCACCATACACCCTGCGCAAACCAGATCTTGGACTGCGGCTTATCGGCGGTCGGCGAGGGAACGTCAACCCGGAACACGGGGGCCAGCAGTAGGGCGAGGAGAAGCAACATGAGCGAGGCGAAGCCGCTTTAGCGCAGAAAATCGAACAACGTGCGGCGATCCTCCTGGCCTTTGGTCTGCAACGCTGCCTGGCGGGCGGTCTGGCCGGTCTGCAATTCGAGGATCGCATCCGCCAGATCCGTGTCTTCGATTGTGGAGATTTTGCTTTTCAGATCGAGGCTGCGCTTGGTGGCAATCTCCATCGCGGTGGCAATATCGTTTTGGGTGTGTCCGTACCGGGTGAGTTGGACGTTGACGTGGTTCAGCGCCGAACCGAGGTTGTCATTGGCGACCGACAGGGCCGCGTCGTCATTGGCGAGCAGAGCAAGGCGGAGCGAATTGATGGCCCCGAACAGGTTCTTTCCAGGGGTTGGCGAATTGAAGATCTCCTGTCCGCTGCGCGCAATGGGAATCAGCACGCCATTGGCGTCCGGCACACTTCGCGTGGCCGCCGAGCCGGCATAGGGGGTGACCCCATCCGGCTGCGAGAGATCAAAGGTGTAGGGCTCCACCTGATCGTTGTTACCGGCAAACAAGAACCGTCCATCGTAGTTCGAGTTGGCAGCGCCGACGATCTGCCGGAAAATGCCCTGCAGTTCCGCGGCGATCGTCTCCCGCGTTACCGCCGTCTGCGTGCCGGTTTGCCCCTGCGTTCCCAAAACCCTGGCCCGCTCGGCCAATTGAATCACGCTGCGCAGGGCGCCTTCGGCGGAGTCTACTTCGCCCTTCACCCGGTTCAGGTTGGACTTGGCCTGCTCGGTGAGCGCAAGCTCTGCCCGGCTCTGCAGAAGCGGGCCGATCTCGTCCGGCGCGTCGGAAGCAGCCGTCACCCGCAGCCCGCTCGAGACCTGTGCGTTCGCCTTGTCAATCCGGCCCTGAATCCGCTGCAGATTGCTCAGGAACTGCTCGTCCCGGATATTGAGATTCTTGATCATGAAGGTTTCCCCCCCTAGCGCATGATGGTAAACAGGGTGTCGGTCATCTCATTGAGGATTCCCATCACTTGTCCGACGGCCTGGAATCCGCGCTGATACTCCAGCAGCTTGGCTGCCTCCTGGTCCACCGATACTCCCGAGACCTGCTGGCGCAAGGTGCGCGCCTGCAGGAGAAGTTGTTGATCGGACGAGTTCCGGGCCCGCACCGACTCAACCTGGGTTCCGAGCCCGGTGGCCATGGCACCGTAATAGCCGGCCAGGCTCAGACCGTTGATGGCTGGTTTGTTCGAAAGCTGAGCCAGACGATTGGCATTGGCGTTTCCGCCGGGCTCCCCGGCTCCTGCCGCGGCCAATTGCCCGGTCGTCAGCCCGGTAACCGCCAGAGTACCCGCCGCCCCGGCAACGACATCGTACGTGAACAGATTTTGCACCGGCGGCAACCCGTTGGACGCAAGGCCCCCGGCCAGGATCCCGTTTACCTGGTCAGCGAAGCCTCGGGCCAGCGTATCGAGCTGCGCGCTGTACGCCGGCATGGTTTCGTTGCGCATCTCGAGCAAAGCGCCCAGCTTGCCGGTCGCGATATTGCCCGTAACGTTTTCCCCTCGGCTATCGACAATCTGGTACTGCCCATTGTTGAAAGAGGTGGAGAGCGGATAGGTCTGATCTCCCGTCACGAGCGGAACCTGCCCGGAGACAAAAACAACCACGGACCCGTCCTCCTGGGTCAGCGTGTTGTGATCGACCAGCGTCGAAAGCTTCTCGAGGGCTTCGTGCAACCGGGAATCGAGCCCAGCGTCGGTGACATTGCGAAAATCCCCCTTCCGCTGCCCGTTGATGGTGGCAATCTCCTTGGCTACGGCATTGATATCCCGCACCGCGTAGCCCAGTTCGGTCCCCGCTCTGGCCGTTAAGGTCCCGAACTCAAGAGCCGCCTCATTAAAACTCAGCGCGGCCGTCCGCGCCCGGTCGAGCACCGCCTGCCGGGCCAGATCCGAATTTGGCGAGAGCGCCAGTTGGGCGGCGCTGTTATAGAACCTGTTCAGCGCTCCCGGGATTCCGTTCTCGGCCGTCACCGGCACGGCCGCTTCAATGGCCCGCAGACCACGCAACGACTGATCGGAGTACCCGGCCGCGGACTGCCGCTCCCACACGGCCCCTTCGAGAAACCGGTCCCGTCCCGAAATCAATGGCCCCGAGCTGATACCACCCGAAGAGGAGTCCGTGTTCGGGTTGTATCGGTTGGCCATCGTCGCCTGATCGAGGCGGGCGTAGTTCGGGGTCGAAGCGTTCACAATGTTGTTCTGCACAACACCCACCTGACGCTGAATCACCCGCATCGCCTCTGCGGTCGATATCATTGCTGAGGAGATACTGCCCATACTAACCGTCCAGCCTCACGGCGTGAAAGGCCAGGTCTTTCTGACATTCCTGACCCTGGCTCCCATAGGAGCCCGCCGGCGGCACGAGTGCATCGGACCAGTTCCGGCAGTAAGCCAAACCTTGACGCGTCAGCAGATTAGCCACCTGCAACTGCTCCCGAAACGCCAGTAACGCCCGCTCTGTGGCCCGCTGCTCAGCCGGGTCGAGTTCCCCGCCCCGCTCCAACTCCCCAGCCAATCCGCGCAACGCCCCCAGCGCCGACTCCAGGTGCTGGAGTGCCGAGGCCGTCTCAAAACGGGACAGGTCCCCAATTACCGGTTCCAAATCGGGAACGCGGGTGGGATTGGAACTCGATACATCACTCATAAGTGCCTTCTCACACAAATGTCTTCCCACACAAATGAACTTTACCGGGCAGTCCAGTGCCGACCTATTTGATCTTGTTGTCCGCCAAAGTTTCGCCGATCAGCGACTTCGCCACGGCCCGAGGGTCCGCCTGATAGGATCCCTTCGCATACTGCGCCGCCAACTTCTCCAGATAGGCCGCCTTTTCGGGAGACTCCGTGATCGCATCCTGCAACACGTTCGCCAAACTCGATAAGTTCACCTCATCCGAGCCGCTGTTTCCCTTGTTTCCATTGACCTTTGCCGTCGCCGCACCCTGCACAGCCTCAGTCTTCTGGGTCTGGCTCTGGTACGTCGCAGCCGCCTGTGAACTCGTATACAAATCATTAATCTTCATAGAGCACCTCGACTCGGATACCTAGTACGCCTTCATAGCGCTAATCGGAAGGATAGCGCGAAGCCTGAACTTTTTTTGGGCCGGAACTATCCGGTCCGTGAATCCGTATGATGGAAAGTAGTGTCCGTTTATGCGATCTCTCTTAGCCATCCTATCCTTATCCGTCGCCGCGCTGGCGGCACCTAAATCCCTGCAAGTGACGTTCCACAAGGACGTCCAGCCGATTCTGCAAAAGAACTGCCAAGGCTGCCATCGCCCCGGCGAGGCCGCCCCGATGTCCTTCCTCACCTACAAATCCACCCGCCCCTTTGCCAAAGCCATCAAAGAAGCCGCCTCCACGCGCCGTATGCCCCCCTGGCACGCCGACCCTCACTTCGGCAAATTCTCGAACGACAAGTCCCTGACCGCGGCCGAAATCAATACCCTTGTCGCCTGGGCCGACTCCGGCGCCAAAGAGGGCACCCCGAAAGACGCCCCCCAACCCGCCGCCTTCGTCGACGGCTGGAACATCGGCAAACCCGACCTCGTCCTCGAAATGCCGAAACCCTTTACCGTTCCCGCCAAAGGCACGATCGAGTACGTCCACTACGTCATCCCCGTGGGGAACAAAGAGGACGTCTGGGTGGAACGCGCCGAGGTCCGCCCCGGCAATCGTGTCGTCCTCCACCATGTCATCGCCTTCGTCCGCCCTCCGGGTAGCCGCTGGCTCAAAAACGCCGTCCCCGGCGAACCGTTTATTCCTCCCGTCACCGTGAACACCCGCGGCCAGCAGCAGCGCGAAAGCATCTTCGGCGGGCAGTGGCTTACCGCCTACGCCCCCGGCATGCCTCCCCAAATCCTCGCCCCCGGCAAGGCCCGCAAACTCCCGGCCGGCTCCGACATCGTCCTGCAAATGCACTACACCGCCAATGGCACAGAGCAGACCGACGCCTCCAAAGTCGGCCTCATCTTCGCCAAACAGCCGCCGCAGGAACAGGTCGTCACCCTCGCCGTCCAAAACAATCGCTTCACGATTCCCCCGCACGACGCCAACCACGAGGTGAAAGCCGAACTCGTCCTCCAGCAGGACGCTAAGCTCTCGGCCCTCATGCCCCACATGCACCTCCGTGGCAAAGACTTCCTGTTCCGCGCCACCTACCCCACCGGCGAATCCGAAGTCCTGCTCAGCGTGCCCCGCTATGACTTCGCCTGGCAGCTCATCTACGAACCCGCCGGCGAGAAACTCCTGCCGAAGGGAACCAGAATCCACGCCGTCGCTCACTTCGACAACTCGGCCAACAACAAGGCCAACCCCGATCCCACCCAGTCCGTGCGCTTCGGCGAACAAAGCTGGGAAGAGATGATGATCGGCTTCTTCGACGTCTCCGTCCCGCCCGGCACCACCGAGCGCGACCTGCTCCAGCCAAAGAAAAAACCTTCCGGTGACTAATCCCTTCCACCGTCTCCTCCGCCAGGGCGGGCTCAGCATCCTTCTGCTGCAGCCCGCCCTTGTCTTTGCCCACGACCCGGTCTCGACCACCCTCACCTGGACCCGCGAGATCTCCCGCCTCTTCGCCAAACGCTGCCAGTCCTGCCATCGCGCCGGCGGACCCGCCCCGATGGCCCTCGAATCCTTCGCCGACGCCAAACCCTGGGCCGTCGCCATCAAAGAGGCGGTGCTCACCCGCCAAATGCCGCCCTGGCCCGCCGCCAAAGGCTTTGGCGAGTTCGCAAGCGACCTCTCGCTCACGCAGGAAGAGATCGTCCGCATCGCCGAATGGGTCGAAGGCGGCGCGCCCGAAGGCGACCCCGCCTTTCTCAAACCGCCGAACTTCTCCCCCGCGCCAAGCCCCGCCGCACTCCCCCGCGGCGAGATGCTCGCGCTCCGCCCCGGCCTGACCCTGCCGTCACCCACCACCATCCTCGCCCTCCGCATCGACCGCCCCGGCAAACTCTGGACCGCCGCGACGCCCCTCGTCTGGGGACTCCGCCCCAGCCCCCGCTGGCTTCTGCTCCGCGAACCGCTCCGTCTCCCCGCCGGCGCCCGCCTCACCGGCACCGGCGCCGCCACCGCCCTCGTCCGCCGCTAGCCCGCCCTCGGCTACCATGGGATTTACCCCTTTTCATGCTCCTGCCTCCATTTGCCTACCGCAATCAGAATCTGTTCGTTGAAGATTGCGACCTCGAAGCCATCGCCCGCCGCGAAGGCACCCCGCTCTACGTCTACTCGAAGCAGGCGATCCTCTCCCGGTACCACGCCTACGAGGCCGGCTTCGGCAGCTTCCCCCATCAGGTCTGCTACGCCGTCAAAGCCAACTCGAACCTCTCCATCCTGCGCCTGCTCGCCGAGGCCGGCGCCGGCTTCGACATCGTCTCGGGCGGCGAACTCTACCGAGTGCTCCAGGCCGGCGGGAACCCGGCCAAGGTCGTCTTCTCCGGTGTCGGTAAAACCCGCGAGGAGATCGAATACGCTCTCGAATCCGGCATCCACTCGTTCAACTGCGAGAGCGAGGCCGAACTCGCCCTGCTCAGCTCCATCGCCGCCCGCCTGAACAAAGTCGCCCGCGTCGCGCTCCGCGTCAACCCCCACGTCGACGCCGCCACGCACCCCTACATCTCCACCGGTCTCCGCGACCATAAGTTCGGCATCGACATCACCGCCGTCGAAGCCGTCTATCAGCGCGCGCTCACGCTCCCCCACCTCCAGCTCGAAGGCGTCAGCGCCCACATCGGCTCGCAGCTCCTTGACACCCAACCCCTCCTCGCCGCCCTCGACGCGCTGCTCGCCCTCATTGCGCGCCTCCGCGCGGCCGGCGTCCCCATCACCCACCTCGACATCGGCGGCGGGCTCGGCGTGCCCTATCGCGCAGGCCAGGTCGAACCCGTCGTTTCCGAGCATCTCGCCGCCGTTTGCGCCCGCTGCGCCGGCCTGGGCCTGATCCTGCTCACCGAACCCGGCCGCTCCATCGTCGGGCCCGCCGGCGTGCTGCTCACCCGCGTGCTCTACCGCAAGAAGACCGAAACCAAAGAGTTTGTCATCGTCGACGCCGCGATGAACGACCTCATCCGCCCCTCCCTCTACGAAGCGCACCACGAGATCGTGCCCCTGCGCCGCGCCTTCCCCGGGACCTTTGTCGCCGACGTCGTCGGCCCCGTCTGCGAATCCGGCGACTTCTTTGCCCGCGACCGGGAGATGGCGCAGTGTCTGCCCGGCGACTTCCTCGCGCTCGTCACCGCCGGCGCTTACGGCTTCGTTCTGGCGAGCAACTACAACACGCGCCCCCGCGCCGCCGAAGTGCTCGTCGACGGCGCCCACTGGCGCGTGGTCCGTCGCCGCGAAACCTACGAAGACCTGGTCCGCGGCGAGTAACCGCGCTACTTCTTCAACGTCGGATAGGTGATGCCCAACTGTTCGAGATAGGTCCCGTACTTCGTCGGGTCGTAGTAGAACTTCCGCATCTGCTCCCGGTACTTGGTCATTTTCTCGAGGTTCAGTTCCACGGCCGGCTGGTCCGTCTCGGCCATCAGCGGCTGATACTTCAGCTCCTTGGTCTGCACCTCGTTGAAGTACTTCCAGGCGTCGGTGATCAACTCCGGCCGCAGCAGATAGTCGAGCGCCGTCGCGGCCTGCACCTTGGCCCCCACCGCCGAGCCCTTATGCGCAATCGGCGTCGCTTCGGCAATCGCGTTAGCCCAGTGGTGCCCGGGCAGGTTCGGAATGTTGGCCGGGTAACGCAGATAGGTCATCGGCACCACCCACGAGATGTCTCCCACGTCATCGGTCCCGCCGCCCTTCCACGCCTCCGGCGGCTTCAGCTCCTGCGGCTTATCCTTCAACGGTTCGACTTTCGGCGCCCGGATTTCGCGCTGCAGCTCGCGCGCCAGCAGTTGGTCGGCCTCGCTCCATTGCGGCATGCCCACCATTTGCATGTTCTTGTACTGCGTCTCGGCCAGCGGCTTGTTGAAGTGGGTCGGCCAGGCCTGCCCCACCACGCGCTGCGAAAAGGTCGTGCTGGTCGCCATCGAAGCCGCCTTCGCCATGGTCGCCCCGAACTCCTGCAGCTCTTTGATCCGCGGATAATCCTCCTCGCGGAAGTAATACCAGACCGTTGCCTCCTGCGGCACCACGTTCGGCTGGTCGCCGCCGTTGGTGATCACGTAGTGAGACCGCTGCTCCGGCCGCAGATGCTCGCGCTTAAAGTTCCACATCGTGTTCATCAGTTCGACCGCGTCAAGCGCACTCCGCCCCCGCCACGGCGCCCCCGCCGCGTGCGCCGACTCGCCCTTGAAGGTGAACTGAATCGAGATGAGGCCGCTGTTGTTGTGCGCATGGCCGTAGTCGGTCGCCAGCTCGTGTCCGACGTGGCAGCCCAGCATGATGTCGAGATCCTTCATCAGCCCGGCGCGGATATAGTATGCCTTGGTGGCCACCAGCTCCTCGGCCACGCCCGGAAACAGCTTCAGCGTCCCCTTGATCTTGTACTTGATCATGAGCTCTTTTAAAACAATCGCGGCCACCACGTTCACGGCGTTGCCCGTGTTATGCCCCTCTCCGTGGCCCGGCGCGCCCTCAATCAGCGGATCGTGATAGGCCACGCCCGGCTTCTGCGACGCCCGCGGAATGCCGTCCAGATCGGTGATGAACCCGATCACCGGCTTGCCCTGCCCGTAGGTGGCGATCCACGCCGTGGGCATGCCCGCCACGCCCCGCTGCACGGTGAACCCGTTCTTTTCAAGGATCCCCGTCAGATACTTCGACGTCTCTACCTCTTGAAAGCCCAGTTCGCCGAAGCTGAAAACCGAATCGACGATCTCCTGCACCATCTTCTGCCGGGCTTCGACGCCGGCGATGGCCTCTTTCTTCAACTGCTCAAGGGTAGGCGTCTGCGCCAGCAGCGCGCTCGCCAGGCAGAATAGAGCGGGGAGCTTCATAGCTTCTTAGCTTACCGCCGCGCGTGCTGGCTCTGCGCCGGAGCGTTGTAGCGAACGCCCAGGTGCGGGGTCGCCAGCTTTTCGCCGCCCTTCTGCCGGGACTGCAGACAGCTTTCGAGCGTCCCGGAGACGATCAGCGTCCGCGCGGCCGGGTACGGCGCGCGGCCCGTGACGATCATCTCTTCAATCTTGCTGACGAGACACGCCGAGTAGGTCACGTTCGGCACCGGCGTCAGCAGGAACTGCGTCGACATCGTTCCGCGGCCCCGCACCTTGGCCGCGAAGGTGTAGTCCTTCACGGCGCCGTTCAGCATCAGCAGCGTCGTCTTCAGGCCATCGTTGTGTTCGATCAGATAGGCCGCGGGCTTGGCCACCAGGCGCTTCAGTTCGCCTGTCCGGACGAGGTCCTGCGTGCGCCCGTCCTTGTCGGTGAGCCCCAGGGGCGTGTCGCTGCGCGACAGCGCGGCAATGAGCAGCTCCTGCGAATACGGCGCCTTCCACGCCGCCTCGCCGTCGATCAACTGCACGGACCTGATCCCCGTCTCGCCGCCCTTGCGCCGCTCAATCATGCACTGCATGGCTTCAAGCGCGTGGTAGTCCATCGGGTCCGACCCGCCGACGCCGACCATCAGCGCCTCGTCAATCTGGCTGCCCAGCGGAATCTCGATATCGGGCAGCCGCCAGGTCACCGGCAACGAGGAGCCCGCCAGGACGGGGAACTTCAGCCGCCGGGCCTCGTCGAGCATCCATTTGGCTTTGGTGAAGCTGAACGAGAGGTGCTTGTCGTTGTAGACCGGCACGGCCCGCCCGTCTTTCTCAAACACCTCCGTGCAGGCCTTGAAGAACTCGTAGCGCGGGTAGAGCACCTGACCGAGTTCGTTGCGGGGATACTCGCCGTGCTCGCAGATGATCACGACGCCGTCGACGGCGAGCTTGTCGGTGCCGCAGCGCAGCGTTTCGGCAATGGTGGGATAGACCGTGAAGCCAAACTCCTTGGCCCGCTCCGCGCTCTGGTCGCCCGGGGGCTTCTGGTCGACGTAGAGCGAGACCACCTGCACGTCCGGCTTGTGCCACTTGCCTTCGTGCGGATAGCCGATCAGGAAGCGGTCGCCCATGTGCTGCGCGTGCGACAGATAGCGATAGATACTCGAGACAATGGCAATGCGCTTCATTAGCTTCTCCAGAAGGTGGACTCTTTCGGCGCCTGGTAGCGGATACCGAGGTGGGGCGTGGCCAGCTGCTTCTGGCCCTGATAGAGGCTCTCGACGCCGGCCGCGGTGAGCCCGGTGGTCAGCAGCGTCCGTTCGAGGGGATAGGTCTCCTTGCCCGTCAGATACATCAGCTCGGCGTTGTAGACAAGCGGGCTGAAGAAGTTGGCGAGCGTGGTGCGGCCGTCCGGCATCGGCAGGTACATCTGCGTCGAGAAGAGGTCCTTCTGCCCGCTGATTTTGGCCGAGAAGTTGAAGTCGCGGATCAGTCCGCTCATCAGGATCATCGTCGAGTGCAACCCATCGGCGTGGCGGTAGCGGTAGGCCACCGGGTTCTTCACGATGCGCTTCATGTCGTCGACGGTGGGGAAGATGTTGTTGAAGCCCTCGCGCGCCGGCACGAGCGTGTGGCTGCGGCACAGCGCGGCCTCGACCAGCTCCGTGGGCCACACTTTATCCTGATAGGCCTTCCAGAAGGTTTCGCCGCGGTAGGCCTGCACCCATTCCACGCCCGCCTCGCCGCCGCGCCGCCGCTCCACCATGCACTGCGCGGTTTCGAGGCCATGGAAGTCATAGCTATCGACGCCGCCGTAACAGACGCACATCGCCTCTTCCACCTTCACGCCCGCCGGGAACTCGAGCGATGGCGTCCGCCACGTCACCGGCAGGCTCGAGCCCGCCATCAGCGGAAACTTCATCCGCCGGGCCGTATCGTACATCTCCTTGGCCCACTCCCAGTTCCAGGACAGGTGCTTGTCGTTGAACACGGGTACCACGCGCCCGCTCGACTCAAACACCTTGACGATCTCTTTAAAAAACTCGTAGCGCGGGTACTTCGTCTGCCCCTTCTCGTTGCGTTCGTACTTGCCGTGTTCGCCGACGAGCATGATGCCATCGACGGCCAGCTTGCCCGTGCCGCCGGTGAGCGCCTCGGCGATGGTCGGGTAGACCTTCATGCCGGGGAAGCGCTTGGCGCGGTCCGCGGTCAGGTCGCCATTGGGATGCTGGTCGACGTAGAGCGCCACCAGGTCCATGGCGGGATGGTGGTGTTCGCCGTCCCAGCCGTAGCCTTCGAGGAAGCGGTCGACGATATGCTGGCCGTGGGAGAACTTGCGGTATTCGGTGACGAGGGCGGCGATCCTGGGCCGGTTGGGAGCCCAGGGGAGTGCCGCCGAAGCGAGGATCTGCCGGCGCGTAAGCTGCATACAGATACGGTAGCGAATTTTAGGAAAGCAGGAGTTCGAGATCTTCCGGCTTCAGGTTGGACACGAGGGCATTGTCCTCGTTGAGGATCGCCGTGGCGAGCTCCCGCTTGGAGCTCTGCAGTTCGAGTACCCGCTCCTCCACGGTATCCTTGGCGATCAGGCGGTAGGCAAAAACGGGCTTATCCTGCCCGATGCGGTGCGTCCGGTCAATCGCCTGCGCTTCGACGGCCGGGTTCCACCAGGGATCGAGCAGAAACACGTAGTCGGCCGCGGTCAGGTTCAGGCCCACCCCGCCCGCCTTCAGACTGATCAGGAAAAGCTTGCAATCGGGGTCGGTCTGGAATCGTTCGACGGGCGCCTGCCGGTCCCGCGTCTTGCCGTCGAGGTACTCGTAGGTCGCCCCCTGCGCGTCCAGCTGCGCCCGGACGAGGGCCAGCAGCGAGGTGAACTGGGAAAAGATGAGCGCCTTATGCCCCTCCTGCAGGACCTCTTCGAGCTGACTCAGCAGCGTATCGAGCTTCGTGCTCGACCCGGTCGCGCGCTTCTTATCGACGAGGCCCGGATGGCAGGACGCCTGCCGCAGCCGCAGCAGCGCCTCGAGCACCTGCAGCTTTCGCTTGTTCCAGGTGCGGGAGTTACCGCCGAGCAGCGAAGACCGGTAGTGGTCCCGCAGTTCGTTGTAGAGCTTCCGCTCGTCCGGTTCGAGTTCGCAGAACAGCGTCTGCTCCACCTTCGCCGGCAGTTCCCGGGCCACCTGCTCCTTGGTCCGCCGCAGCAGAAACGGCCGCAGCCCGGCCGCCAGCAGCTCCCGCGTCTCCGGCGCCACGGTGCGCGAACCGGCGCCCGAAAGCCGCAGCACCGACGCCTTGCCCAGCATGCCCGGGTTCAGAAACTCAAACAGGCTCCACAGCTCGCCCAGATGGTTCTCCACCGGCGTGCCCGTCATGGTCAACCGGTGAGTGGCCTTCAACAGCCGCGCCGCCTTGGCCGAGGCCGACCCGAAGTTCTTGATCGCCTGCGCCTCGTCGAGAATCACGTAATCAAACGGCTGGCTCTGCAGCGTTACGATGTCCCGCCGGAGCGTGCCGTAGGTCGTCAGGATGACATCGACCTCCCCGATCTGTTCGAGCGACCGGCCCAGGCCCGTGAAGTCCAGCGTCCGCATCTGCGGCGTGAACCGCGCGGCCTCCCGCTGCCAGTTGAAGATCAGCGACCGCGGCGCCACGACCAGCGAAGGGCCGATCGCTTCGCCGGCCGCCCGCGCCGCCCGCCGCGTCTCGAGCAGCGCCAGCACCTGCGCGGTCTTGCCGACGCCCATATCGTCCGCCAGGCAGCCGCCGAACTGGAAACGGTTCAGAAACTGGAGCCAGCCGAGCCCCTCCCGTTGATAGCCGCGCAGCTCGCCGGTAAACCCGGCCGGCTGCTCCGCCATGCCGATGCCCTTGAAGTTGCGCAGCTCCTCACGGGCGTGTTCGAGCTTCGCATCGACCGCGATCTCGGGCTGCGATGCCAACAGCGCGTCGAGCAGCGCCACCTGGTTGCGCTGGAAGCGGACCTGCCCCTTTTCGATGTCCGCCAGCTGCAGCAGCGACTTCAGCCGCCCCAACTGCCCCTCGTCGAGAATCGCGATGCTGCCATCGTCGAGCTTGAACATCGAATCGCCCTGCTGCATGGCCTTGAGCAGCTGCGGCAGCGGTACGGAGAGGTCGTCGAACTGGACCTCTCCCGTCAGTTCGAACCAGTCGATACCCGTGCTGACCGCGGCGTTCATCTTCGTCGCCGACCGCATCGGCAGACCCTGCAATTCAACGTACCAGCCCGCCTGAAACAGCCGGCGCAGCGCCGGCAGCAGCTTGCCGGGGGCGATATCCCAGCTCTGCCCCTCGACGCCCACGTACTGCGTCGGCCGGAATCCGGCATCGGTCAACACCTGCAGGGCGACCCGTTCGGCCTCGAGATCGCGCTCAATCAGCTTCCGCTCCGCCGGATGAAACAGCACCTCCGACTGCGTTTCGGCGTGCGCCACCACCCCCTCGGCGTACACAAACTCGGGGCGGCCCGTGAACGGGTCCTGTTCCATCCGCCGCTGCGCCTGCCGCAGCTTCAGGCTCGGATGCGGCTCGCCCGCCACCCGTTCGTAGCGCAGCGCCAGCGGCAGGTGCAGCACCGCTTCCGGCAGCCGCTTCATCGCCTCCCGCACAAACTCATCGGTGTCGGCCGCGCTGATGGCAATCTGCCCCTGCACGCGGAAGAACTGAATCCACGGCAGCGCCTTGGCCGCGGACAGCGGGCCAAGGGTGTGCCCGCGCAGCAGGAACGCCCCGGCGATGATCTGCGTCGAGGCATCGAGCGCCAGCATCTCGTCCTCCCGGCAGTACTCCGAGGAGACCTGCCAGCCGCCATCACCGCCCTGCTGCCACAGCAGCCGGAAGGAGAACGGCTCCGGATCCCACGCGAGCGGCTGCTGCAGGAAGCGGTCCTCGGATGCCGGACTCTTTAAGAAACACCGCCCGGTGCCGCAAAGCACCGGCAGCAGCTTGTGGCCCAACGCCGCCGTCAGTTCGTAAGCGGTTGGGATATCCTCCGGGGTGTAGGTGGCAAACGTCGACACTACCCCGCGCGATCCGGCCAGACTGAGCAGAATCTCGCGGTCCTCGCCGGGCGGCATCGCCTGCAGCTGCTCGTGCGAAAGCCGTAGCGGCGAGGTGCGGTTCCACCCGCCCGACTTCCGGTTCGGCGTGCGGGCCAGAATCTGCAGCGAAACAGCCCGGGCGTTGCGCAGGGTATCGAGCGGATCAATCAGGTAGAGAATCTGCTCGTCGGCCGGCCGCTCCTCCGGGCGCTGGGCTTGGGTATAGGGCGCTTTGGCGTCGATCTCCCGCAGATAAAACCGCCAGTTGGGCAGCACCGCCTCGCCGGGCAGCGCATCCGGATCGCGGTCCTCTTCGAGATTCAGCTCGAGGCTCGTCCACCGAATCTCCGAGAGGAAACCGAGCCGCTCAGCCTCAATCGCCGCCGCCCAGAGGTGCTTGCACGGTCCGAACTTCCGGTAGGCTTCGCACCCGCAAAAGATGTGGACGTCCGCCCCGTCGAGCCGGATGGTGAAGCGGTACTCCTGCGAGCCCCGCGCCACGCCCTTGATGGCGTACTTGCTCCCCTGCCGGATCGTAATCCGGTTGCTGCGCACATATTCCCATCCCCGGTTCCGTGTCTCCCGGTCGAAGAATACCGCCATCTTTTCCGCGATTGTCCGCGCCGCCATCGCCCTACCCTGCCCCCAGAAATCCGCGCAACGCCCCCAGTGCCGCTTCGAGAATCGGACGCTCCACCGCGTAACAGATCCGCACCGACCCCTCGCCCCCGGCGCCAAACGCGACCCCCGGCGCCAGACCCACTTTGGTTTCAAGCAGCAGCCGCTTGGCAAAGCCGAACGAGTCCGTCAGCCCCGCAATCCGCGGGAACAGATAGAAGGCGCCGTCCGGCTCCGGTACCGTGACCCCCGGCATCGACCGCAGCTCACCCACGCAGTAGTCCCGGTTGGCCCGCAGCATGGCCAGCAGTTCGGCGATGAACGGCTCGCCTTCGCGCAACGCCACTTCGCCCGTCTTCTGCACAAAGGCCGGCGCGCACGAGACGATGAACTCATTCCGCTGCGTCGCCTTGGCGATCAGATCCGCCCGCCCCACCAGCCAGCCGAGGCGCCATCCCGTCATGCAGTAGGACTTCGAGAACGACTGCGCCACCAGCACGGCATCCTCCCGCGTGGCCAGCCGCAGAATGGACGGCTCCGGGTTGGCCGGGCCGTACGTCAACCGCTCGTAGACCTCATCGGCCAGCAGCCAGAGCCCGTGGCGGCGCGTGAAGGCGAGCAGCCGCTCCTGGTCTTCCCGCGTCGCCACCCAGCCCAACGGATTGGAAGGCGAGGTGTACATCAGAAAGCGCGTCCGCGGGCTCACGGCGGCCTCGAGCGCCGCAAAGTCGATCGCGTAGCGGTCCCCGGCCAGCGGCTGCGCCATTTCGATCGCCCGCGCCTGGTTCATCGCCACAATCGAGCAGGCGTTCGGCCACGCCGGGGTCAGAATCAGCGCCTCGTCGCCCGGGTCGAGCAGGCAGCCGATGGACAGGTTCAGCGCCTGTACGCCGGAGCTCGTAATGACGATCTCCCGCGCGGGGTCCAGGGTGACGCCGTGCCGCCGGTGATAGTGCTCGGCCACCGCTTCGCGCGTCGAAAGCAGGCCGGCGTTAGAGGTGTAGGTGGTGTAGCCGGCAGCCATGGCGGCGGCCGCCGCCTCTTTGAGAAACTCCGGAGTCGGCAGGTTCGACTCGCCAAAGTAGAGCTTCTGCACCCCCTCCATGGTCATCGCGATCTCGGCGATCTCCCGGATCCGGGAGGGCGCGACAGCTTGCGCGGAGGAGGAGACGCTGGCCGGCATACACGCTACCCGAGCGGGGGATTGTCGGCAGACATTTCGTCGATGTGGATCAGCGTCGGATAGTTTCCGCTGTAGCAGGCGTAGCAGAAATCCCGGTTGTGATCTTCGACCGACTCGGTCAGATTCGCCATCGACAGGTAGCCGAGTGAGTCCGCTTCAACAAACTTGCGGATCTCCTCGTTTGAGGAGTTCGCCGCGATCAACTGCTGTTTGTTGGGGGTATCGACGCCGTAGAAGCACGGGCTGATGGTGGGCGGACACGAGATCCGCAGATGCACCTCGCGCGCCCCGGCCTGCCGCACCATGCGGACAATCTTGCGCGAGGTGGTGCCGCGCACAATCGAGTCGTCCACCAGCACAACGCGCTTGCCTTCAAGCAGGTGGCGCACGGGATTGAGCTTCAGCTTGACGCCAAAATCACGGATCGCCTGCGACGGTTCAATGAACGTGCGGCCGACGTAATGGTTGCGGATCAGCGCCTGGCCGTAGGGAATCCCGGTTTCACTCGCGTAGCCGAGCGCGGCGGCCACCCCCGAGTCCGGCACGGGCACGACGATATCGGCCGCGGCCGGGTGCTCGATGGCGAGCAGTCTTCCCATCCGTTCCCGCGACTTCTGCACCGGACGGCCGAACACCAGCGAATCCGGACGCGCGAAGTAGACGTGCTCGAACACGCAATGCGCCTTGTTCCGGCGCGGCGCCCACTGTTCGCGCGTGACGCCCTCCGGCCCGACAATCACCATCTCGCCCGGCTCCACATCGGCCTGGTAGACGGCGTTGACCAGATCAAACGCACAGGTTTCCGAGGCAAAGACGTAGCCGATCTTGTGCTGGGAGATCTCCATCTTGCCCATGGCCAGCGGGCGGAAGCCGTGCGGGTCGCGGGCGACAATAATCCGGTCCTGCGCCAGAAAGACGAGCGAATAGGCGCCCTCCAGCTGAAGCAGCGCCTCGCGCAGCGCCCCGGCCAGCGTGCGCTCCCGCGACTTGGCCACCAGATGGAGAATCACCTCCGTATCGCTCGAGGCCTGGAAAATCGACCCTTCGGCCTCCAACTCCCGCCGGAGCTCCGCGGCGTTGGTGATGTTGCCGTTGTGCGCCACCGCGATCAGCCCCTTGTTGCAGGCCACGCTGAAGGGCTGCGCGTTCAGCATCTTCGAGTCGCCCGTCGTCGAGTAGCGGGTGTGGCCAATCGCCATGTGACCGGGCAGCGCGGCCAGCTGCGCCGGCGGGAACACGTCCGCCACGTAGCCCATGGCCTTGTGGCAAATCAGATGGCGGCCATCGCTCGAAGCAATTCCGGCCGATTCCTGACCCCGGTGCTGCAGGGCGTACAGGCCGAGGTAGGCCAGCTTGGCCGCCTCCTCATGACCATAAACCGCAAATACACCGCACTCTTCGTGGAGCTTGTCGTCGAACGGCGTCTCATCCATTTAGCGCACTCTCCAAGGCCTTCGCCCAAGGTTGATGAAGTTCTTCCACTGTCGCACTGAGGTAGCCCTCAATGACGACCTGACCATTGACGGTGGCGCCGATAGCCACAGCGGGAACACCGTGCTTATCGGCCAGTTTCGTGACTTCTTCGGGGGAGTTGGTTGACAGGAGAATGCGCGAAGGCCCTTCGTGGAACAGCAGCAGCTCCGGGCGAAGAGCCGATGCGGGGAGCGTCACCGCGGCGCCGACGCCGTCAAAGCTGGCTTCGGCCAGCCCCACGGCGAATCCGCCGTCGGAGAGGTCGTGCGCCGAGTCGACCACCCCGGCGGCCACCATCTCGCGAATGGCGGCCTGCACCCGCTTTTCGAGCGCCATATCAAGGGCCGGCGGCAGGCCCCACATCTGCCCGAGCAGCACATGGGCGTACTGCGTCCCGCCAAAGTGCACCTCATCGGTCGCGCCCACGCCGCCGAGCAGCATCACCGTCCGGCCCGCCGCGCGGAAGCGGCTCGGCACGGGGGCCTGCGTCGGCAGCAGGCCGACAATGCCGATCACCGGCGTCGGCAGAATGCCTTCCCCGAGCGTTTCGTTGTACAGGCTGACGTTGCCGCCCGTGATGGGCGTCTCAAAATGCAGGCAGGCTTCGGCCATGCCTTCGATCGCCTCGACGAGTTGGGCCATGATCTCCGGCCGCTGCGGGTTGCCGAAGTTCAGGTTGTTGGTGGCCGCCACGGGCAGCGCGCCGACGGTGGACACGTTGCGGCACGCTTCGGCCACGACGAGCTTGGCGCCCTCCCGCGGGTCGAGATAGCAGTAGCGTCCGTTGCCGTCGAGCGACATCGCCACCGAAGTGCCGGTCTCCTTGACGCGGACAACGGCGGCATCGCCGCCCGGACCGGCCAGGGTATTGGTCCGGACCATATAGTCATACTGCTCGTAAATCCAGCGTTTGCTGCACAGGTCACCGCTCGCCAGCAGCCGGATCAGGTCTGCCTTGAGATCGGCCGAGGCGAACGCCGGGGCCTCCATCGGC
Organism: Acidobacteriaceae bacterium; assembly: GCA_020247055.1. Classification (GTDB taxonomy): domain Bacteria; phylum Acidobacteriota; class Terriglobia; order Bryobacterales; family Bryobacteraceae. Next base: position 21,071 of record JADCJL010000023.1, on the reverse strand, counting down.
ACGTTCCGGTGGGGCCGGGTGTGCGGCCGGTCGTAGATCGGCGCCTCGTCGGCCAGGTCGCGGTTCCGGATCTCGGCCACAATCGCGCCGTGGTCGCGCACGCGGAGCATCCCGTCATCGGTGACGAAGCCGATGGTGGCCGAGTCGAGGCCCCATTTGTTGAAGACGTCGAAGATCTCCTGCTCCCGGCCCTTGTCGGCCACCAGCAGCATCCGCTCCTGCGACTCGCTGAGCATGATCTCGTAGGGCGACATGCCCGTCTCGCGCTGCGGGACGTACTGCAGATCGATCTCGACGCCGGTGCCCGCGCGGCTGCCCATCTCGCAGGTCGAGCAGGTCAGGCCCGCCGCGCCCATGTCCTGAATGCCGACGACGGCCCCCGTGTGCATCGCCTCGAGGCAGGCCTCGAGCAGGAGCTTTTCAAGAAACGGGTCGCCCATCTGCACATTGGGCCGCTTCTGCTTGGACTCCTCGGTGAACTCGTCCGAGGCCATCGTGGCGCCGTGGATGCCGTCGCGGCCCGTCTTGGCGCCGACGTAGATGACCGGGTTGCCGATGCCCTCGGCCCGGCCAAAGAAGATTTTGTCCTTCGGAATCACCCCGAGGGCGAAGACGTTCACGAGCGGGTTGCCGTCGTAGGATTTGTGGAAGACGCACTCGCCGCCCACCGTCGGCACGCCGAAACAGTTGCCGTAGTGCGCAATCCCGCTGACGACGCCCTCGAGAATGCGCCGGTTGCGCGCCCCGGTCTTCGGGTCGTCGAGCGGACCGAAACGGATGGAATCGAGCACGGCAATCGGCCGCGCCCCCATCGTGAAGATGTCGCGCAGAATGCCGCCCACCCCCGTCGCCGCGCCCTGGAACGGCTCAATGAAGCTCGGGTGGTTGTGCGACTCAATCTTGAACGCAATGCCGTAGCCGTGGCCGATATCGATGATGCCGGCGTTCTCTCCCGGGCCGAGCAGCACGAGTTGGCTGCGCGTCGGCAGCTTCTTGAGATGGACCTTCGAGGACTTGTACGAGCAGTGCTCGCTCCACATCACGCTGAAGATGCCCAACTCCGTGAGCGAGGGCTCGCGCCCGAGCAGCGAGAGAATCTTCTGGTATTCGTCCGGCGTGAGGGAGTGCGCGGCAACGACTTCCGGGGTGATGGTGCTCATTGATTATTCAGCGGCGGTTATTTGGCGGCAAGGACGGACAGGAGAGACCGGAACAGCACAAGACCGTCCGTCGATCCCATCAAAGGATCGGCGGCCCGTTCCGGATGCGGCATCATGCCGAGGACATTGCGGCCGGCGTTGCAGATGCCGGCGATGTCGCGGGCGGAACCGTTCGGGTTCTGCACGTAGCGAAAGACGATGCGGTCTTCGGCTTCGAGCTGATCGAGGACATGCGGTTCGGCGGTGTAGCACCCCTCGCCGTGCGCGATCGGAATGTTGAGAATCTGGCCCTTTTCGGCGAGGCTCGTAAACGGCGTATGGGTCGTTTCGACGCGGAGGTCAACGGGGTGACAGCGGAACTTCAGACCCGTGTTGCGAATCAGCGCGCCCGGCAGCAGGCCGGATTCGGTGAGAATCTGAAAGCCGTTGCAGAAACCCATGACGATGCCGCCGGCGGCGGCGAACTGCTTGACGGCGCCGATGATGGGCGAGAACTTCGCGATGGCGCCGCAGCGGAGATAGTCTCCGTAGCTGAAGCCGCCGGGAAGAATCACGACGTCAACATCACCTGGAATCGCCGCCTGTTGGTGCCAGAGAAAGGCCGCCTGCGCACCGACATTCTGCGTCACGGCGTAGTATGCATCGTGATCGCAATTGCTACCCGGAAAGACTACCACGCCCGCTTTCATTGAACCTTAATTGTAGCAGCAAGGGGCCGGAAGGGGGGCGATTTACCGCAGCTGTCGCACGGCCGCCTGTCCGCTGCGGATGCAGTCCGGAATGCCGATCCCGTCAAGAAAGTTGCCCGCCAGGGCCAGGCCCGGATGGCGGCCGGCCAGTGTCCGGATCTGCCGCACCCGCTCGCCATGGCCGAGCGTATACTGCGCCATGGCCCGGCGCCAGCGCTGTACCGTATGGAACGCCGGCGCGGCCGTCACCCCCATCAGGTCCCGCAGCTCGTCGCGGATGGCCGCGAGCAGCTCCTCGTCCGGCGCGTCGATATGCGCCCCGCCGAGAAAGCAGCGCAGCACCGCCTTATCGGCCGGTACCCGGTGGTTGAACTTCGTGCCGACCCAGGTGCAGGCCACCAGCTTCCGGCGCTCCACCTTCGGCACGAGAAACCCGAAGCCGTTCAACGGGTGCCCGAGGCTCTCCCGGTCGTAGCCGAGCGCGATCGTCATCGAGCTGTTATAGGGAATCGCCGCCAGCTGCGCCGCCAGCTCGGCGTCGAGGCCGGCGACGATCCGCGCCGCCGGGCCCGCGGGCACGGCCAGGATGACCCGCGCGGCCTCCACCGTCCCCCCGCCGGCGAGGCCGATGCGCCAGCCGGCCGCGGTGCGGTGGACGGCCACCGCCGCGGCGGTCACGCGTTCGATCCGGCCCTCGAGCCGCTGCGTCAGCGCGTCGATGAGCTGCCCCAGGCCGCCCTTTAGCGTTTTGAACAGCGACCCGCCCGGGCCCCCTTTTCGCTGCGCCCGCAGCGCCAGCGTGCCCTTGGTGAGCGAGCCATACTTTTTCTCGAGTTCGATGAACTGCCCGAGCACGGCGTTGGCGCTCAGCGTCTCCGGATCGCCGCCGTAGACGCCCGACAGGAGCGGCTCGGCGAGATAGTCCACCGCCTCCTGCCCGTAGTGTTCGCGCACCAGCTGCGCCACCGAGCGTTCGGGCGCATCGGCGCGGCTGGCGGCGAAGTACTCAAGACCCATGCGAATCTTGGTGCCCCAGCCGAGCAGCGGGCTGAGCGCCACCGGCAGCAGCCGGGTCGGGATCATCATCATGAGCCCGTCGGGCATGGGGATGAGCCGGCCGTGGCGGAGGATATAGGTGACGCGCAGATGGTCGTTCGAGCCGATCACCTGGTCTTCGAGGCCCATCTCCCGGATCAGCTCCAGGGCGGCCGGCTTGGCAGCCAGAAAGCTGTCGGGTCCGGCCTCGATGACGCAATCGTGCACCACGTTGGTGCGGATTACCCCGCCGAGCGCGGCGTCCTGTTCAATGAGCACGGCCGGCTGGCCGGCCTTGGCAAGCTCCCAGGCGGCGGCGAGTCCGGAGATGCCGCCGCCGAGGATCGCGGTCCGATCAGGGCCGGAAGTCGCGGACAATCTGCACCACCGCTTTGACGTTTTCGACCGGGGTTTCGGGCAGGATGCCGTGGCCGAGGTTGAAGATGTGGCCGGGGCGGGTGCCGGTGCGCTTGAGCAGTTCGTGGACCTTGGCTTTCAACTCCGGCAGCGGGGCGAACAGGGCGGCGGGGTCGAGGTTGCCCTGCACGGCGCTGCGGTAGGAGATGTCCATCCAGGCCTGGTCGATGTTCACGCGCCAATCGACGCCCATCACATCGCCGCCCGCGGCGTGCAGCTCCTTGAAGAAGCCGCTGGCCCCGGTGCCGAAATGGATCACCGGGACGCTGGTGGACCGGATGCGTTCGATCAGCGCGCGGGAGTAGGGAGCGACGTAGCGGACATAGTCGTCGGGCGAGAGGGCGCCGACCCAGGAGTCGAACACCTGAATGGCGCGGGCGCCGTTGGCCACCTGCATGATGGCGAAGGGCCCGAGCACGTCGACGATCTTGCCCATCAACCGGCGCCAGAGCGTCTCGTCCGAGTACATCAGCCGTTTGGTGTGGAGGAAACTCTTCGACGGGCCGCCCTCAATCATGTAGCTGGCGAGGGTAAACGGCGCGCCGACAAAGCCGATGATCGGAATCTTGTTGGCGAGCGCCTTGTGGACCATCTGGATCGACTCGCCGACGTAGCCGAGGTCGTCGACGTTCGAAATCGACAGCGAATCGACATCGGCCGAGTCGCGCACCGGATTGTCGATGTGCGGGCCCTCGCCGGTGCGATAGTCAAGCTTCAGCCCCATCGGTTCGACGGGCAGCAGCAGGTCCGCGAAGATGATGGCGGCATCGACATCGAGCACCTCGATGGGCTGGAGCGTGACGGCGGCCGCCAGGTCGGGCCGCTTGCACATCTCAAGAATCGTATGCCGGGCGCGGATATCCCGGTACTGCTTCATGTAACGACCAGCCTGCCGCATGAACCACACCGGACGGACGTCCGTGGGCCGGCGGCGGCATGCATCGAGGAAACGGCTGCTCATTGGAGCCACGCGCATTTAGCCTCCCCGGGGTACTCCGAGCGCCCTTCACAGAGATAGGCGCGGAACCCCTTTGGAATGTTTCGGGCCGCCCAGGAGCGGCCATTGATATAAACCGGTTTCGTCCAGGCCTCGCTGTCAATGCCGCGAGGGGCGATTACGGAAACGGAGAACATACCCTCGGCCGGGTAACCCGTCCGCGGATCCATTATGTGCGAGTAGGTCTTGCGTCGCACCGTAAAGAACTTTTCGTAGCTGCCGGAGGTGGCCATCGACTCGTCTTTCAAGGCGAGGTCCTGCACGGTCTGGCGGCTGTCGCGCGGGTCCCGGATCTTGACTTCCCAACCCGGCTTGCCCGGCGGCGTACCGATGGCGAGCATCGACGACCCACCCGCGTTGATCAGGGCCGACCGAACCCCGGCGCGGCGCAGGATTTCCGCCATGCGATCGACCGCATAGCCCTTGCCGATCCCCCCGGGATCGATCTCCAAGCCATTTTTGGCAAAGCGGACTGTGCGCTGCGTCGGGTTCAAGAGCAGATTCTCATATCCAATACGCCCCAGAGCGGTACGGATCTCGGCCCGGTGCGGCATCCGGCCGCTACCTTTATAGAAGCCCCAGACTTTCATGAGCGGACCGACCGTGATGTCGAAGGTTCCTTGACTGTGTTGACTATAGGCGTAACAGGCGGCGAGCAGGTCGAACAACTCCTGGCTGACGGTGAACTCGCGCTGGCCGGCAAATCGGTTCACTTGGCTCCATTCGCTATCGGGGCGATAGTTGGAGAGCAGATGATCCAGCCGCCTGGCTTCCTCGAGCGCTTGCTCGACGGCGGCGGCGAGCGAGTCGCGGTCCGGTCCGTAAGCAGCAACAGAGAACGTTGAGCCCATCGCATCCACGCTGGATTCGTAGCGGAGTAGATCCGCCGCCGACGCCAACGCTGGAGCTACCACTAAAGGTATCACAGCGTGCCAGATGCGTCTCGAAATTTTCACAAAGATGGCCGAACCCTGCCTAACTGATACAATGGAATAGACTTGCCCAGTTACAGGCTATCAGGCGGCCAAGCGTTTGTCAGCACGATTTCGTACCGGAACGAGCCATTTTGCGAAACGAACCCAAAGCCTAGGACCAAGCATCCTTCGGCTGAATCTTTAGCGGCCAGGTTTTCGGCCGACTCCCCATTGCGTAGAGCGATGGGGTTGGTTGCGGGGGCATGATTTGAACATGCGACCTTTGGGTTATGAGCCCAACGAGCTACCAGGCTGCTCCACCCCGCACTTAGATAGTAGCAAGGGGAGCAGCCGTTTGGCAACTGTTTGCCTCACCAAAGTTCACACTGGCGTTCCGGCGGACGCACCATGGCATCGCCCGCCTTGCACTGGAACGCTTTGTGGAACTCCGGCATGTTCTGGAGGGTGCCGATGGCGCGGAAGCGGCCGAGCGGATGCGGATCCGTGGCCAGGCGCAGCCGCTGGGCCTCGGGCCGCAGCTGCGTCGCCCACACCCGGGCGAAAGCCAGGAAGAAGCGCTGATCGCCGGTGTAGCCGTCGATCACCGGCGCCTCTTTACCGCCCAGGGAGCGCTTGTAGGCCCGGTAGGCCAGCTTCAGCCCGCCCAGATCCCCCAGCGCTTCGCCCACCACCAGGCGTCCGTTGTGGCGCAGGCCGTCGCCGACCTCGAGCGTATTGAACTGATTGATGACGCATTCGGCCCGGGCCTCGAACTTCTTCCGATCTTCCGGCGTCCACCAGTTGCGCAGGTCGCCGCTCGAGGCAAATTTCGAGCCCTGATCGTCAAAGCCGTGGCCCATCTCGTGACCGATGACCGCCCCGATGGCGCCGTAGTTGGCCGCCTCATCGGCGTCCATATCGAACATCGGCGGCTGGAGGATGCCGGCCGGGAAGCCGATCTCGTTCCGCAACGGGCTGTAGTAGGCATTGACGGTCGGCGCCGTCATGCCCCACTCGTTCCGGTCGAGCGGTTTGCCAATCTTGGCCAGGTTCTCCATCCGCGCAAACTCGCTGGCCGATTCGAGGCTGCCAAACAGGTCGCCGCGGTCCACCTTCACCGCCGCATAGTCCTTCCAGCGGTCCGGGTAGCCGATCTTGGCCCGGAAGGCGTTCAGCTTTTCGATGGCGTTCTTCTTGGTTTCGGCGTCCATCCAGGGCGAGGCTTCGAGCTGTTCGCGCAGCGTGGCCCGCAGGTTTTCGACCAGATCGTTCATCTGCGTCTTGGCCGCCGGCGGAAAATGCTTCCGGACGAAGGCCTCGCCGAGCGCATCGCCGAGCGTCTGGTCCACCAGCGTCGTGCAGCGCTTCCAGCGCGGCTGCTGCTCTTTGACCCCGGTGAGCACCGTGCTCTGGAAGCGGAAGTTTTCATCGACGAAGGCCTTGGCCAGATAGGGGGCCGCCGAGGCGATGGTCTTCCAGCGCATCCAGGTTTTCCAGGTGGCGAGCGGCGTGGCGGTGAACTCCTTTTCGACCGCCTTCAGGTAGGCGGGCTCGGCGACGATGACCTGCGTCGAGGCGGGAATCTTCAGATCGGCGAAGGCCGCCTTCCAATCGAACGACGGCATGAGTTCGATGGTCCCGGCCAGACCCACGGGGTGGTAGGTGGCGTTGGGGTCGCGCCGCTGCACGTTGGTCAGGCGGGGTTCGGCGAGGCGGGTTTCAAAGGCAAGGATGGCCTGGGCCTGCGCGGCGGCCTCTTCGGGCGCGGCCCCGGCCAGGGTCAACATCTTCGCCACGTGGACGAGGAACTCGGCGCGAATGGCCTTGGTCTTTTCGTCGGAGCGGAAGTAGTAGTCGCGTTCCGGCAGCGAGATGCCGACGGGCGCCACGGCGGCTACGGTAGCCGCGGCGTTCTTGGCATCCTGCCGCGCGAAGATGTAGACCGGGCCGAAGGGGGAGCTCTTCTGGAAGGCGGCCAGGGTTGCCAGCAGGCTCGCGGCGTCGCTGATCTTTTCAATCGCGGCCAGGTCCCGGGCGAGCGGCTTGAGCCCCAGTTTTTCGACGCCCTCGGTATCCATGCACGCGGCGTAGAGGTCGCCCATTTTCTTTTCCCGGCTTCCCGCCGGGTTCTCCCGGTTGCCCGCCGCGGCCTCCTCAAGCAGCGCACGCAGCCGCTCGCGGTTGCCCTCCGAGACCACCGACATGGTGCCCCAGCCGGACTGGCTCGCCGGAATCGGGTTGCGGTCCACCCACAGGCCGTTGGCAAAGCGCCAGAAATCGTCGCACGGCTTACAGGTCGTATCGAGTCCCGCCAGATCGATCCCACTTTTTCTCGGGGCGGAACGGCTCTGCGCCCCCAGGGGCGGCAGGGACAGGCTCAAAACGCTGAGGAAAGCTACAGTTCGAAGACTCACTCTCTCATGGTAAGCCGATTGACTCCCGATTCTCCGCCACTTGCAACATCAGTTTTCCCCGATTGGCTCCCGCAAACAGCCGGTCGAGCGCCGCCGGGGCGTTTTCGAGGCCGTGGACCACATCGGTGGCATAGTGCAGTCTGCCCGCCGCCAGCCACTCGCCGAGCCGGGCAAACGCCTCGCCGGCGCGGGCGAGATAGTCGAGCACGATAAAGCCTTCAATCCGTCCCCGCTGCATCAGTACGTTGCCCAGATTGCGCGGCCCGGCAGGCGGCGTCGTGGCGTTGTACTGCGAGATCAGGCCGCAGAGCGCCACGCGGCCCCGCAGCGCCAACCGGCCGAGGCACGCGTCCATGATCTCGCCGCCCACGTTTTCAAAAACAACGTCAATGCCCGAAGGGCAAAGCTCCCGCAGCCGCTGGGCCACATTCTCGCTCTTGTAGTCGATGGCCGCGTCAAAGCCCAAGGTTCCCGTCAGCCACGCGCACTTGTCCGCGCCGCCGGCGATACCCACCACGCGCATGCCGAGGATCTTCCCGATCTGGCCCGCCAGCGACCCCACGGCCCCGGCGGCGGCCGAAACCACCAAGGTCTCTCCGGCCTTGGCCTGGCCCACATCGAGCAGGCCGAAGTACGCCGTCATGCCGATGTGGCCGAAGACGGCAAACCACTGCTCCGGCGTGACCCCGGGCGGCAGCGGCGTCAAGGCGGCGCCGGCGAGGACGGCGCGCTCCTGCCAGCCCAGCATGCCCTGCACGAGGCTACCCGGCTGCCAGCGCGGGTCGGCGGACTCTTCGACCACCCCGACGGCGATCCCGCGCATCACCTCGCCAAGGGGCGCGGGCGGCAGATAGCTCTCGGCGGCCGAGGCCCAGATGCGGTTGGTCGGGTCGAGCGAGAGCAGCAGGGTCCGCACGCGCACCTGGCCGGGCGTCAGCGGCGCCAACGCCATCTCGCGCCAGGCAAAACACGAGGCATCCAGTTTTTCCACCGGACGCCGCTCCAGAATCCAACCACGATTGGTCATCGGAAAACTCCTAGCGAATGGGGGAGAACGGCAGGGGCCGCAACAGCGAGTTCGAGATATTGGAGACGATCTCGGCATCGCTCCAGCCCGGCGTCGCCCGCAGCTTGAGCCACTCGGGATGGGCGATGAAGCGGCTCCAGTTGGCCTCGCGCGCGGCCAGGCTGTCGTACCAGAGCAGGTAGGTCAGATTCGGCTGCTTTTCGCCGATTATGGTTTCGCCGAAGAAGACCGGGTTCAAGCCGGTCTTCTGAAAGATGGCGATTTCGCCCTCGTTGAACATGCGGATCTTCTCGGCGAGCGAGGTGGCGTCGTCGCTTTCGTAGGTGCGCAACTCAAACAGGCGGGGGGTTTTGGCCGGGGGCGGGGCCACGACGCCGGGGAAGCCCGTGAACCCCTTCAGGATCTGGGTCGAGTAGCGGACGAAGCGCTGGCCCGGGGCTTTGTTGAAGGCGGCGAGTTCGGCTTGAAACTTCCGGTCGGCGGCCAGCCGGTTCATCCCCTCTTCAAGCGCCGCCAGCGACGGATAGCTTTCGAGCGTCAGGTAGTACGGCGTATCGGGACCGATAAAGGAGCTGAAGAAGCCGAGTCCCTGGGCGCCGGCGCGTTCGAGCGCCGGACGTTTCGAGGCTTCCAGGAACTTGGCGAGCGTCGTCCCCATGGCGTCCCCGCTGTTGCGCAGTTGGTAGCGCCGCAGCAGCAGGGTCTGCGGGGGGCCGGCCGCCGCCTGGGCGCTGGCCACCGCGGCGACGGCCGCCGTGGCAATCACTTTCCGTCTGGTCATGGCTCTTATCCTAGCGCTTCCGCATGGCGCCGAGCAGGGCTTCGAGATGGCTCAGATACTTCTCGAGCGCCGCCCGGCCAGCGGCGGTCAAGGTGTAGTCGGACTTCGGTTTCCGGTTCTCGAACGTTTTGCGGCATTCGATGTAGCCGGCCTCTTCGAGCTTTCGCGCGTGGACGCTCAGGTTGCCGTCGGTCGTCTGCAGAAGCTCCTTCAACTCATGAAACGTCATCGACCCGGTCGCCGCCAGGGCGCTGACGATGCCCAGCCGCATCTTTTCGTGAATCAGCCCTTCGAGCGCCTGCGCCTCGCGGTTGACCTCGAGGGCCAACTCATCGAGGACCGGCTTTGCTTTCACCGCTGCTGTTCTAGCCACCGTACCTCCGTGCAATCCATACGCCGAATCCAATCTGCAGGCCACCGAAACCCGCCGCCAGAAAGCCGTTGCCGAACTCGGCCGGTCCGGCCAGCGCCAGCGTCCCGAGCGCCATGAAGCAGAGGCCCATGAGCGGGACGACCCGTACGCTGAAGGCCCCCGCGGTGGCCACCCCGGCCCCGTACAACAGGAGCCACAGGCCCGGCAGCACGCTGAACAGCTGCAGGCGGAACAGCGCGGCGCTGAGCACTGCCCCGGCCGCCACGGGCGGGGCGAAGCTCAAAAAGAAGCGGCGGCCGGGGGCGGTAAAGAGAGTACGATCGCCGTGGTGGGTTTTCCGCCAGATGGCGAGTCCGCCGATGGTCACGGCCAGCGCCATCTCCGCGATCCAGACGCTGAGCCAGCTGGCCGGATTCGTCTGCCGGGCGGCCAGCCAGGCGGCGCCGAGGGCGGTGACCCCCATCCAGAAGCCGCCCCAGCCGGGCACGGCCGTGAACTCTCCGGACCGTTCCATGGTCTGGCGGATAAAGCGCAGTTGCGCCAGGGCGTGATCTCCCATGTCCAGGGGCGGGGCCATATTCAACCATTTTCTGCCAAGCACTTTGCAGCGTCAAGAGACTCTCTTCGGCCTGTGCGCTCGTTGGCCCGGCATGGGGGAGCCTCAGGAAAACAGCGGCAGCTGCAGCGGCGGCGCCGGCGCCGGGGCCTCCGCGCGTGCCGTGAGACCATGGCGAGTGCGCACCCGCTCGACGCGCTCGGCGAGCCACTCGCCGTAGAGCCGGTCCACATGGGCCCCGCGGGCGTAGCGGGAGCGGTAGCGCGGGGCCAGCGCGGGGAACTCGCGTTCGAGCCAGGGAAGAAAAACGGCCCAGGCGGAGTCGCGTAAAAACAGCGGACGCGCGTGAAACGTCGCGGCCCCGGCCGCCCGCGCTGCCCGCGCCACCGCGTCAAGCGACCCCTCGCCGTCGGTAAGCCACGGCAGCACGGGCGAGGCCGCAACACCCGTGGCCAGACCCTGGGAGGCCAGCGCGGCCACCGCCTCCATCCGCAGGTCGGGGCGCGGGGCGTAGGGCTCCGTACGGCGGGCGAGGCCCGCATCCATCGTCGTTACCGTCATCACGATCCGGACCGTGTTCGACCGGGCCAACTCGCGGAGCAGATCGCCATCGCGGGCCACCAGATCCGACTTCGTCGTGATGAGAATCCGCAGACCGCGGTGCGGGGCGAGCCCCGCCAGCAGATGGCGCATGAGGCCGTAACGGCGTTCGGCGGGCTGGTAGCAGTCGGTGGCGGTGCCGAAGGCGATGGTCTGGCCGGGCTGCACCTGGCGCAGGTCCCGCCGCCACATGGCGGCGTCCCAGTTCTTGGCGAAGATCCGCGTGGCAAACTCCTCGACCGGGAGGTTCATGAATTCGTGCGTGTAGCGGGCATAGCAGTACTGACAGCCGTACTCGCAGCCGCGGTAGGGATTGACGGTCCATTCAAAGTACTGCCGCTGGCCGGAACAGCGGTTGAGCAGGCTTCTACCTTGGAGGTCGAAGTACGCCACGCGGCGCTTGGCGGCCAGCAGCGGACTTTCGGCGGCCATGCGGGCGATGCCAATCAAGGTGCTCACGGGCTGATATTCGCTTTTTCTTCGCTATTTGTCAAGTCTGCTTTGGGGGGCTGCTTGGGGGGCGCTATCTGGGGGGATTTGACAAATGGCAAGACAACAGGGCAGGTGATCGGGTAAAACTAATGAGGTGAGAAACATAGAGACCAAATCGGTTGAGGACTACAAGCTCATCCTCCGGGAGTTTGCCCGCGATCCGTTTTCGGTGGCGACCGTGTGTCCGAGTTCCCCGTTTCTGGCCCGCCATCTGGCCGACTCGCTGGCGTTGGCGGAGGCGCGGGTGGTGGTCGAACTGGGTCCGGGTACGGGTGCGGTAACGGAGGCGTTGCTGCCGCGTCTGGGGCCCGGCGTGCGGTTCCTCGCGGTGGAGCGGAACCCGGCGCTGTGCGCGGCGTGGCGGAAGCGGTATCCGCAATACGATGTGGTGGAAGGGGACGTGGCGGATCTGGCGGCGATCTGCCGGAGCGAGGGGGTTGACGGGGTGGATTGCGTGGTGAGCGGGTTGCCGTGGCCGTCGTTTAGCGCGGAGTTACAGGAGGCCGGGCTCTCCGGGATCCATGAAGTCTTGCGGCCCGGGGGCCAGATGGCGCTGTTTGGCTACCATATCGGGCTGATGATACCGGGCGGCCAGCGGTTTCACAAGCTGCTCGACCGGCACTTCAGCCAGGTGGAGCGGCTGCGGTGGGAGTGGCGGAACCTGCCGCCCGCGTTTGTGACGCGCTGCACGAAGTAGGTGGGGCGCGGGGCGGGGCCTAGTGGGGCTCGCCCAATCGCGTAATCAGGACGCGGTCGACGCGATTACCCTCCATGGCGGTCACCTCGAACCGCCAGCCTTCGACGGTGAAGGCATCGCCGGCGGCGGGGATGCGATGGAGATGGGCGAGGACGAAGCCGCCCAGGGTGGTGAAGCCATCCTCTTCGCCGGGCACTTCGCGCCAGGCGAGCGCCTCCTTGACGTCGGAAACGGGCATGGCGCCATCGGCCTGCCAGACCCCCTCGGCGGTGCCGGTAATCCGCGAACGCACCCCTTCGCCCGGCCCTCGCAGGTCGCCGACGACGGCCTGCATGAGGTCGGTGAGGGTCACCATGCCGTCGACGCCGCCGTGCTCGTCGACGACGAGCGCCATCTGCTCGCCGGTCTGCTGGAGCTGTTCGAGCACGTCGAGGGCGGGGGTGGTCTCCGGCACTAGCAGCGGGGGTGCGGCGAGCGTGCGCAGGTTGGGCGGCTGCCCGGACTCGAGCGCCAGGAACAGCTGCCGCATGTGGATGACGCCGACCACGCCGTCGAGGTCGCCGTCGACGACCGGGAAGCGGGAGTGGGGGGTCCGGCGGATGATTTCCCGGTTGCTGTCCCAGGGAGCGGTGAGGTCGAGACAGACCACTTTGCCGCGCGGCTGCATGAGATCGACCACGCGCCGGTCGCCGAGCCGGAAGACGCCTTCGACCATCTCCTGTTCGGCCTCTTCAAAAGTGCCGTGTTCGGTGCCCTGAGCGATGAGCACCTTGATCTCCTCTTCGGTGACCGGGGCGTCTTCGTTGGGGCGGAACGGCAGCAGCTTCATGACGAGGCGCGTTGAGAGCGTGAGGAGGCCGACGGCGGGGGCGCCGATGCGGGCGAGCCAGAACATGGGCGGGGCGAGCGCGGCGGCGATGCCTTCGGCGTTGCTGAGGGCGAGATTTTTGGGCACCAGTTCGCCGAGGATGAGCGAGAGGTAGGAGATGACCAGGACGACCAGCGTGATGGCGATGGAGTCGCTGTAGGCGGCGAGGAGGGGAAACTCCCGGAGCTGGACGGCCAGTTTTTCGGCGATCGTGGCTCCGCCGAAGGCGCCGGCGAGGGTGCCGATCATCGTGATGCCGACCTGGACGGTGGACAGAAAATCGTGCGGATTGGCGGCGAGGCCGAGCGCGACCGCGGCGCCTTTGCTGCCCTCTTCGGCGCGCTGGCGCAGCCGGGCCTTGCGGGAGGAGACCACGGCCATCTCGGCCATCGAGAACAGGCCGTTGGCCAGGACGAGCAGCAGAATGAGCGACACTTCGAGGCCGATGTTCCCCATGGGCCCTATCTTACTTCTGAATATCCCGGTGCAGCCCCTTGACGCGGTAGCCCATTTTGCCGAGGCGTTTGCGGATCTCTTCGGCCATCATGACGCTGCGGTGGTGGCCGCCGGTGCAGCCGAACGAGATGGTGAGGTAGCTTTTGCCTTCTTCGATGTAGTGCGGCAGCAGATAGCAGAGCAGGTCGGAGATCCGCTCCATGAATTCGTTGGTTTGCGGGAAGCTGCGGATGTATTTGGCGACGTTCGGATTCTTGCCGGTGAGGTTTTTGTACTGCGGAATGTAGTTGGGATTGGGGAGAAAGCGGACGTCAAAGACCAGATCGGAGTCCGGCGGGATGCCGTGGCGGTAGCCGAAGCTGGTGACGTAGATGAGGATCTGCGATTCGTCGCGGCCGGCCCCGAACTTCTCGCCGATGACTTCGCGCAGTTCGTGGACGTTGAACTTCGAGGTGTTGAGCACAATATCGGCGAGCGCGCGAACGGGTTCGAGCAGCTTGCGCTCCTCCTGGACGCTGGCGGCCACGCTGCGGTCGCCGCCGAGCGGATGCGGGCGGCGGGTTTCGCTGAAGCGGCGCACGAGCGCGGCGTCGTCGGCCTCGAGGTAGAGCAACCGGGTGGGCAGCGATTTGCGGATCTGCTCGTAGACGGCGGGGAAGCGCCGGAGCGTATCCCCTTCCCGTACGTCGACGACGAGCGCGGCCGAGGCGATCTGCGGACTGCTGCCGGTGAGTTCGGCGAACTTCGGAATGAGCGCCAGCGGCAGATTATCGACCGAGTAGTAGCCGAGATCTTCGAGGGCTTTGAGGACGGTCCCCTTGCCGGAGCCGCTCATCCCCGTGATGATAACGAGTTCGGAGCGGCCGGCCTGTTTTAAGGGAGTTTTTTTTGCCAACGGGAGCCTGTCTTTCGCCGTAGCGAGGCCTTAGGCCTGGAAGAAGTCGAAGTCGCCGTCGGCGCGGCGGATGACCACGCTGATGCCTTCGGTTTCGGCATCGCGGAAGGCGACGTAGGGCACGGCCTTGCGGATGGCCACGAGCACGGCTTCGTCCACGCTCATGGGCTTTTTGCTGACCTTGGCGGCGTGGACCTTGGGGCCGTTTTTGACGGGCGGCGCCTTCTTGGCGGCCTCCTTGGCGGCCTCCTTGGCCACGGTCTCGACCAGCTTGACGCCGACGCGGACCGACTCCCGCTTCTTTTCCCGGAGCTTGATGACCTGCTTTTCGAGTTTATCGAGCGCCTCGGTGAGGGCGGGCAGGTAGGCGGGGCCTTTGGCCACCGAAACCAGCGAGTGATGCTGGAAGTTGACGGTGATTTCGGCCTTCTTTTTGAGCTTGTCCGGGGTGAGGATCACGTGGGCTTCCTTCTCCCCTTTTCCATCGATCATCTTGCCGAGTTTCACGAAACGCTTCTCGAGCTTGGCCAGTTGGGAGGGCGTTAACTCGCCATTACCGCCGGTGTAGTGAAGATTCATAGTTGTTTTAGTCCCTCAGGCGGCGCTGGTGGGTAGCCGGGATTTTGAGGTCCTCCCGGTACTTGGCCACCGTTCGCCGCGTTACGCTAATTCCTTCCGCCTGTAGTTTGATGGCGATCTGATCGTCGGTGAGGGGCTTCGAGCGGTCCTCCTCCCCGATCATCTTTTTCACCATCCGCTTCAGCTGCTGCAGCGACGTGGAGCCGCCGCTCGGTCCCTGTACCGCCTCCGAGAAGAAGTAGCGCAGTTCGAAGACCCCCTGCGGGGTGTGCGCGTACTTGCCGGCCACGGCGCGGCTGACCGTGGAGGCGTGGACGCCGATCTCTTCGGCCAGCTCCTTGATCATCATCGGCCGCAGGTAGTCGAGCCCGAGTTCAAGAAACTCCCGCTGGCGGTCGATGACGCAGTGACAGACCTTGAGAATCGTCTGCTTGCGCTGCTCGATGTTCTTGAGCAGCATGGAAGCGGCGTTGAAGCGGTCCTTGACGTAGTTCCGGACGTCTTTGTCGGGCTGCTGCTCGCGGTCGAGCATGCGGATGTACTGCCGGTTGAGCCGCAGCTGGGGCATGTCGTCGTCGTTGAGTTCGACGTGATAGCTGTCGCCATCCTTGTAGATATAGACGTCCGGCTCGACGGTGCGGGCGCCGGGGCCGGAGTAGCGCAGGCCGGGCCGGGGGTCGAGGTGCTTGATGGCCTCGACGGCCACCTGCACATGCTCAATCGGACGGCGCAGCAGCTTGGCCAACTCGCGGTACTGCCGGCCCTCGAGGAGATTCATGTGCTGGTCGAGGATCTGCCAGGCGACACTGCCCATGGCGCGCCGGTTTTCAAGCTGCAGCAGCAGGCACTCGCGGACGTTGCGGGCGCCGACGCCGGCCGGGTCGAGCGACTGCACCTCTTCGATGGCCTTTTCGACATCGTCCACGGTATGGTCGCCGTAGGAGGCGATCTCTTCGGCGGTGGCGGTGATGTATCCGTTGTCGTCCAGATTTCCGATGACGCTTTCGCAGGCGTCCCGGACCTCTTCGGGCATGACGAGCAGGCTCAGCTGGCTGCGCAGATGGTCGCCCAGGGTAACGGGAGCCGAAGCGAAGGTCTCCCAGCTCGGTTTTTCGGGATTCTCACCGGCCGGGCTCTTAAAGCCGGGTTCGAGATACTCGTTGAAGTAGTTGTCGAAGTCGATCTCGTCGAACGGATCGGTGGTGGCGGCGGCGGCGGGCTCATCGGCGAGGGTTTCGGGAGCATCGCCGCTGCGTTCGGCCTGAAACTCGGCCTCGGTGCCGGCGGCGGTGAGCAGCTCCTGGTCGGCCGGGTTGGCGACGCGTTCGCGCTCGAGAATCTCCTGGAGTTCGGCCGGGGTCAACTCTTCGGACGGGTCGAGCGACTCCTCGAGAACCGGGTTCTGCGCGACCTCCTGGGCGATCATGTCCTTGAGCTCAAGCCGGTTTAGCTGCAGAACCGTCACCAGCTGGACGAGGCCAGGGGTTAGGATTTGCTTCTGCGCGACACCAACAACCAGTCGCTGGGAAAGCATACTCATCTTATTTCTATTGTAGAAGATAGACCACTGAGCGAGCGCAGCCTCTCATAAATCTGCTGCATAGGGATTTCCGGGGTTCGCCGGGCGCGCAACCCCTTGCCCCAGGCCAGATAGACGGCCCGGTAGCGGGTGGGCCAGTGGCCGTGGTTGCCGGTTTCGCGAGGCTGCTGGAGTAACTTCAGATTACCGAAGCCGAACCAGACGCCTTCGGCGCTTTCAAAGATCCCCTTGGCGGCGGCCAGTTGGGGGGCGAGGCGCCGGACCTCTTCCGGGGGAATTTCGCGGCCAAGGCCATACTTGGCATCCTTTTTCGCGGAACGAAGCCAGACGGCGGCTTCGTCGTCTTCGGCGAGCACGAAGCCTCCCATGGGCCGGACGCCCCGGGGGGCTTCGGCGCGCAGATGCACCTCCGACTTGGCGGCCTCGAAGCCGTGGTCCGACACTACCACGAGCCGCCCTCCCTTGGGCAATGCCGCCGCCATGGTCCCGATGAGTTCATCCGTATACTCCAGTAAAGCGTTTGACTCAATTGAGAAGGGTCCTGTTTCATGGGCCTCGCTGTCGAGGTCGACCAGGTGCACGAGAACGAGGTCGGTTGGCTGGGCGAGGAAGTAGCGGACGGCGAGGGTGCGGGTGCGGTCGTCCATCCACTCCTGCCGGAAGCTCGGGAAGCGGGCGGCGATCTGTTCACACAGGCCGGCGGGTTTAGCTTTGGCGCAGATGGAGGGGGTATCCATGGCGCCGCCGCGGCGTTTTTTGAAGTACTCGGGCAGGTTGTAGGTGACGGGCGCGTTGACGGTGACCGGCCAGGTGATGACGGCCGTGGTCTGGCCCGCCCTGGCGGCTTCGTCGAGCAGGGTGGGCCGCTTGAGGAGGTTGACGTCCCAGTAGTAGTCGCCGCCTTCGGAGGCCGGCCGCCGGTTCGAGAGAATGCCGTGCTCTTCGGCCGTGGCGCCGGTGATGAGCGTGGTGTGGGAGGGCCAGGTGACCGTGGGGACGATGCCGAGGACGCCGCGGGACCATTCGCCCTCGCGCATCAGTTTCCGGAGGTTCGGGATCTTCAGGCCCAGGCGGTCGGCGTTTTCCAGATACCGCTGGTCCAGGCCATCGACGGAGACAACGAGCAGGGTAGCGAGGAGGAGATTCATTTGCGAAACACCGGCCAGGCGCAGAGCGCCGCGACAACGATAAAGACCGCGCCGGACCAGTAGGGCGAGCCAGCCCCGAAGCGGTCAAACACGAGCCCGGCCCAGAGGGGGCCGAACACGCGGGTCAGGCTGAGCACCGCCTGCGTGGTGCCCAGAATCGAGCCCTGCTCCCGGCTGCTGACGCGCTGGGAGATGAACGAAGTGAGGATGGGGTTGGTGAGGCTGCTGCCGGTGGCGATCAGGCCGCTGGCGAGGTAGAGCATCCAGCCTTCGGTGGCGACGGCGATGAGGACGAAGCCGGGGGCGAACAGGGCAAAGCCCCACATGGCCAGCGTGCGCTCTTGGGCCACCTGGGTTAACCGCCGGATCAGGAAACCCTGATTGAAGGCCACCATGAGGCCGATGAAGGCAAAGGTCCAGGCGTTGTCCTCCGGCCCCCAGCCGAAGCGGGCGAGGGTGAAGACCGAGAAGTTGGTCTGCAGCGCCGCGAAGGCGAAGTTCAGGAGGAACAGGCTC
This sequence comes from Acidobacteriaceae bacterium, assembly GCA_020247055.1. Taxonomy (GTDB): domain Bacteria; phylum Acidobacteriota; class Terriglobia; order Bryobacterales; family Bryobacteraceae. The sequence continues at coordinate 2,917 of JADCJL010000023.1, read as the reverse complement.
ACGAGCAGCGCGCGGAGAGACGCATTTTGGAAGGCCGCGACGACGGGCCGCAGGGGATTCAGGTCGCGCCACTGCGCCCGACCGGTCTTTCGACGCTCCGGCGGGAGGGTCTCGGGCAGGAGGAAGAAGGCAAAAACGGAGGTGATCAGCGCCATGCAGCCGGCGCCGTAGGCGGGAGCGTGAATGCTGATCTTGCTGAGCAGACCGCCGAGGGCGGGGCCGATGATAAAGCCGAGGCCGAAGGCCATGCCGATGAGGCCAAAGTTCTTGGCGCGGTCCTGCGGAGTCGAGATGTCGGCCAGGCAGGCCTGCGCGGTGGAGATGTTGCCGCCGGTGATGCCGTCGACGATGCGGGCGAAAAACATCAGCCAGAGCGTGGCCGCCCAGCCGAACAGGAAGAAGCCGAGGGCGGAGCCGAGAATACTGAAGACGAGCACCGGCCGGCGTCCGTAGCGGTCCGAGAGCGCGCCGAGCACGGGCGAGGCAAGGAACTGCGCCGCTGAGTAGGAGAGGCTCAGCAGGCCCACCGTGGTGGCATCCGTTTCAAACTGGCGGACCAGATAGGGGATGATCGGGATCAGGATTCCGACGCCGAGCAGGTCGAGGAAAACGGTTACAAAAACGAGGGACAGCGTCCGGCGCTGCAATTTTTCGTCAGTCAGAACGGGAGCTGTCATTCCGATCTTCCAGTCTCCCATACCGGCTCATCTCCACCACGGTGCGGACGCCGAAACTGTCGGGGAGTTCGTAGCGGTCGACGAGGCGCAGGAACATCCGGTGCTTCCGGGTTTCGGCGGCGGCTTCGGCGATTTCGGTTTCGGCGTCGGGCCCTTTATAGAAGAACGCCCGCGTGCCGGCCTTGACCGCGGGGGCGAACAGCCCGACGGCGCGGGAGAGCGGGGCGACGGCGCGGGCCGTCACCACGTCGGCTTTGGCGGTGCGGAGGACCTCTTCGGCACGCTGCGGGAGGACGGTGACGTTGGGCAAGTTCAGTTCGGCGACGGCCGCGTCGAGGAAACGGGCCTTTTTCTGCACGCTTTCGGCGAGGAGGAAGCGAACCTCCGGCAGGACGAGCGAGAGCGGCACGCCGGGAAAACCCGGTCCGGAGCCGGCGTCCACCACGCGCCGGGCGCCGGCGAACAGGCGCCAGGGGAGCACGGCATCGAGCACATGCTTGATGGCGGCTTCGCGCGGGGAGGTGATGCGGGTCAGGTTCAGGTGCTCATTGGCGGCGATGATCAGTTCGAGATGCCGGGCGGCGTGGGCGAGCACGCGGGCGCGGTGGGGCAGGTCGGCGGGGAGCACCTGCTCCAGTTCGTCAGCGAATTGCATGCCGGCTTATTGGCCCTCGGCGATCATCTTGTCGATCTGTTCGAGCTGCTTTTTGACCGTATCGGCATCGCCGGCGGTGGGGCTGGCTTTGAGGTAGGCCGTCAGGCTGTCCTTGGCGCCGGGCAGGTCGCGCTTTTGGGCGAGGACGATGCCGAGCACGTGGTCGATCTTGGGGATCCGGTTTTTGGCGTCGAGTTTGCGGGCTTCGCGGGCCGATTTTTCGGCGTCGTCCAGTTTCTGCAGGTTGAGGTTGGCGACCGCGTTGTAGAAGTACATGGTCGGGTACTCAAACGGGTTGAGCTTCACGGCCTTGGCGGTGAGCTCGGCCGTCTTCTCCCAGTTGCCTTCCTGGGCGAAGATGCCGGCGAGGTTCAGGTAGGGACTGACGAATTTGGCGTCGGCGGCGATGGAGGATTCAAAGGCTTTCCGCGCCGGCTCCACCTGCTTCTGGGCTTCGTAAACCCGGCCGAGATCGTACCAGGCCGCCGCGTATTTGGGGTAAAGCGAGGTGGCTTTCTCGAGCTCCTTCTGCGCTTCGGGCAGCTTCTTCTTTTTGAGCAGTTCCCGGCTCTTTTCAAAGGCCTTGCGGGCGTCTTTGGGGGCGAGGCCGGAGGTGGCGCTGAAGGTGAAGCCTTCGACGTTGGCGAGGCGATGGAGCACGATGGTGCCGACGTCGGGGTTGTCCATGACGCGTCGGCCGGTGAGGTTGATCAGATCGCTGCGGAAGCCAGGCAGGGAGGCGCGCAGTTCGCAGCCCATCAGCTGCTGTTCGATATTGGCGTTGCCGCCGAAGCCGCCGCCGCCGAAGCCGCCGCGCTGGGGCTGGCCGGGAATACCGCCGCCGAAACCGTCGCCGTTCATGTTGGTGCTGGCGTCGGCCATCATGCTTGAGTTGCGCCCGAGTTCGAAGCTGAAGCGTCCTTTCGAGTCCGTGTAGCCTTCGGGGCGCGGGTTACCGTTGCAGACGCGTTCGATGGTGACCGGCTCGGGTGGCGGGGTGCCATCGTCGAGCATGACTTTGCCCGAGAGGAAGATGGCCCGCTGCATTTCGGGCATGCGCTGCTGCTGTTGTTGGTTGGGGTCCTGCGTGGGAAAGGGATTACGGCCCTGGCCCGGCTGCTGCGTGCCCTGGCCGGGGCTCGGCATGGTGGGCTGCTGCATGCCGCCACCAGCGGCGCCGCCGGCGCCTCCCGGCCCGCCCCCACCGGTGGGTGCGGGAGCCGGAGCCGGCTCCTGTGCCTGCATGATTCCGGCTAGCGCAAAAGCCGCCAGAGAAACTCGAAAACGTGCCATAGGAACTCCCTCCTGCCAGCTGACCTCAGTATGTCATAAGGCGCGAATGTCGAGAAGGTACATCTGGCGACCGCCGGCGTGCGCGGAGTCGACTACGACGCTGCGCCCATCTGGGCTCGAGCGCGGATGGGTATCGCAGCGCCATTCGCCGGTGTACTCTTTCGGGGCGTGAAGGCTCGCAAGCGGGGTGCGTGCGCCGGTTTTGGTGTCGAACAGATAGACGTTCTGGTTGCGTTCCTTGTCGGGATAGGTATCGTTCAACACCCAGCGGTTGGCGCGGCGGGAGAGGTAG